>JAKBCS010000131.1 GCA_021807595.1 Planctomycetota bacterium | reverse complement strand
TCGGCCCACGAACCAGGCGATCAACACCGAGACGGAGCCGGTGAGAATGTCGGTCGCATCGAAGTAGCGGCTGAAGGCCAACAGTTGGGCAAACTCGATTGCTGCTGCCGCGATGAGACCAAGAAGGAAAACTCGTCTACCGTTGCGGCTGATCCACTCGGGCAGGAACGCCGCCAAAACGCCGACGGGAGCGAACAGGACCACGTTCCAAAAATGCTTGTTGACCAACTCGAAGCCGTCGACGCCGGCGGCGGTAAAGGGGCGAAGATAGACGCGCCCTTCTTTGTACTTGTGATAAATCTCCACCGGGCTAAGCGTGAAATCGAACGGCAGCGTTTGCACAATCAGCACGATGAAAAGATACACCCCCAGCAGCGGGACGGCGGTGCTGCGCGAGCCGATGTCGTTCCACAAGCGCCGAGTGAGATCGGTCAATCGTTGGCCGGCAAGAAGCCAACCCAGCGCGCCCGCCGTGCCGCCGATGGCCTGGGCGGCGATATCGTTGATCGACGAGACGCGCGGCGGAAAATACAGTTGAGCGAACTCGACGAACCCGGCCAGCGCGACACAGGAAACAATTGTCACCGGCAAGGCCGGGGCAGCAAAGTAAGGACGATCGCAACAGATCGCGGCCATCAGGAAGAAGCCGAACGGCAATTGCAGAAGGAAGTTGGCGAGCCAATCGCTTCTCGATTTCAAGGCAATCGGTTCGTTCAATACTGCCCCAAAGCGCTCCAGAGCTACGGCAAAGGTCTGACGGTGTACACGCAGCGGTACGATACTGCCGTAGACGATGACAACCGTTAACAACAGCGTCAGGAGGGCATAATGACGGCGATTCGGCATCGTTGTACCAGCGACGGTTGCCGCCGGGTAGTAGCTTGCGTCGGCGTTCATGCCGGATCGAGAACCTCCAGAGAAGTCGCGCTTCGTGCCGTCGCTTTCGCCAATCCCAACAATTCGCCGAGAGGTTCGAGACAGCAATCCCAGTCGTGATGCTCTTCGACGTAGCGCCGTCCGGCGGAACCGAGTCGGCTGCGATGTTCTTCGTTGCGAAGCAAGAGGGTCGTGAGTTTAATCCATTGTGCGGGAGACGATGCCCGCAGACAATGTTCGCCGGGCCGAACGCGCAGAGCCGCGAGAGCCGACGGCGAGGCGACGACGGCTTTTCCCATCGCCAGCGCTTCCAACACCTTATTTTGCAAACCCCGAGCGATGCGTAACGGTGCGACGACGGCGGCGGCGCGAGCCATCCACGGTCGCACATCGGGAACTTGGCCGATCACTTCGACGCCTGCCTGACTGCCCAATTCGCGAACGGCGGCGGTGGGACGACGACCGACCAGCCACAGTTTCGAGCCGGGGAAGCGGCGATGAACGGAGGGCCAAACCGTCTCGGAGAACCACCGAACGGCATCGACGTTAGGACGATAATCGAGCGCCCCGACGAAGACGCAGGCGGGTTCTTCTTGAGACGGCATGGGTTGAAAATAATCGAGATCGACGCCGTTCAATATGGCGTGGACTCGTCCCGAATCGCAGAATCGTCGATAGATGTCGGCTTCCGGTTCGCTCACCAGAGTAACGGCATGCGCCCAACTCGGCAACCGCTGTTCCAGATTGCGAAGTCGATGCCCCTCAGTGCGGTAAATCCAGGTGCGCCAGCCGGCCCCGGCCTCGGCATAATCGAGCCATTTCTGACTATCGACATCGACCAAATCGAGAATGGCGGGAACCGATTTCAACTCGGGCGTTCGTAGATAGGAGGCCATCGCCGACGAAGAGGCCAACGTGGCGTTAAATCGGGTCGACATCGTCCATTCGCGGATGGCGGCGGCCAAGCGCGGAGAATGAAACGCCCCCTCGCTTACCGTTCGTCCGCGGATCAGTGAACCCATCGCTCTCAGCCAACGGGTTCGTCCCAACGCAACCACCGTCAGCCGATAGCAGTAGTGGCGCAGAACTGCCAACGACTCTTCCGATGCCGGTTCGTCGGCGAGACAGGCCAGATGAACGTGCGCGTGCCGCGATAGATACCGAAGCAAATGGAATGCCCGAATGCGGTCCCCCTTATCCAACGGATAGGGCAGTCGATGCACCACATACAAGATGTGAGGACGTTCCGTTTGAAGGGAGGGCAGCCGAAGATCGACCTCTCCCAATGCTTTCTGTACCTGAGTCGGTTCGAGCATGAAGGCTTTCCTTATCGGCACATGACTTCCGTACGAAAGAATTTAAGCGACGGCGACTTTGCCGGACGCTCGGCGATAGGCCTCTTCAATCACGCGACGCTGCGGTACCAAGCGGAGTCGAGGCATCAGTTCGAGGGGCATTCGCAACAGATAGAAGCAGGTTCCGGCGAGAATGCGGAGATCGAGCCACGGACTGACGTAACGGACGTAGTACAGATCGTAAGCAAGCTTTCGGCGGACGCTTTCCAAATCGGTGTCGGGGGGCAGTTGCACTTGGGCCAAGCCGGTCATTCCAGGCTTTACCAACAGGCGTTCGGTATAGTGAGGCAGTTTCTCGGCCAGACGGGGAATGAATTCGGGCCGTTCGGGGCGAGGACCAATCAAACTCATATCGCCGCGAACGACATTCCACAACTGCGGCAACTCGTCGATGTGCGTTCGCCGCAGAATGCGCCCCAGTAGCGTGATGCGAGCGTCGCCGGGCGTGGACCATCGCGGGCCGGAAGCCGACTCACAATTGTGATACATCGTCCGCAGTTTGTAGATCGAGAACGGACGACCTTTTTTGCCACTACGCGTCTGCGAATAAAAGGCTGGTCCCGATGAGGTCAATTTCACGAACAGAGCTGCCAATACTACGATCGGTGAAGCCAACACGAGCAAACAGATTGCCACCAGGTTCTCCAAGACAGTCTTGCACGGTAAATACCATCGCCGCAATGGCGACCAGAGTCCGGAGGCGGAGGGTTCCTCCATCCGTTCCATAAGGTCGTGCTGAATGGGGGCGTTGGGAACAATCATTGTAGTTCACCGCACATTCGAGAAGGAAAAGCTAAACCCAGAATGACAAAAAGAAGTTAGGAGGCGGGAGATAGAACGCTCTCCAACTCCGGCAATAGATCGCGCATGAAATCTTCACACGGATCGCGCTCGGGCAGTTCGGCACCCGGCAGAGGACGATAAACGAGATACATCTTGTACAAAGCCGGGGCACCTCCGAAAGCGAATCGAGGGTGTTCCGGGGCGCGCCACCCGCTTCCGGACTTCCACGCCCAGTAAATCCGCAAGCGGGAAGGCGTGATGGGATCGGGTTTGAGGAAATTGGCCTTGTAAAACTCAGCAGACGGTGCTTCGGGGTCGCCTTCAAATTGATACTTTTTCTCCCCGCCCTCGACGCGGAAACCAATGCCGCCGTAGCAGATATCCGGCGTGTGGACCGATACCGGGCCTGGCCTGCCGCAAATGATAAACAGCGACACATCCGCGCCCGTTCGGCGTTGGACGTAATGGCGGGCGAGATAGCCCGCGGCTTCGGCACGAGTCAATTGCCGCTCATCGACTTCTTGATCCACGCCCACCCAATCGCTTATTGAGGATGGCACTGCTTCCAATCTTGCTGCCGAGATGCCCGGCTCGCCGGACACGTTCCATGCCCCCGTCCACAGACGATGGCTAACGCCCGACGCGCCCAACAAAGCAACCGCGCCCACGATGGTGAGAGTCCGAAACATGAGGATCACTCCCAATTACTTATTCCTGCGCGATGTAGTGATAGTCGGCGGGATACCTGTCGTTTTGCGTACCGTTGACGACCGCGCCGAGCATGCGGATGCCCAACATCGCCAAACGTTGATAGGCCGCTTGTACGCGCGGCAGACGGCTCACGTCTCTCAAGAGAGAGAAGATGACGGCATCGACGTTTTGGCCGACCAGCATGGCATCGGCAACCGGTAACACCGGACACGAATCGACGACGATAAAATCGTAGCGCTGCCGCAATTGCTCGAAGAGAGCGGGAATGCCGTCGAGAGCCAGCGCTTGGAGGGCTACCGAATCGGCTTTGCCGGCCGAGATCATCCAAAGATTCGGAATCTGCGTCTCACGGATCACGTTTTCCAATTCGTTCTCGCCTCGCAGTAGTTCGCTAAGTCCAGGTGCGCGGCTGAGTTCAAAGAGGCGATGCAACGTCGGATTGCGGAGATCGCTATCCAGCAACAGAGTCCGTCGTCCCGATCGCGCCAGGCTCGCCGCTAGATGGCTCGACAACGAGGTCTTGCCCTCGCCGGCCAGGGCACTGGTAATCATTACGATCTGCAATTTCTCTTTGTTGGCGATGTGCAGCAGCATGGTGCGGGCCGCATCCACCGACTCGGTGAGCAAGCTTTGGGTGTAGACATTATCTTCGGGGCGCGACCAAGGCATCCAGCTGCGCGGCGAATGATCGGGCACGGTTCCAACGATGTGCAAACCCAAGTTCTGAACCACTTCATCCGTCGAGTAGACTTTGCGAGACTGGAACTCGAACCAGGCGAAGGCCAGCAATACCAAAGCCAATGCTGCTGCTGCCGCGCCGGCTGTGAACATCGCTTTTCGCTTCGTCGCATCCGGAGTGTACAGTGTCGCTTCCTTGTCCGGTTGCGTGATTCGTGCGGGCGCTTCTTCCTCGATATCCATCGCATGGAGCTTGTCACCGACCAAGTGCATCACCTTCTCATCTCGCTCAATCACGTCTTGGAGGTTGACGACATCCACTGCATTTTTGCGAATCTGTTTCGATTCTTCATCGAGGCGTGTGACATCGGTACAGAGCAGCTTTTCGGTTTCTTTCAAAAGTTTCAACTTATTGAACAATCGTCCCTGGTCCTCCCGAGTACTCAGTCGAACGTGCTCGCGGATCTTTTGGAAGATCTCTGGTCGCAAGTCCTGTTTTCTCTTCTCGATTGCTTTTCTCAGATCGTCGAGTTGCTTTTGGTATGGCGCGGCTCGTTTTGCATATGCATCCGGTTGGAGCTTCTCTCGAAGATTCTCGATGTAGGTTTCCAGTTCCCCGATTGCCTTGGAATCCTCCGCGACAATCCTATCTTTCTTAATCAGTTCATCGACCTCTTTGTCGCCTGCCAGCCGATGAACGTTCGGTGAATCTAAGGAGACGAAAAGCTCGTCGGAGAGCAAGGCCACGACGGCATAATTGATCGGCACCCCCGTGACGGGCAACCCATTAAGGTAGGCCACATATTCCGGCCAAATTTGATCGAGCCAATCGGGTTTCATCCCCAACTCGATTTTTATGTGGCGTAACTCTCTACGCACATCGGCTAGTTCTCTCTTGGCATCCTGAAGTTCGGCTAAAGCGACCTGTTGCAGTACCGCCATTCCTTTTTCGCCAATCGGTCCATTTTGTTCTTGGAGCTTTCGCAACATGTCTTTTTTCGTTCGCAACCGTTCTTCCAAGCGATTGAATATCTTTTGAAGTTTCTCTTTGTGAGCTAAATGGTCGTTCCGCTCTCTGTTGACGTAACCGTCGAGATACGCTTTGGTGACGGCGGAGACGATCTTCAGTTGATCCGACGGGCGATCTCCGCTCAGGGTGATCAGCATGAATTCCGGGCTGGGATACTCGACTCTTAGCTCTTTCTCAAGCCATTGAACCGGATCGGGCTGCTCCTTGATGAGGGGCAACTCAGCGATCTCTGGATCGCGCAAAACCGCATTGAGAACGAAGCGATCCTTGATGATGTACGCTTGTGTCCGAGCAAACGTCTCAGAATCACCCCGTCCCTCCGCACCGAACAGAATCTTGGGGGGAAGAGGATCGACATGCAATTGCATTCTCGCAGTGATTTTCGGGGGCGGCATCAAGAACCAAGTAGCGAAACCGACAGCGGCAGCAAGGATAAGCCCAATCGTCACAGCCAAGGCCAAATGGCGACGCAGCGCCTTGAGCAATCCCATCGCGCTCGGCGCGCTGGAAGACCCTTGGGGCGCATGAACCACGGGATAGGGATACGAAAACGGTGGACGTGCGGGAGGAGGCACGAAGCCAAGTTCCGTCTGCGCCGGCGCGTTGTTCGCTAGGTTTGTTTCCGGAGGAGGCATCATACGAAGTTTCCGTTTCGGATAGTCCATTGAGAGCGGGCGAATCAGGGCAAAAGCATCTCAACCGAATTACTTCCGTCGCGGGATGTGCGACGTGGGTGGAATGTAACGGTCCTTGGCACGTCGTCTGCGGATCGATTTGGCTTCTGCAGACGGTGGGCGAACCTCAAGGCCAACGGGCGTCTTGACCGGGACATCGGTGCCGGGCACTTGGAGGAAGAGTCGGCCCAACACCTTCAATTCGAGCCACAACAACACCAACGCGAACGGCATCATCAGCCAACCGGCCAAATCGTGAAACACCAGATCGGCGGCCTTGTGTCCTACCATTTCGTGCATCAATCCAGTCACAGTGATGCGCGTGATGTTGGCGATCAAAGCGATGGGCACGGCACTAGCCGCCAACAATAGCTTCTGCCACAACGGACGCGGAGCCAAAATGCCGAACGCCGTCGAGAGTGCGAAGAAAATGACCAACATGCTTAGGCCGCTGCACGCCTCGACGACGCCGATGCGCGTCTCGTTAATGAGGATGGTGTTACCCTCTGCCAGAGCCGGCAATCCGATGGTTTGCAAGGCGTAAGTGCTGGCGATGGTGGCCACGCGCTGTAGCGGATGCGCCAGGGCGATTTCGAGGCGGAAGGGCAGCGGGATCATAAACGCGAGAAAAGCGATCGCCGGCCAAACCCAGCCCAGTGCTGCTTTGCCGCCCGTTAGGTGAACCAACCCAAACAAGCACGGCAGCAGCGAGGCGGCGTCGAGCCAATCGAGGTAGAGATAGTCGCCGGCAAATCGGATGGCGGTGCCGATCGCCACGAACACCAACCCCCACCACGAACCTCCGTCCACCGTCAGTGCGGCGGATCGTTCGCGCCGTAGCCACAATAGTGCAAGGGCGAAAGCCGGTACAAGATAGCCGTGCGAATACTGGGGATCGGACGACCAGCGATGGGCCAGCTCAGCCAAGGTCGGCACGAACGCCCAAAACAATACCGCCGCCATTGCCGCAGGCACGATCAACCGTCGCCAGGGCAAGGCGAGTGAAGGAGAGGCAGTTGTCGTATCCATTTTATCCTCCGCAACCAACCGACGCCGCATATTGCCGCAGTCGGCGCGCACTCCGTGCCGGTGGGTTGCGCAAACGCATCCCAGGGGCGAAAAAAGCGCGGACTCCGTCCCCGTGGGTGACAGAGACCCACTTGTTGGGCGGTAATTCAACCGCGACGAGTTACGCGGCGCAAACTCCATCCGGGTGAGTTCCATCAACCCACGCGCCGCTGCTCAGCATCCGTGCAGGGAGAGTTCGCGCGGCGGCAAGCCGTGCGAATCATTCGGGAAGGCCAACTATCCGACGAACCTCGTCTCTTCCGAGTTCCAAACTTCGCGGAAAGCTCATCTTTAGCCGTCGAGATGAACCTTTCCGACTCGGCGAGTGTACCTCGCTTCGACTCACGACCTTATCCCACTGGAACGCTCTTTTTTGTCGGCGAACCGCCGGACCGGGCATTACAAATACGAATCATCCAGCCCTCGATCTCGACGGATACGCCCCGTTGCAACATATGTATCTCGACAAAGAAACGCATTTGGTTGCCGCGCTGAATTATTTTGCCTTCCATTCCAGCCAGCGGTCCCGCCACGATCTCGACCGGCGTTCCGGGTAACAGCTGCTCTTCCGGTGCCAACACCATGCCACCCTGCATCATGCGATGGATGCGCGCCAAGTCGCTGCGAAGCTGGCGGGCATCGGCAACGGGGATAGCGCGAACGATTTGATTCGTCTCCAAGGCGGCGAGGCGCGTCTCCGCGTCGCCGCTGAGAAAGATATAGCCGGGAAACAGCGGCAGATGAGCGCGAAACAAACGTCCGCGATTCCGCCATTGATGTTGATAGAGTGGGAGAAAGAAGGATAAGTTACGGGCCGAAAAATGGCGTGCTAGGCTCTTCTCGGCTCGCGGTTTGGTATGCAGAACCCACCAGTCGGCAGCGTCCATTTCTTCCGGGGCGGCATCACTGAGAAGATCATCGGGCAACACATACGTTTCCATCGGCAACAACGGCATGTAGCATCCTCGTGCGTTGATTGGCGTTCGCCGCGACCAACAAACCCTTGTTCGATCCGCGGTGTGTGTCTGGGCGTGCCTTGCGAACCGGCAGACTAGGGCCGCGGTTCGCTGAAACCATTCCTCTCGAAAAGTCACTCCTGTTCTTTACGTCATGGCCGTCGAGAAATCAAATCGTCGGTTCGCCTTGTCGGAGCGGTCGAGGCGTTTATACAACCATCTGTCAATTCTAAAGTCACGAACCCATTAAAAATGAGTAATGCAACCACAATGCCAATTCGCCGAGCCTTCGTCAACTCGACGATCGGGCTTCGACGGATCTTGTCACAACCATAGAGGATTAAGTAAGTTGTGTCTCTCGTCATCCTGGGATGCCTGCAACGGATCGACCGGGCCTATCGGAGAATTCGTTTCCCACTCCTAACGTCACTGTAAAGGGATGTTACAAAATGTTAGCGCAGGTGTTTACAATTGGAAGCGTTGAATACACGGCGGCTTGGAATAATCGGCACAATCCGCTCCCTTGAAACGAAGGGAAGACGGATTCGAGGTGTCCTTTTAACGACTCGGTCGAAAGCGTTACCTTTCGGTACGACGATTGCATTGTTAGAATGGATCGGACACAATGGCACTGGGTGGGCAAGGGGGGCGGCCGCGCCGTCTCACCGCGGATGCGTCCACAAGCGGAGTCTCCCTCGTGATCGAAACAACTCCCGAAGATTTTCTGCAAGCGTGCGGAGCGCGAACTCCTCCGCTGCTCGATCTCGAGCATCGCGGTCGAGGGGAGATTACACGCTGGACGCTTTCGCTGCCGTTCGCCCTTCTCGGCCGGGACGAGCGCGCCGATCTTCGCTTGGACGACGAAAACATAAGCCATCGCCACGCTTATTTGCAGCTGGTGTCCGGCCGTCTGTGGTGTGTGGATCTCGGCAGCCGAACCGGCATCCACGGCGAGGGAGGCAAAATCCCTGCTGGCGTGTTGCATCCCCTAGAGTCGTTTCGCATCGGACCCTATGCATTACGATTAGTCAATGGAGAAGAAGCGGCCGATGCCAATTCGCACTCCATTGTACCAATCAATCCGCTCTCGAGCGAGGCCGACGACCTGGGGTTGCTGCCGCGCATCGCCTTGGACTTTCGCGGCGGCTCGGCGCGGGAAAAGACCTGGATGGTCGATCGTCCGCTCACGTTGGTGGGACGCGCTGCGTTCTGCAAAGTCCGTTTGCATAGTTCGATGGTCTCGCGGGTACATTGTGCCTTGGTGAACACGGCGGCGGGCTTGTGGGTCGTCGATCTGCTTGGCCGCGAGGGCATCTACGTCAACGGCAAGGCGATCCGCTGGGCTGGACTCGAACCCGACGACGAACTGCAGATCGATCAGTTCCACGTTCGCGTTCGCTTTCTCGCGCCTTCGCAGCGCAATCTACCGGAGCGTCGAATCCCCGATAAGGCGGCCCCCCCAGCGCCGATCTTGCCTTCGCTGCCGTCCGCCCTCCGCCAAGGGAACGAGAGCGGGATTCTCGGCGCAGGCTCGGCCTATGCGCCCCTTGCTCCCGCCGCTCCAACACAGCTGGGCGTGCAAGTTCTGATGTTGCCGTTGTTCGCACAATTTGCCGAGATGCAACAGCAGATGTTCGATCAGTTTCAACAGAGCCTTGTCCTGATGGCGCAAATGCTCGGTGGACTGCAACGCGAACAAATGCAGATGATCCGACAGGAACTCGATCAGCTGCGCGACGTCACCCGCGAACTTCAAGAAGTCCAAGCCGAATGGAGCCAACAGACGGCGACTGCTCCGCCCCAGCTGCTTCGCGCGGAAGGGACGGCCGAGAGACAGGGAGAAAGAAAATCGGAAAGACAGCAAGGAGAGGAGACGAGGACACAGAGAGAGAAGGGAACTCCAGAACCGTCCGCCGCGGAGAAGGCGTCTCCAACGCCGGCGTCTCCCGACGTTCACTTATGGCTGGCCCAGCGGTTGGCAACGCTCCAACAGGAACGCCAAACCCGTTGGCGGAAGATTCTCGGCATGTTGAGCGGCAAATAGCTGCATTGCTCACAGCCACAAACGCCATTCATCTTCGCTCAGCGGGTCGACAAATCGACATCCATGCAAATAGGCATCGTTCGGACAGCAAATGTCCGAGTGGCGAACCTCGACGAGATAATTGCGAACCGACCCGTGTTCGCCGTTTCGCAACTCGACGCCGAGCAGCTGGCCGACCGCAAAAGTCTGCTCCATCAACAGAGCGATGCCGGTCAGCGAGATGTCGCGGATCGCAGATGGCCACGATTGCCCTGTTATCGCATCGAATACCGTGGCGCACACGCCGGCGTGTACTTCCAGTCGCGTCGCGCGGCGGCGATCCGCTACTTCCGTCTCCGGTTCATGGTGCATGATCGACCTCGAATGAACGGTTGAACGTTATCGATCCTTCGCGGGGGCGGCTGCTTCACCTGCTTGGATGCGAACCTGAACGCGCAGGTTGAGGGGCAGGTCGGCCGGCGCGTCGAGGGCGATTAACACTTCCTGATAATAAACGTCTTTATACTCTCCCGGTTGATCGGTCTCCGGAGTGCGCTTGCCCATGCGCGGCACGACGACAGTGACGCGGCCAGCGTATTCGCGTCCGGCATATCCGTCGGCGGTGACAACGGCGCTTTGTCCGAGGCGAATGCGGGCCACATCCAACTCGTCGATGAAGGCGCGAATGCGCCGTTGCGACAGATCTCCTAACAACAACAACGGCTGCGCGCTCGCGGGTGTCGCCAGTTCGCCCGGCTCGGCATAGACCTGCAAGATGTGGCCGTCCAACGGCATCACCAAGCGCGTTTTAGCCAAGTCGGCCTCGGCCAATCCCAGTCGAGCGGCAGCGGCTGCCACGCGCCCCTCGGCGGCGGCAACGTCCTCGACGCGCGGCGGCGCTTCTACCAAATCGCGATCGGCGACGGCCTGTTCCCATTCGGCCCGCGCTCTCTGCAACTTATAGTAGTCGTTTTGATACTGCTCCAGACTTGCCGAGTTCTCGCGGGCCAAGCGTTGCGAGCGCTTCCAATCGGTTTCCGCCTGTTGATACAAGACATGCCGAGCGCGCTCGACGGCGGCGATGGCCTTGCGTTTCTCGGTGCGTTCGCCGTTGCGCAGCCGGTCGAGATCGGCGCGGGCCACCGCCAACTCCGCGCGCGCCAGAGCCACTTGTTGTTTCTGGTTCTCGTTGCGCAACTCCGCCAGCAACTCGCCGCGCCGCACAACTTGACCCTCTCGGGCCGTTACGCGCTCCAGTATGCCGATAATTTCCGTACGCAACGCCACTTCCGGCCGGCGTCCTTCGACGATGCCGTTGGCAGCGACGAAGTCCGGTCGCGGCGTCGCCGAATTCGATTCCATCTCCGCCGCCGGGGCCATGGGCGTATTGCCGCGAAAGAACAGCCAGCCGCACAAGCCCGTCAGGCTGCCGAATAGCAGAGTCACTACGAATCGTCGCATCGAGTCACCGCCTCCCTTTCAAGTTCCACCCAGCGTCCATCGTCGGTGGCGAATGGGGGCGCTTCACTCATGCGCACCATCGACGATTCTTGTCGCAAACGGCCATCTTCCAAGCGCAGGATACGGTCGGCGAAGGCATCGATGCGCGAGTCGTGCGTGACCACCACGAGTGTCACGCCGCGTTCGCGGGTCAAGTGAGTGAGCAACCCCATGACCCGTTGCCCGTTTTCGGCGTCCAGTGAAGCGGTTGGCTCGTCGGCGAACAAGAGTGCTGGCGAGTCGGCCAAGGCCCGCGCGATGGCCACGCGCTGGCATTCGCCGGTACTCAAATGAGCCGGATAGAGATGGGCGCGATGCTCCAAACCTAAAGTTTCCAGCAAGCGCGACGCTTGGACGCGCGCCGCACGCGACGACACGCCGCGGACGTTCAACGTCAGACAGATATTGTCGTGGGCGCTGAGAGTGGGAAACAAATTGAAACTCTGAAAGATGAACCCGACATATCGACGGCGAAACGCGGTCAACCCGTCGGTATTCATGCCTCCGATCTCGTGGCCCAACACGCGCAGACTTCCCTCGTCCGGCGTCAGCAAGCAACCGAGGATCGACAACAGCGTCGTCTTGCCGCTGCCGGACGGCCCGACCAGAAATACCGTCTCGCCTCGCGCCACCGTCAAGCTGACGCCGTGAAGAATGCGCGCTCGGCGCGCACCGACGCCGAAACTCTTCGAGAGATCGCGGGCCTCAATCGTGGCATCGGACATGGTGCAGCCTCTCTTAATTGCGCAACACGCTGGCCGGATCGATTCGGCGAATGCGCCAGTAAGGCAGCCAAGCCGCCAACAGACACACCAAAACGGTGAGGATCACGCTGCCTGCGGCCACCCACCAGGTAAACTCGACGGGTGCGCGCGGCGAACTGATGGCTCGTCCCAATAACAGCGACACGGCCAGTCCGATAATCGCTCCCAACGCCGCCGTTCCCAAGGCTTGCGTCGCCAAAAATCGACCGATGCAGCGATCGTCGCCTCCCATCGCCTTGAGCGTGCCGAACTCCTTGAGCCGTTCCGTGACGGCGGCATATAACGTCTGAGCGACGACGGCCAAACCCACGAGCAAACCCAAGACCGCCGCCAGTCCGAAGCTGATGCCGATCCCCGTTCGCGTCAGCCAATAGTACATGCACATCCAACTATAAGTGCGCCGATCGTAGGCGTCCAATTCGGGCACCCGCTCGCGAATACGACGGCACAACGCATTCAGGTCGGTACCCGGCCTGGCCTTGATGAGAAAGTAGGAACAATGTTTTGGGGGTACGCCGGCGGCATACTTGCCTCGCGCGCGTTCAATGGTGGTGAATATGTAGGGATTGGTCGTGAACCCAACGATGCCCTCCGTCAGGCCGACAATCTTGGCGCGGTGGCCATTGATCTCGCGCACGTCGCCGAGCCGCACGTTGCCCAAGCGCGATAAGTCGCAGACATCGACGAGAACGCCGTCCGGATCGCGGATAGCGCGCGGATCACCGTGCGCCATCGACCAGGCGTTGCCCATCAGACTGCCCGGCTCACAACCGACCACAACGACATTTTCGAATCGCCCATCCGGCATGGTCGCCTGGCCGAACATGACGACGTAAGGCTCGGCCCGCTCGACGCCTTCCAAGCCGCGCAAGCGATGAATCCATCGCTCCGGGATGAAGGTGCCCATATCGACATTGCTCATGTGCTGATGACCGACCCAAACGTCGGCCTGGCCGTAATCGACGAGCAGACTCGCTTTGCGGATGAAGCCGAGAAACAGACCGCCCTGCAGGTTGATGAGTACCACCGAAAAGGTGACGCCCAACAACGAGGTCAACAATTTACCTCGATCTCCTAGCATCGCCTTAAGAGCCAACAGCCACATAATCCGCCTCTGCCGAGTCATCGCGAGAACAGCCGAGCATCGCAAATGTAATTTATTCGCGGCGCTAGTCAAATCCGTCGGCGGACGTCTCGGCCTCACGAAGCTGCGGGATCCACACAAAACGGGAGAGAAATGCCGCCAAGGCAAGAGCTATGCGACTCGTTCCGAAGAGGAGGATTTCGCCGAAAAAATGGGTTGAGACAATCTCAAGGCGACTACCGAATATGCCGATGATTCGTAACATCGGAGCAATAGCGGTTGAATGGGCGTCCTGCCGAGCCGGGCTAAACGCGCCCGTTGCCCACATTCACGAAGAAAGACGAGGGGCCGATGAACGAAACGAGACGGCTAGGATTCCGAAGATTGGCGGCGTGGATTGTTTGGGGGCTTTGCACGGCCGGTTTGGGCTGTGGAGGTACGTCGAACCGACCTCAAGAAGCGCCTATTCCCCGCGAACTGCGCATGACCACGCTACCACCCTATGTCATCGAACCTTCCGACATCCTCCTCGTGACCACGATGCGCGTCATACCCAAGCCGCCCTATCACTTTCAGCCGATGGACTCGGTGCTACTGCAAGCGACCGGCACGGTGGTGGACAAGGAGTTGAACGGGCTGTTTCCCATCGAGCCGGGCGGAACCATCAATCTCGGCGTGAGCTACGGGACCCTGCGCATCGCCGGCATGACGGTCGAAGAAGCGCAGAAGGCTCTGGACGCTCACCTCAAGGATTATCTGAAAAATTTTACGGTGAAAGTATCGCTGGGCCAGTCGCGCGGCATGCAGTCGATTCAGGGGCCGCACATCGTTCGCCAAGACGGCACCATCGGCATGGGCATCTACGGCAGCGTCTACCTCGCGGGCATGACCATCGACGACGCCCGCCGCGCCGTCGAATTGCACCTCAGCCAGTTCGTCCTTCAACCCGAAATCAATCTCGATGTCTATTCCTATAACACGAAATGGTACTACGTCATCCAAGATCGAGCCGGCTACGGACAAACGATCATGCGCATGCCCATTACCGGGCGCGAAACGGTCCTCGATGCCCTGAGCATGATATATGGAACTTTCTATATGTCCTCGAACAAACATATCTGGTTGGCGCGCCCCAACGGGCAAGACCCCAAGCAGATGCAGATGTTCCCCGTGAATTGGGCCGCCATCACGCAAGGCGGCTGTCCAGAGACCAACTATCAGCTAATGCCCGGCGATCGTATTTTCGTCCAGTCTAATTCGCTCATCAAGCTCAACAACCGCATGACGCAGTTCTTCGCGCCGTTCAACAACCTGTTCGGCTTCACATTGCTGGGGACATCGACCGTGTCCACCATCGTTGGAACCCAACAACAACTCACAAACGGCTTTGGCGGTGTCGGCGGCGGCGGTTTCCGCTAATCGCAACGCTGCTCTCGGATTCTCCCCGCTCCCCTGTACTAAGGGGAGAGGGGAATAGCGCAGCGCTGATAATCGCAAAGTTTCTGGATAGTGTGGTACAATAATAAGCATAAGAGAGCGGGGACGTAAGCTCCCTATCTCGCATCCGTCCCGAGGCTGATGCCTCCCATTGCAAACAGCATTCCTTACTCGAAGGAGTCACGACGATGAAAAAGATTGGACTGTCCGCTACGGTTGCACTGACGCTAGCCGTTTTCGGAACGGCGGATTTTGCACGGGCGCAAATGGGGGCTTATAATCCACCCATTGACCCCTCCATCAATATAATCCGCGGTGGATCGATGCCCGCCATTAACTATTTCAACATCGTTCAACCGCTACAACAGTTTAACTCCGCCATCGGATCGCTGGAGAATCAGCAGAACGCAGGGGGACAAGGGATGGGACAGAATGCACTCGGCGGCACGACCGGCCATCCCGTCATGTTCGGTAGCTACTTGCAATATTACAACCCGCGCGGCGCTCTCGCTTATTACGGAGGCGGCGGGGGTGGTATGGGCGGGGGCATGGGCGGTATGGGTGGTGGCATGGGCGGTGGTATGGGCATGGGCGGAATGGGTGGTGGCATGGGTGGTGGCATGGGCGGCGGTATGGGCGGTGGCATGGGCATGGGCGGTATGGGCGGTGGCATGGGCATGGGCGGTATGGGCGGTGGCATGGGCATGGGCGGTATGGGCATGGGCCGATAGTATCGCCCGCACTTTGAACCGTTTCTCAACGATAGCAATCCCGGCTAGCGGGTCGTGATCCCTCCATTTGTCGCAATCGGTTGGTTTATGCCTCCCGATTCAAGGATGGGGGGCTTCCGACCCGCTCGCCCTCTGCTTTGTGGCGC
>JAKBCS010000261.1 GCA_021807595.1 Planctomycetota bacterium | reverse complement strand
CGACGGACCCTCTCGCGGAAAGTTGGCAAGGTGACTCGCGCGAGAAATCGTAAGTGATTGAAACCACGTAACTTGCAGTCCAAAAGTAACCTTGCCAACCCCCAAAAAAAGTTGGCCAACTGACCTTTTGGCAGTCGAGATGGCAGTATGTCGATTTGGCAGACCATAACGAGAAAGCCTACCATTCGCGGACGCCGCGTTTTGTTCCGACGTGGCGCACTTGCCCGGCGCGCGGTCGAAGGACATTGGCTTGCAACCCGTGTCTGTCCGGCGAACCGCGTGGGGGGTGGGCGAGGAGTCATGCCGTTGGGAAGCGAGACGAGACTCCTTCGTAAGGGGATATGGGCGAAACGAGGCGATCATTTAAGATGGTCGCCGACACGGGCCGATGGGGGAATTGTCGCCTCGGCTAGCGAGCTTGGCCGTGAGGTCGGCAATGGTCGTGCGTATTAGACGCATGACGGACCCGAAATGTTCCAAGAAAAAGTAAAAAGAGAGACGACTTTCGCCGTCTCTCCTGTGGCCGACTCAACCGCTGGCCGGGCGCTGATAACGCTGCGACCGCCGCGCGTTGGGCCAATCGATCCCATCCAGCAACATGGCCAACTCGGCCGCACGCAACATCACGCTGACCTGATCTGCCGACACGACGCTGTTGTTGCGCCATCGCCGCCACCGCAGTTCTCTGCTCGAATCGAGTGTGTGTTGTCGCGGGCCATGAAAATGCCCTCCTTTCGGAAGACATTCCACCACACCCGTCAAGAACGCCGTTCACCGGACAGACACGTCGTTTTCACCAGCGTTCGACGGGACCGCTGGGCACGCGGATCGACCAATCGGCGTCGGGCCAATCGCAATCCAGTCGACGACTCAAAAGATCGCTTATTTCCTCAACGATCCGCTCGAACTTCGCCACGGCGTCGATCATCACCAGTCGCTGTTGAATGTCGCGGCCGGGACGGAGGACGCGGCAATACCAGTTGGCGACCTTGCGGAACGTCAAACATGCGAAGTGTTCGCCGCGATGAGCGACGAGCAGATGAAAGTGGCGAGCCATAAACTCCAGGCGTTCTCGATAGGTGGCCGGCGGCTTCTCTTCGCCGGTTGCCTCGCGGTGCGTCAACTGGGCGAAGAACCAGGGATTGAGCAGCGCACCGCGGCCGATGGCGATGCCGGCGCAGCCGGTGGCGCGGAGCATGTGTTCGGCGTCGGCGAGGGTGCGCACGTCCCCGTTGCCGAGGATTGGGATGCGCTCGACTGCCTCAACGGCGGCGCGAATGCCGTCGAGATTGACGCGCCCGCCGAACCCCTGAGCTCGCGTGCGACCGTGAATGGTGATGCCGGCCACGCCGACTTGCTCGAAGGTGCGGGCAAAGAAGGGGGCGCTGAGAGTGTCGTCGTCCCACCCCAAGCGCATTTTAACCGTGACGGGGATGCGAACGCTTTCGACGACGGCGCGAACCAGGGCGACGGTGTTGACGGCGTCGCACATCATGGCCGATCCGCCGCCACCGCGCACGACTTTGTTCACTGGACAACCCATGTTGATGTCCACGGCGGAGACACCGTAGTTCTCCAGCCATTGGGCCGCGTCGCGCATCTCGCCGGGATGCGTGCCGTAAATCTGCACGGCCACCGGACGATCCTCGGGGCAGGTCTGGATAAGCTCCATCGTCTTACGGCTCGTCTGCAACAGGGCGCGGGCATTGACGAGATCGGTCGTCGCCAAACCGAGTCCTCCCAAGGCGCGAACCGACAAGCGGAAGGCCAGATTCGTGTATCCAGCCAAAGGCGCAAGCCAATAGCGCGAGGCTAGTTTCAGCGAACCCAATTCGAGCATGCGATTTCAGACCTACTTCTTGCTGTGGACGAAGGGATGCGGGGTGCCTTCCAAGGGGCCGCCCGCCTCTGGAC
The DNA here is from genome assembly GCA_021807595.1 of Planctomycetota bacterium. Classification (GTDB taxonomy): domain Bacteria; phylum Planctomycetota; class Planctomycetia; order Gemmatales; family Gemmataceae; genus JAJPHU01. The sequence goes on along the minus strand of JAKBCS010000261.1, from coordinate 1,764 downwards.
GCCATAACACGACGTCCTCGATTTTACGGGCCAGGGCGAAATCCTTCTCGGTGATGCCCCCTGCCGAATGCGTCTTGAGCTTCACCCAGACCTTGCCCCAGGTGACGTTCAAGTCGGCGTGATGATAGGCCGCCTCGCACAGATAGCCGATGGCATTGACCAGCATCAGCGTGGTCGGCCAACCGTCGGTGTTGTACTTGCGCCGCAGCCAGCCGTCGTCGAGATACCAGTCCGTTAGCTTGTGTACCGCCAGCTGGGCGGCGATTTCCTCATCGCGGTAAACGTGGGGCTTCTCCGAGGACATAGCAATCTCCTCGCTACTTGGCGATTTTGAGTATGCGATCGTTGCCGCTGTCGGCGATGAAGAGAACGCCGTCGGAGCGAACGGTAACGCCGTGAGGTCGATTCAGCTGCGCCTCCAACGGTGGGCCATTGAGTCCAGCGCGGCCCATGCGTCCACTGCCGGCAATGCGAATTACTTTGTTCTCGCCCGGCAGATATTTGCGGATCGCATGATTCTCGGTGTCGGCGATCAGCACGTCGCCGTGCCCATCGACGCAGAGATGCTTGGGGCCATTGAACGCCGCTTTCCGTGCGTCGCCGCCGTCGCCGTCGAACCCTTTCTTGCCCGTGCCTGCGACGGTGCGAATTTTTCCTTCGGCATCCACGACGCGCAAGGCATGGCCGCCGCGTTCCAGAATGTAGAGGTTCCCCTTGCGATCCACGGCGACGGCGCGCGGATCGACCAACGGCGCGTTGCAGGCATCCGCTCCGTCTTGGGGTACGCCACGTTCGCCGTTGCCCGCCACAGTCTCGACGGTGCCGCGCCGCAAATCGACGGCTCGGATTCGGCGATTGTCGAGGTCCGCCAAATACAGTTTCTCGCCCTTGGCATTCAGGGCCAAACAATAGATCCCGCCGAACTTCGCCTTGGTCGCTGGGCCGCCGTCGCCGCCGAACCCTTTCTCTCCCGTTCCGGCTATCGTTGCGATTTTGCCGCTCCGCGCGTCGATTTTGCGCACCCGATTGTTCCAAGTGTCGGCGAGATAGATGTCGCCGTTGGGATCGACGGCGAGGCTGTGCATACTATGAAATAGCGCTTTCGCCGCCGGCCCCTCGTCTCCGGCATACCCCTTCTCTCCCGTGCCTGCAAGCGTGTGAAGCGTGCCCTTGATATCGAGTTTGCGAACGCGGTGACCGGCAAACTCGATGAGGTAGAGATTGCCCGCTCGGTCGAAGTCTACGCCAAACGGTTCGCGCAGCTTCGCCCCCCCCTCGCCGCTTTCGAGGACCGGAACGAGCTTTTCCTCGCCCGCCGCCGCAAGCGTCGCCAGGCAGCAGACGAAGACGCCGAGGTGCCGAATATGCAAGGTTCGAGACATGCCGCGCTCTCCTGCCGATAGGTTGGAAACGGTTCCAGCTAACCTATGCCTGGCCGACCGCGCCAACAAGGGGCCGTGCTTCATGCTTCATGGCGAGCCGAGGCAGCGGGAGAGTGGCCGAAACCGGATGTTTCCGCGCCGTTAACTTTCGTTAACTCAGGAGCGCTTCTCTGTTTCGTTTTGTTAACAAATCGGGGCGTAAAAGAGATGAATCTTCTGAAGCGGATCGCCGTAACCTACTCATTTCATGTATGTTATGGCGCATGTATTTTGGGAGTCGATCGGTAGCTAGACGGCATGAGATTTGCAGACTTTAACGCTTACTGATTCTTAAGTGTCGTTGTTCCCCACCGCATCGCACGAGACGATTCGGTATCAACAC
>JAKBCS010000130.1 GCA_021807595.1 Planctomycetota bacterium | reverse complement strand
CGAAAAAAGGTGAGTACCCCCGGTTAGCCGCGACGCGCCAGCGGAGCGCGTTCGCTACCCAACGCGCTCCGCTGCGCGTCGCGGCTAACCGACACCGCGTCAAGGTTGTTTCCCTCGCAGACGCGGCTTCACTAGAATGAATCGGTGAGACCCTTACTCTTTCCGTGGCGAGGGGCAATGACGACCAAGCGCTTTATCATGAACGCGGGCCGAACCAGCAAGCAGGGCCAGCAAATCAACGTCGGCAAGGATCACGCTGAATATCAAACGATTGTCAATACGTTGACCATGCATGCCGAAGATATGAAAGATTTGAACCTCGTCTCCGGCGCGAGCGTTCGCGTTCGCTCCGAGTTTGGCGAGGCCGTCTTTCTGTGCAAGGAGGGCAAGGTTCCCACCGGCATGGTTTTCGTGCCGTATGGTCCGCCGACGTGCCGGTTGATGGGGCAAAGCACCGAGGGGACGGGCATGCCGACTTCCAAGAATTGGGAAGTCGAGATTGAGCCGATAATAAGTGAATCGATGTAAATGCGTTGAAGAAGGCGAGGAGTTATGGAACCGAAACAAGAACGAGACGCCGCGCTGGTTCCCACAACCGCCGATTCCGCCGAAATTGAAACGGTGGCGGCGTGGGAAGAGATCGAAGAGGGCCGCTACATGCCGCGCCGGGTGCGCGGCAGCTGTCACGGCCGCGAACTGGGCTGAACGTTTGTGCTTCCGTCCGGTTCGGACGGTCAACTTCGACGATAAAAGGGAGCAAAATGGAACTGACGATCACGAAAAACGCTACCTGCACCTTCTGCGGCTGCGTTTGCGACGATATCGAGTTGCACTCCGACGCCGAGCGCATCGTGGAAACCAAACGCGCCTGCATTCTCGGCGAATCGTGGTTTCGCAATCACACGGCGGAGCGACTTTATCCCGACGCGCTCATCGACGGCAAGCCGGCCACTGTGGACGAGGCGGTCGAGGCGGCGGCGGAGTATCTCTACAACGCGCATCTTCCGCTGGTCTATGGATTGAGCAACGTCACCTGCGAGACGCAGCGCGAGGCCGTCGCCCTGACTGAGATGATCGGCGGCGTGGTCGATAGCCATACCTCGCTCTGACACGGTCCCACGGAAATCGCCGCCCAGTTGGGCGGTAAAGTCACCTGCACGTTGGGCGAAGTCAAGAATCGCGCCGACCTGATCGTCTATTGGGGCGGCAACCCCGCCGAGTGCCATCCGCGGCACTTCACGAAATATACGCTGACGCAGAAAGGCAAGTTCATCCCCAAGGGCCGCAAAGACCGCACCATGATTCTCGTGGACATCCGCGAGACGCCCAGCGCCAAGGCCGCCGACATCTTCTTGCAAGTCCGCCCCAACAAGGACTTCGAGATGCTGTCGATTCTGCGCGCGCTCATCAAGGGGCAGCGCGTCCATGCCGAGCGTGTGGCCGAGACGGGGTTGACGCTCGAACAGCTTACCGATTTCGCCGAGCGCATGAAAAAGGCCCGCTTCGGCGTCTTGTTTTTCGGCATGGGCTTGTCGATGACGCGCGGCAAGCACATGAACTCCGCGGCTCTATTGTCGTTGGCGGCGGAGCTGAATGCCTTCACGAAGTTCGTGGCCATGCCGATGCGCGGCCACGGCAACGTAACGGGTGGCGATGTCATCATGCGTTGGACGACGGGCTATCCCTTCGGCGTCAATTTGAGCCGCGGCTATCCGCGCTTCAACCCCGGTGAGTTTTCGACGGTCGATCTGCTTCTCCGCGGCGACAACGATGCGGCGCTCATCCTCGGTGCGGACCCCGGCGCGACCATGCCGCAGCCGGCCATCGACCATTTGGCCCGCATACCGACCATCGTACTCGATCCCAAGGTTACGCACACGAGCCGTCTTTCGCGCGTCCACATCACGACGGCGGCCACCGGCATCAGCGCGCCGGGGACGGTTTATCGCATGGACGAAATTCCCCTGCCGCTGCGTCCGCCGCTGAAGTCGCCGTATCCGACCGATGAAGAAGTGGTTCGCCGCATCTACAAGGCGGTGGCGAAAAAGCCGATGTGGCTGCCACCTGAGGAACCGGCTGCGAAGGGATAGGCGCTCGTTAACTGTTCACGAGTCGGCGGTGACAGGCGTACAATTACAAGTAACACCCCAGCGATAACCGGTGCCGGTCATTTCATGGCCCGCGTGTTTCGGATGGGCTTGGCAAAAGTGGCGCGAATTCGCGGAAATCAAGGGGACACGGACCCGCGCTCAGCAAGGATATACCGATGATAACGCGTCTGTACATCGACAATTATAGAAGTCTGGTGAATTTCGAACTGCCCCTTCAAGAATTGACACTACTCCTGGGATCGAATGGGGTGGGCAAGACCTCCGTGCTTGATGTGGTATTCGCCTTGCGCCAGCTTCTCACCGGCGTCGCTAAGGTCACGGATAGGGAGGCTCTCCCTGCACCGACGCTGACTCGATGGCAAAGGCGCAACATGCAGGTTTTTGAACTCGACGCGGCCCTCGATGGGAGAGACTACCGTTATCGGTTGGAAGTGGAACACGATCCCACGAGCCGGAAGGCACGGGTTGAGTTGGAATGGTTAGGGTTGAGCGGCGGACCACTATTCCGATTTCGGCATGGCGAGGTGCAACTCTATCGAGACAACCATTCGGCAGGTCCAGTTTTCGGCGCGGACTGGTCGGAGTCGGCGCTAGCTCGCGTGCCTCCGCGGGGCGACAACAAGCTCCTGACGAGATTCCTCGATTTCATTCGTAAGGTGATTGTGTGCGGCCTGTACCCTGCCAGTTTCGCGTCAGAGTCATCGACGGAAGATGCGATGCCGAAACGTGACGCGAGTAACTTCGCCGCGTGGTATCGACACCTTCTGCTGGAGCGACAGGAACTAGTGCCCGAGTTCACAACGGCGTTGCAAGAGGTGATCGCGGGCTTTCGCGGCATACGAATGGAAAAAGTCGGACTCGACACGCGGGCCCTGATGGTCATCTTCGACCAAAATGGCCAGAGGTACGAACTGCGACTGGATGAGATTTCGGACGGGCAAAGGGCATTGGTAGCGCTCTACTCGCTCGTCCGGCTTGCTGCGGGTCAGGGATATACCCTTTTTCTGGACGAGCCGGACAACTACCTTGCGCTCGCGGAAATCCAACCGTGGCTGATCGAGTTGGCCGACGCATGCGGGACCACCGTGCCTCAGGCCGTACTCTGCTCGCACCATCCAGAGTTGATCGACTACCTCGGCACCGATCGCGGTTTACTATTGGAGCGGGAAAGTTCCGGGGTGACGAGGGCCAAGCCGCTGTCCGAAACCACGATGGACGACGGCTTGAAGTTGTCCGAGCAAATCGCACGGGGGTGGGAACAATGAGACGCCAGGTTCAGTGGATTCTCTTATGCGAGGACAGCCAGCACGAGACATTTGCTCGACGATTCTTAGAGAAAGCGGGGTGGTCCACGCGGCGTTTACGAGTGGAGAAAGCACCGAAAGGGCGTGGCTCAGCCGTTCAGTTTGTTCGAGATCGATTTCCCAAAGAGCTATCCGCCTACCGATCCAACCGCAACCGCGTCGCACAAGGTCTCGTTGTGATTCTCGACGGTGATGATCGAGGTGTCGATGGACGGTGCGCTGAGTTAACGGCTGCGTGCGAGAGCCAGGGCATGAGTCCACGTCAAGTGGACGAGCATATTGCCATCATTGTACCAACATGGAATATAGAGACATGGCTTGCTTACCTAAGCGGCGCGAATGTTGACGAGCGCAGGAGCGACTATTCGCGTTTGGAACGTCCGCGAGATTGTCAGCAACATGTCGACCGACTCCTTGAGATGTGCCAGAAAAAAGCACTGAGGCAACCCGCCCCGACATCGCTGGATGCTGCCTGCGAGGAGTATCAAGTTCGGACACCGAAATGACGAAATAAGAGAACATTTTCTCCCGTGGCAAGTATAACCGAAGAAATAGCAGCTTATATGCTAATAGCGCGGTGCGGTAAGAAAGCATCCTCGAGTTACTGGAAGATCAACGCGAGCAGCAAGCCGTCTGGCGATATGCGATGAAGCAAGCCGCGGAGGTTGCCTTGGAGAATCCATCAGGAAAGCAGTCCACGAATGCTTCGAATCATCGGCGGTAAAGTATACGATCCCGCCAATAACATCAACGGCGAAATCAAGGACATCTGCATCTCGGATGGTCGCATTGTCTCCAATGTGGAAGGCGGGCGCACCATCGATGCCACGGGTATGATCGTCTTCCCCGGCGGGGTGGACGTTCATACGCACGTCGCCGGTGCGGCTCTCAATTTCGCCAGAGCGATGATACCGGAAGACCATCGCCGCAGTGCGCCGATGGTCCGCACGGCGCATCGGCGCGGCGGCATCGGCGGCTCGACGCCGACCACCTTCGTCACCGGCTACCTCTATGCCGGCATGGGCTGGACCACGGTAAACGAAGCAGCGGTTCCCATTCTCAGTGCCCGTCATACGCATGAGGAATTGCGCGACACGCCCATCGTCGATAAGACCTGTTGCGTGTTGATGGCCAATAACGAGATCCTGCTCGATCTGTTGGAAGCGGGGGAGATCGAACGAGCGCGGCACGTCGCCGCCTGGCAGATTTGGGCGGCGAAAGCCTATGGGGTGAAGGCGGTCAATCCCGGCGGCGTGGCAGCGTGGAAATGGGGCAAGGACGCCAAGGGATTGTTCGAGCCGGTTCCGGGTTACGACAAAGTGACGCCGGCCAAGATCATCGCCGCACTCGCCGACATCGTGGACGGCCTGGGGCTGCCTCATCCTTTGCACTTGCATTGCAACAATTTGGGCGCGCCGGGCAACTACAACACCACTCTCGAAACCATGAAGGTGCTGGAGGGCAACCGCGCCCATCTGGCCCATCTCCAATATCACGCCTACGGCGGCGACGACTGGTTCACCATGCGTTCGGAGTCCGCCAAGATTGCCGACGCCTTCAACGCCAACAAGAATCTGACGACCGACGCCGGCGCGGTCTTGTTCGGCGACACCGTGACCATCACCGCCGACGGTCCCTGGCAACATCTTCTGTATAAGCTGACCGGCCGTAAGTGGGGCAATCTCGATGTCGAAAACGAGACTGGCTGCGGCATCGTGCCCTATACCTACAAAGAAAAGAACCTCGTCAACGCCGTGCAATGGGCCGTCGGCCTGGAACTGCTCCTGCTGATCGACGACCCCTGGCGCATCTATCTGACCACCGATCATCCCAACGGCGCGGCGTTCTGGCGCTATCCGGAAATCATTCATCTGCTGATGAACGCCGACTTCCGCCGCGAGCAGATGAAATCTCTGGCCCCCAAAGCACTCAAACGCATTCTACTCCCCGAACTGGATCGCGAATACACGCTCTCCGACATCGCCATCATCACCTCGGCGGGTCCGGCGCGCTCGCTGGGTCTGCCGCACAAAGGACATCTGGGCATCGGCGCGGATGCCGATGTGGCCATCTTCAACGATACACCCGATGTCCAGCGCATGTTCTCCTATCCGCGCTACGTTATCAAGGGCGGCGAAGTGGTTTTGGAAGAGGGCGAGATCCGCAATGTCGTCGAGGGACGCGGATTCGTTTCGCGGCCGAGTTACGACGAAAAGATTGAGGACTACATTCGTCCGCTATTCCAGCAATACTACACGATGTCGTTTGATAACTATCCGGTCGAGATGGAGCGGCTCGAAAATCCCCACATTCACTCGTGCAAGAGCGATGGTTAGCCGCGACGCGCAGAGGAGCGCAACCGACTCGCGCTCCGCTGCGCGTTGCGGCTAAACAAATTTCGTTGGTGGCGAACCTATGAATGCAACGACGTTGACCCTGAAAGAATCTCCCACCGTGCCGTTGGAGGCCGAGTGCCTGTCGCCGGACGTCATCGCGCCGCTGCGCCACGATGCCATCGCCGCGCTGCCGGTGTTTCTAGGTAAACACCAACATCGACTCGACGATTTCTTCGCCGTCGAGGGAGACGGCGGCGACGAGATGGTGATACGCGGGGACGTGGGTCGCGTCAAATGGATCGGCCGCGGCATGACGTGCGGCAAAATCACGGTCGTAGGCCATGCTGGAATGCACCTCGGCGCATATATGAAAGGCGGAACCATCGAGGTTTCCGGCAACGCCGGCGACTGGGTCGGAGCGGAGATGACCGGCGGCACGATTCACATCCACGGCGACGCCGGCGGTCAGCTCGGCGCGGCGTATCGCGGCAGTTTGGCCGGCATGAAAGGCGGCATCATACTCGTCGAAGGTTCGGCGGGCATGGAGATCGGCATGCGCATGAAGCGCGGCATCCTCGCCGTCAAAGGGCCGGTACGCGACTTTGCCGGCTTGCAGATGAAGGGCGGTTCTCTCTTTCTCCTCGGCGGCGCGGAGTTGCGAACCGGAGCTTGGATGATTCGCGGCACCATCGTCTGCGGCAAACCAATCCCCTTGCTGCCCACCTTTTCCCATGCCTGCGACTATTCGCCGACCTTTTTACGTTTGTACGATCGGCGCTTGCAGGAACGAGGATTCTCTTTGCCCCATCGGCTAGGCGAGGGTGACTATCGACGATACTCGGGCGACAGCGCGGTCCCCGGCAAGGGCGAGCTTCTGATCTGGCAGCCCAGTGCAGGCGTTCCGAGGTAATGCGCCTCACCAACGCGAAACGACCGGATTCGCCGAAATGGGAGATTTGCTCTATGACCGCCGATACGTCGAGGCCAGCGCTTCTCGGCGGCGAGTCGATTCGACCGCTGGGACCGCCCGATTGGCCGCTCGGCGACGAAGCGGTTCTCGACGCGCTGCGCGAAGCCTACGCCGACGGCTCGTGGGGACGCTATCAAGGAGGGCGCGTCGCGCGGTTGGAGCAGCATCTCGCCGAGATGCACGGGGTCGAGCATGTTTTGACGTGTGGCAGCGGCACCTTCGCCGTCGAATTGGCCCTGCGCGCCTGCAAGATCGGCGCGGGCGATGAAGTCGTCATGGCTGCTTACGATTACGGCGGCAACTTCCTGAGCGTTCATGCCGTAGGAGCGAGGCCCGTTCTGGTCGATGTCGATGCGGATAATTGGAATCTCGCTCCGGAAAACCTGGCCGCCGCCATCGGATCGGCGACGCGCGCAATTCTCGTCTCCCATCTCCACGGTGGACTCGTTCCCATGCGCGAGGTCGTGGAGTTGGCCGCACGGCATGGGATCTCCGTTATCGAGGATGCGGCCCAGACGCCGGGCGCGAGGATCGAAGGCAAACAGGCCGGAACCTGGGGCGATGTGGGCGTACTTAGTTTCGGCGGCTCGAAGCTACTGACCGCCGGCCGCGGCGGGGCGCTGATGACCCGCAACGCCGCCGCCGCTCAGCGCGCTCGATTGCACCTGCAACGCGGCAATCACATCTGCCCCCTGTCCGAATTGCAGGCCGCCGTCCTGATGCCCCAACTCAACCGCCTCGCCCACCACAATGCCCGACGGCTCCATGCCGCACAACAGCTGGCTCAGCTGCTGCACGGAGCGACGGGAATGACCCCCTTCCGCAATCGCCCGATGCAAGAGAGCATGCCCGTCTACTACAAAATGGGCTTTCAGTACGATGCCGAGGCGTTCGGAATCGGCCGAGAGCGCTTCGTAGCCGCCCTGCGCGCGGAAGGCATCGCGTTGGACGAAGGGTTTCGGGCTTTGCATGTGGAACGCTCGCCCCAGCGTTGGCGCGGCGTCGCTCCGTTGACCGAGGCCGAGCGCGCGCATAACGGAACGGTCGTCTTGCATCATCCCGTCTTACTGGGCGACGACGAAGCGCTCGCGCAAGTGGCCCAAGCCGTGCAAAAGATCCGCCTCCAAGCGCCGCTGCTGCGCTGAGCCGGACGCATAGAATGACGATGAACTCTTGAGGATTTGGGAGAAACGACATGGCATATGTGAAAGTGGCCGCGATTTCCGAGGTGGCAACGGGTAAGGCCAAGCAAGTCAAAATCGGCGGCAAGACCCTGGCCATCTTTAACGTCGATGGAGTATTCCATGCCATCGACGACACATGCCCCCATCGCGGAGCGTCGTTGGCTGAAGGCGAATTGGAGGGGCATCAGGTCGTCTGTCCGTGGCACGCCGCCGCCTTCGACGTAACCTGCGGAGCGCATCTATCGCCGCCGGCGCGCAGCGACGTGGCCAGCTACAAAGTGCAAATCGTCGGCGAAGAAATCCACGTCGATGTCGGCTAACGGCGTCTGTCCCCTCGCACCAAGTGGAGGCGAGGGGAGCGACGAGGTTCGGTTGGAGATTGTCTCAGAAGCAGTCCTCTCCCCTGTACTCGAGAGAGAGGGGTAGGGGGTGAGCGGCAAGAATTCGCGGACACACCCCCTCACCCCAACCCTTCTCCCCGGACGTATAGGGGGAGAGGGGCTTCTCGGATCGCCGCTTAGTCGATTCGAGCGAAACGCCAGACCGGGACATGAGGGGGCAAACTTCCGGCATAGTACGAGTGCGGTCCAATGGCCTCGCGCAGTTTTTTGAGCGCTTGTCGGCGCACCGTCACATAATAATAGTCGCAGCGCGCGTCGCGCACCGTATCCCAAATCTGATAGAGCCGATCCGCTTCTTGCAGCGCTTCGTGCAGATCCCAGCGTCCGGTGGGATCGAGTGCTTGTCGGCTGTCAAGGTGTTGGCGATAGGTGCGGTTGAACGACAGCAATTCGTTAATCAAGGTCCGTTGGGGGAAGCGCGTATTATCGTTCAGAGGGGGCGCGTCGGCAAGCTCGCTTTGGCGGCGGCGCAACAACTTGAGATCGGCGGGAAAATCCTCGGCGCGGGTGAGAACGTAGCGCACCTCGCGCGAATCGAGAATCTCCCATGCGATGGCCACTTTTTGCAAGGTCGGACGAAGATAGGTATATTGATCGGCGGTGGCTGCGGACTCGATCTGCTCGGATGGAGTCGTCAGCAGCGCCACTGCCAAAGCGCAGTTTAAGGGAAACATGCCTCATTCCTCCCGTGCATCGGCGCGGAGCTTCTGCGCGGCCGTCACTGAGACGGCGCGGAAGCGCCGGCTTGACCTCGGAATGCGAGATCGGGTCGGTGATGTCAGGTGCTTGGGCGACAACTTGTAACTGCGGGTTGCGCGCTGAGGATGCTTCCAGGAAAGGAATCCGGCTTCGGGATCGTCGGAGCAGCAACCTCTCTCTGTTAACCGTAGCTTACGAATCCCTTCCAATCGCTTCGGGAAACCATCCTTGGAACCCGATTTCCTCCTTTAGAGGTCCGTTTGTAGGGGCGGATTCGGCCTACTTTTCTCGTTTTACCAAAAAAAATATTTTTTCTCTAGCCGAGAACGCCATCTTTCCATAGCAATGGTGATTGCAATTGCCATGCCAAAGTGATGGACTCTCGCTTCATGCGTTCGTCTTCGCAAGGACGCGGTTCGCAGCCTCGGCAATACGAACGACGCAACTTCATGATAATAAGGTTGTTATGTCATCGATCCTGGGCAGAACTTCCTGCCTCCGATTCGAGAAAGCACTACCCTTCGCCACGGCAGTGCAAATTTGCTCTCGCGCGAAATGCAACGCTTTTAGGCAGACGATGAGCAAAGAAGCAGCCCTCATTCTGAATCCAGGGTAACCGAAGGCGATTCCGCATCCCACGCCATCGTATCGTTCTCGAGAATAAATCGAAATGGATGCCATCCACTTGCAACAATGGGCAAAGTGTGTCCAATAACGAACAGGCACAGGCTTGGAGAGCAACGCAAGATGAGCCAACCGTTGATTTTCCTAAACGACCGCTTTGTCTCCGCGAACGAGGCGCATTTGCCCATCTGGGATGCGGGCGTGGTTCAAGGGGCGACCGTTTCCGAGTTGACGCGTACGTTCAGAAAACGTCCGTTTCGGCTCGACGATCACCTCGACCGCTTGTTCCGCGCGTTGAGGATCTCCCGCATGAATCTCAGCCTATCGAGAAGCGATTTGTCCGATATTTCCCATCGTCTGCTCGAACACAATGCGTCGCTCGTCGATGCCACGGATGAGTTGGGGTTGGTGCATTTCGTGACGGCGGGCGAATACGGTCTGTATGCCTTGGGTCGTCCGCCGCGGCGCGAGCCGACGGTTTGCGTTCACACGTTCGCCTTGCCCCTTGCCGATTGGGTGCCGCGCCGGAAACACGGCATTCGTTTGATGACTCCGTCGATCCGTCAAGTCCCGCCGCAGTGTTGGGACGCTAACATGAAATGCCGCAGTCGCATGCACTATTATCTCGCACAGCGCGAAGTGCAAGACCGCGATCCCGAGGCTTGGGCGCTGTTACTGGACTTGGCCGGTAACGTGACGGAGACGAGCAGCGGTAACTTCCTGATGATCGAAAAGGGCACTCTCGTCGCGCCGCCCGACACATACACCTTGCCCGGCATTAGCCGCGCGACGGTGAGCAAGTTAGCCGAGGAATGCGGTGTCTCGTTCGTGGAGCGCGACATTCCGTTGGATCGGGCGTGCGAAGCCGACGAAGCTTTTCTGTCCAGTTCGTCGTATTGTCTTCTGCCGGTGACGAAGATAAACGAAACCCCGATCGGCGACGGTCGGCCCGGCCCGGTGTATCGACGCTTGCTGGATGCGTGGAGCCAGCGCGTCGGCGTGGACATCGAATGTCAATCGGGGGGTGGAAATCGGAAGGAGAAGGGAAATGCCTAAGCCGATACCAACTCGAAGCGCAAGCGAGGAGGATGGACCTCAGCCTCGCTTGCGCTTCGAGCGATTGCTTCTGGTATCCGGCAAGCTTACGGAGGGCTTAGATCTGGTCCGTTCTCGTTGCCGCCGCGAGGGAGATTCGGGTTCGACGGCGTGACGGGCGGAGCGAGCGGCGGCTCGATGACACTCGGTCGATACGGTGTATAGGGTTGCGGCGTCGGCGCACGATAGCCGGACATCGTGCGCGATCCATACGGCTGGCGCGGTGGGGTTCTCGCACCGATCGTCGGCGAAGGTGTCTTGTCGTCGGCGAGCGGCGGCTCCTTGGTTTGCGGCACGAGGTCGTCTTTGTGGACGCTGTGATAGCCGCTCCAATGATATTGCATCAGCGAGCTGCGCGCTTGCAGGCGCACGCGCGTCGAGTTGTCTTTGGCCAACGCCTGTTCCAACGCCAATCCCGCCTGTTCCGAGATGGGTCGAAGCTTGCCCAGACTTCGTGCCGCTTCCGCGCGAACGCTCGGCTCCCGGTCGCTCAGCAACACATCTACCAATCCCGGCACGATGGTCGGAAATTGCTGGAGATCGTATTGCCGAAGCTCTTGGACGGCGGCGGCGCGCTTGCCGGAGTCGCCATCGGTCTTGATCTGCGTCAGCAATTCTGGGACGCGCTCGGCCGGAGTTGGCTTCTTGTTCTTTCTTCCAAAAATGACGCCGGCGAAAGTGGGAGGAACGAATGCCAGCGCCAGCAACAACGGCAGCAGCCACAGGGCGAACAGACGATGATTTCTCATGGAAGATCCTTACGGGGGCGAGGACAATTACCCAGAGCGCTTATGCTCTCGCATCGACCGAGCGAGCGAAGGGAAATGCGAAAATGCGCGAAACTCGGTAGGCCCACTCGCCGTCTCTCGCCATAAGATTGATACATCTTGACTTCGGAGGACGGTAGATACCCATGAATGGATTGGCGGCCGGGTCGATGGTGTTGGCTCTCGTTCCTCTCGCGCTGGCATGGCGAGCCAATCGGACGACGACGTTACGGCAACCGTTGTTGTGGGTGCTGTTGGCTTGGTTTGCCTGGCTCGTCGCGGTCGGAGGCCGGGCACTTTGGGCCGGAGCGGATCAAACATTGACGACTTATCTCGCCCTGTGTCTCACGGGTTGTTCCGGCATCGCCGTCTTGGGAGCGCGTAGGCCGGGAGTGTCGGCGTGGAATTTCGTCGTCGTCGGACTGCTCGCCGTGTTAATGTTGCCGATCCTCCAAGGTCTCGGCGAAGTACGCTTGGAACCGGCTCAAGCGGGGTTTCTGGCGGCGACAATCGCAATCTCACTGTTGAATTATCTCCCGACTCGCCTGGCATTGGGCGCGGTTTTCGTGGGGTTGGCTTGCGGCACGGAGTTAGCGCGTCCGTGGGGTGGGAACGCGCCGGCATGGCTGGGGACTTTGATGCTGGCGCTCGCGCCCTGGTTGGCATGGTTGGGATTGACGATTCGGCGCATGCCCCGTTCTTCGTTCGATTGCTTGTGGCTGTCTTATCGAGATCGCTTCGGCTTCGTCTGGGGTCAGCGCATGCGCGAGCAATTCAATCGTGCCGCCCATCATGCCGGTTGGCCGGTCGAATTGCACTGGTCGGGCCTGCGCCCTTCGACCGACTCCGCCGAGATGCTCGCCACCCTCCGCGCCATCCTCAAGCGCTTCGGCCCAGAAGAAGTCGCGGATTAAAAAGATGCGAATAGTCTCAACATCCCCCTTTGTCCGCCGCCACCTCGCGGCGTCGGAGCCGCAATCGTGAGGGAGCGGGCGTTGGTACTGTTTCGCCCCCGCTCCTTCGCGGTCGCGGCACCGAAATCACCCTTATGGGTGAACGCCTCTACGGCGAGCGGGAATAGCCCGGATACGCCACCGTCTCGCCGGTCGACGGATCGCTCGCTTGGCGGCGGCTGGTCGCTCTGCTTCGCTTACAGGATGCCCTGTTTTTCGAGGTATTCGATCAGCAGCACCGTTGCTTGTTGCGGCGAGGTGTGGGTGGCGTCGAGGGTTAATTCCGGATGGAGCGGTTCTTCGTAGGGATCGTCGATGCCGGTGAAGCCCTTGAGCTGGCCGGCGCGGGCCTTCTTGTACAGTCCCTTGGGATCGCGCTGTTCGCACGTCTCGATGGGGGTGTTGACGAACACTTCGATGAACGGCAGATTGTCTTGGACGTGCAAGGCCCGCACCTTGTCGCGGTCGGCGCGATAGGGGCTGATGAAACTGGTCATGGTCAAGACGCCGCAGTCGGCGAACAGCTTGGCGACTTCGCCGATACGCCGGATGTTCTCCTCGCGGTCGGCGGCGGAGAAGCCGAGATTCTTGTTGAGGCCGTGGCGGATATTATCGCCGTCGAGGACGTAAGCGAGCCGTCCGCGTTGGACGAGGGCGTGTTCCAAGGTATAGGCCATCGTACTCTTTCCCGATCCGGAAAGTCCGGTGAACCACAGCGTCGCTCCTTTCTGTTTCAGTACCCGCGCTCGCTCCTCGCGGCCAACGTGTCCTTCGTGCCAAGTAATGTTCGTCGCCTTATTCTCAGTCATTTTCACTCCTTTTGTCGGCAATCGGCAATCGGCTGACGGCCAAACCGCCCAACGATTATTTGCCCTTCATCGGAGTCGATGGACCTTCTCAGGTCTTGTTCTGGCCGACAGCCGATAGCCGAGAAGATAGCTTTTCTATTTACTCGGCAGCGGTTCATCTAGGGGCTTGAGATCGAGATGGCGGAGGATTTTGAGCGGTTTGGCGGGAAAGCCTTTGAAGCCAGGGACGCCGACGCGGGCATGAAAGACGGCGGCGGGATCGCCCGTGGTGACGAACAGTTCGTTGTACTGCTGTCCACCAAAGGTGAGATTGCTGACCTGTCCGGCGGGAATGGGGAGATAGCCGAGAACGTGAGCCTGCGGGTTGAGAATGGTGATTCGCCCGCGTTTGGTGTCGGCGCGATGAAAGTCGGCGATCCAGAAGTTACCGGCGGCATCGAAAGCGCAGCCATCGCCGCCGGAGCCGCCGAGCGCGAAGAAGACGATCGGCTTGCCCAACGGTTTGCCTCGCGCGGGTAGATCGTAACGCAGTACCTTCGCCGTCCGAGATTCGATCACATAGAGATAGCGATTGTCCGGATCGACCTCTAAGCCGTTGGGAAAAGCGAGATCGTCGGCGAGGCGTGTAACCGTGCCCTCTGGCGTCACGCGGAAGATGCAGCCGATCGGGTGTTCGCGCGAGGAACCGCTCGGATCGGTCCAGTAAACGTTGCCGTCCCGGTCCACAGTCACATCGTTGAGGCTGTTGAGTTTCTTGCGCTCAATTCTTTCGACGACGACACCCACCTTGCCATCGGGAGCTAGATCGAGCAATGCCGGTAGTTTGTTATCGCAGATGAGCAGATGTCCATTGGTCAAAAGGTAGGTTCCGGCGGGACTGACATCGAGGTAGCGGTGGAGCGTGCGATCGCGGGCGACTCGCAAAAGTCCGGTGCTGCAAAAAATCAATTCGCCGTCGCGCCACGACGGCCCCTCGCAATAGCCCGGCGCGCCGACGAACCGCTCGACTTTTACGGCGTTCAGTTTCGCTTTCCAGTCCCCAACGGGATCGGCTTGGACAAACGGGGATGGAAGGGAGATGCCGACTAGCAGAAACAGGGCATGCCGATGCTTGGTGTGGAACTCGATCACCTTTTCACCTCGTCGCCTCAAGACTCCGAATCCGAAACGGCGTGTTGTCCGCACAGGAGATACAACACCGCCATGCGCACGGCCAAACCGTTCGACACCTGTTGCAGAATGGCACTGTGGGGACCATCGGCGACTTCCGGCGTCAACTCGACTCCGCGATTGATCGGCCCTGGAGCCAACAAGAGTATATCCGGCTTGGCGCGGCGGAGGCGTTCGCTGTGCATGCCGAAGAGGCGAAAGTATTCCTGAATCGAGGGAAACAATCCCCCGCGCTGCCGCTCGAACTGAATGCGCAGGACGTTGACCACATCGCACCGGGGAAGGATGTCGTCGAGTCGATGCGCCACCTCGACGCCGAGCTTTTCGATGGAGCGCGGCACCAGCGTGGGCGGCCCACAGACGATCACGCGCGCCCCCATTTTCAGCAAGCCGTGAATGTTGCTGCGCGCCACCCGGCTATGAGCGATGTCGCCGACCAAACCGACCGTCAGACCGTCCACGCGCCCCTTGATGCGGCGAATGGTGAAAATGTCGAGCAGGGCTTGCGTCGGATGTTCGTGCGCCCCGTCGCCGGCATTGACGATGCTGGTGTGTAGATGCTGCGCCAACAGATGCGGCGCGCCGGGAACCGAATGCCGCACCACCACCACATCAATCCCCATCGCCTCAATGTTCTTGGCTGTGTCGATGAACGTCTCCCCCTTGCTGACGCTGGAGCCTCCGACCGTGAAATCGTGCGTGTCGGCACTGAGTCGCTTGGCAGCGAAGGCGAAACTCGACCGCGTGCGCGTCGAGGCCTCAAAAAAAAGATTGACGACGACTTTACCTTGGAGATCGTTTCGTTTCTTGCACCGTCGTTGACTGACTTCGACGAACTGTTCGGCGGTATCGAGAATGGTTTCGATGTCGGTTCGACTTAGTTCCTCCAAGCCGAGCAGATGGCGGTGGGTCCATCGGGCGTGCTTGCTTTCCGGCTCTGCTAGTTGCAGGGTCACGTTGGTGTTCCTTCCCGCAGCCACGGCTTCTCAGCGGCAGCGTACCGTTCCGCGCGTTCGAGAGAGAGGGTCTGCCCGAATAAGAAACTATCCGCAAAGCCCCCCTCTCCGCTGCACTCAGGGGAGAAGGGTTTCTCGGATCGTTTCTAAGAGGATACTCGGTGTTGGCGCGGCGGACAAGGACTCTCGTGTTGAGGAGAGCGAGACCAGTGCGATTGCTCCGCGCTGACAAGAAGTTGATGCAGGTCAGTAGATGCCCTCCATCAGATCGGCGATGGCGTTGGTGTGTTCGCCGATCCGGGCGGCGTCGAGAATGGTGGAAGGCCCATTCCGAGCATTTCCGCGCGCGTGACCCGCGAATTCCAAACCATCGCCCAAGGCCCCTTTCGGATCATGCAAACCAGCCCTCTTGTGTCCGCCAAGAAAAAAGAGAAAACGATTGAACCGAGTCGGCTCCGTCCCTTATCCTACATCTATTAGCCCCCAATCGTGGTTACAGGCACGAGAGGTCGTT
>JAKBCS010000260.1 GCA_021807595.1 Planctomycetota bacterium | reverse complement strand
GGTGTGACACATCTCGACGTTGATCCCATTTGCGCCGTCATCGGACGAACGCGGCACAAGATGGTTCAGATCGAAATACAAGAGGCGGCCAAGCAAGGGGCGGGCTTTATCGAGTTGCGCCTCGACTTTTTGGCCAAGGCACCGGATTTCAAGCGCCTCCTCGACAAGAAGCCGTGTCCCATGTTGGCCACGGTGCGCCGGCCTCAAGACGGCGGGCGCTGGGGCGGGACTGAAGAAGCTCGGCAAGCCCTCCTGCGCCAAGCCATCGTCGCCGGATTCGACTGGGTCGATCTGGAAACCGATGTCGCCGACAGCATCCGTCGCTTCAAGGATGTCAAACGCATCGTCAGCTACCACAACATGCGCGAAGTGCCGGCCGATCTGGAGAAAATCTATCAGCGCATGTGCGGGCAGGACGCCGACGTGGTCAAGATCGCCGTACGCGCCCAACATCCCAAGGACAACGTGCGCGTTCTGGAGTTGATGAAGCGATCGCCGCGCCCGACGGTGGCGTTTTGTATGGGCGACTTGGGGATGCCCAGCCGATTTTTGGGCGCGAAGTTCGGCGCTCCGTTCACCTATGCCGCGTTCAACAAAGAGCGCGGTATCGCACCGGGGTTGCCGTCGTTGGCCGAACTGAAGAAGGTCTACTTCTACGACCGCATCAACGCCGAGACCAAGGTATTCGGCGTCCTCGGCGATCCGGTGGTTCACAGTCTCAGCCCGCTAGTCCACAATCTCGGCTTTCGCCATCTCGGGATCAATGCCGTTTATCTCCCCTTTCGCGTGCCGCGCCCGGAGTTGGCCGACTCGCTCAAGGCGTTCATGAACATCCCGGTTCAGGGCTACAGCGTGACCATTCCGCACAAGGAAGAGGTGGCGGAATTAGCGCGACACAAAGATGAATCGGTGGTGCGTGCCAAGGCGGCCAACACGCTGATCCGCAGCGGCGACGACTTCTCGTCGTACAACACCGACTATCAGGGCGTCATCGACACGCTGCGCACCTATCTACCCACCTCGTTCACGAATCCCGAGGCCGCGCCCTCGAGACAGATTCAGACCGCCTTGCCGGGGCTATCGTCGCTGCAATCGAAAGTGGTTCTCGTGCTGGGCGCGGGAGGGATTGGCCGAGCCGTCGCGCACGCCCTCCGTTCCGAAGGCGCGTTGGTAAGCGTTACCAATCGCACCAGCGAACGCGCCGGCAAGTTGGCGGAGGAAGTGGGCGGACGGCACATCGAATGGCAGGGCCGCCATAGTGTCCTGTGCGATGTTGTCATCAACTGCACTTCGGTCGGCATGCATCCCGACGTGGACGACACACCGCTGCATCCGAGTTTTCTCAAGCCCGGTCTCGTCGTTTTCGAGACGATCTACACGCCGGAAACGACGCTACTTGTGAAGGAAGCCCGTGCGCGCGGCTGCCACGTCATCACCGGCGTCGAACTATTCGTGCGTCAAGCCGCGCAGCAATTCAAACTGTTCACGCAGAGCGAAGCACCCATCGAATTGATGCGCAAGGCCGTCAAACGCGCTCTGTCTCCCATCGCCATCCGCGACGAGGACGAGGAAGAAGCCGGATGACCCGCCCACAAGGCAACCAGGCGAACGAACCGGGCGACTCCTCAGGCGCTCCCCATGCCGCCGCGCCGACCTCTCGCGTCCTCCCCTCCACCTGTCTCTTCTTGATCGGAGTGCGCGGCAGTGGAAAGAGTACGGTCGCGCGGCTGTTGGCCGAAAAGATGGGTTGGCGGTGGCGCGATGCCGACGAAGTGCTGGAACAACGCTACGGGCAAACGATCCGTGCGATCTTCGCCAACGAGGGCGAAGCCGGTTTCCGCGACAAGGAGGCCGCCGTCCTCGCCGATCTGTGCGCGCTGCGTCCGTGCGTCGTCGCCACCGGCGGAGGCGTCCTGTTGCGAGAGAGCAATCGCCGATTGATGCGCGCTTCGGGGCGCGCGATCTGGCTAACTGCCTCGGTCGATACCCTGTGGCAGCGAATCCGCGACGATGAGACGACGGCGGAACGCCGTCCGGCACTGACGGTCGGCGGCCGCGCGGAGATCGAGGAAATACTGCGACTAAGAGAGCCTCTCTATCGTCAATATGCGGATTACATTGTGGATACCACCGCAAAGACAGTTCCCGACATCGTCGCGGAGATAAGGCGCTGGTTGGCAGGTGGGAGCGCGTAAGTACCCCGTTGGCCGAGGATGATGGCGAATGTTCACGATCTGGCTCGTTGGGGTCTTCGTTCTGGGCGTTTGCGCCGGCGGCATCATCAACTACTGTTTCTATCGTTTGCCTCTGGAAAAGAGCCTGCTCTGGCCGGGACCGCGCTGCGGCCATTGCTTGCAGCCCATTCGCTGGTACGACAGCGTGCCGCTCGTCGGTTATGGGCTTTTGCGCGGCCGCTGCCGGACGTGCGGCCAACGCATCCCTCTCCGCCATCTCGCCGTCGAACTGGGGACGGGGCTGATGTTCGTTGGCCTGTTTTACCTGGAGATTGGCCGCAACCTCCTCGCACTGCCTTACTTGCAGGCACGGCAAGTGGAAGTGGCCGCAGGAGACATTCCGTCTTCCGCATGGATCCTCTTCGCCTGCCATGCCGTGCTGATGAGTTTTCTGTTGTTGACTTCGCTTTGCGATCTCGACGACATGGCCATTCCCTTGCCCATCACAATCTCCGGCACGCTTCTGGGGCTGACGTGCGGCGCTCTGTTCGCTTGGCCGTTTCCCGATTCCGGCCAGGCATTGCCGCCCGTTCGCGGTATGGTCCCGCCGAGCCTGCCGCCGGGGCTGTATCCCTGGCCGGTGTGGTATCCTCTGCCGGAGTGGCTCCCCTCTGGAAGCTGGCAACTCGGCTTGGCCACAAGTCTCGCTGGAGCGCTCGCCGGGATGTTGGTCATGCGCATCGTCCGATTTACTTTCGGTGTGACGCGCGGCATCGAAGCGCTGGGTATCGGCGACGCCGACCTGATGATGATGGCCGGCTCTTTCGTCGGTTGGCAGCCCATTTTATTATCCTGCTTCGTCGCCGCTTTTCCTGGCTTGTTGTTTGGCCTGGTCCAACTGATTCGCCGCGGCAATCAAGCGCTGCCGTTCGGCCCTTCGCTCGCCCTGGGTGTCTTGTTGACGCTTTGGCTCTGGCCCTATCTCGGCGACTCAGACGCTTTGCGCATGGTCTTCTTCGATCCGTTTTTTTTCAGCGGCATCGTCGGTGGCGGCACACTCTTCCTCTTCCTCGCCGGCCTCTTCTTCCGCTTTCTCCTCGGCACCCCCGCGCCAGATTAGAGGGTTGTTAGCCTGAATCTATCACCGCAGAGATCGCCGAGAAAAGCGGGGGAGCCGCGCGCGAAGTGCATCAGAGATTCTCATGGCACCTGGGCTACTTTTGGGGAGCATTCCACGTTTCGTTTGCGCGAAAAAACCAGCCCGCAGCGCCGGCGAAGTTGCCCTTGCTTGCGCTGCGGGCTGGTAAGGTTGTTACACACACGCCGGTTCGCGACTGCGCGTCTTGAATGTGGCACCGCGCTCCAGAGTCTTACGCAAACGAAGGCGCGCGATGTGGAGGCGGCGCTTGATGGTACCGATGGGCGTCTCGAACTCGCGGCCCATCTGCTTCAGCGAACGGCCGCGGATGTAGAAAGCCATCAGCGTGGCGCGGTCGATCGGCCTCAATCGGTGGGTAGCCGATTTGTTTTGGGAGGCCATCAACAGCTTTGCGAGATGG
>JAKBCS010000129.1 GCA_021807595.1 Planctomycetota bacterium | reverse complement strand
CCTCCACGCGGAGGTCTTCCTCCTCCACCGGGGCCTCGCCCGCCACCTCCGCCACCGGGGCCTCGTCCACCTCCGGGGCCGCCGGGACCAAAGCCACCGGGGCCGCCAGGACCAAAGCCACCGGGACCACCGGGACCGCCGGGACCGCCAGGACCAAAGCCACCGGGGCCTCCGGGGCCGCCGGGACCAAAGCCACCGGGTCCGCCGGGACCAAAGCCACCGGGACCGCCAGGGAATGTTCCGCCGCCGGGCTGATTCGCCTTGTCGGCGGCTTCCTTGGCTTTCTTGATGTGATCGGCGATCTTATCGCGGATCTCCTTCATGGTTCCTTCGGACTCGAAGCTGACCGTGTTCCAATAGGCGTACCAACTACCCGCGAGGGCTTTCAACTTGTCTTTGTCTACTTCATTGCTGCCGTTGACGCATCCGAACGATCGGGCGAAGCATTCGAGCAGGACCGTTTCGTCCAGTTCGATGTCGCGGGGCATCTTGCTCAGTTCGGCAAAGTAGCGGCGCAGCCCCTCGCGTTTATCCTGAGCCAAAAAATAGGTCAGCGACCATGCGGCCGTCCGCGCCTTGCGCAAAGCCGTCTCTCGGAGCGCTCGTTCGGGACTGTCCGCTTTGCCGTCGGGTGGCAGCGAACGGAAGTAGGAGTCGGTGACAACTTTCTTCAACGTATCGACGCGATCTTTTTCGTAGAGTTTGTCCTTCATCTCGCGCCAGCGAGGCAGATAATAGGGGCTGGGCGCGCCGATGGTCGGCCACGGGGATTGCAAGGGCGTCTCGAAGAAACTACCCGCGCCGAACAAGATCCATTCCGGCACCGCCACGTTGCGCGGCAACAGACCGCTGGCGAACAACAGTTGGCGCGTTGCATCGTGGCTCACCGTCGCCAACTCCGCTTCCTGTTCCAACGCCGAAAGCATCAGAGCCAACATCTGCGCCTCGATGTTGCGCTGCGTCTCACCTTCCAACCCCTTGGGAACTCCGTTATCTTTCCTTTTGGAAGCTACCAGTAATTCGTGACGCTGATAACCTTTCGCCCTCCAAGGTTCCCAGAACGTGGTCAACGCCTCGTAGCTTTCGTCTTGTCGCTTGGAACTCATCACCGCGAGATTCTCGCGCCGGGCGAAGAAACCATCGACGACCACTGGGGGCGAGGACAAGACCTTGTGCAAATGGTCGAAATCCTGCGGCTGCTTGGTTAAGACGATTACCTGGCGATAGGCGGGCAAGGGAAGCGCGACACCCTTGAGCGCGAACCAATAGTAGAACCCGCGGAACGTGTTCTCCAAATGGCTGCGATGCGTGGTCAACTCCATGTCGCTGTCGTGCGCCGCGTTATGGACGATGAGATAGTGCGGACTTTCCGCCGTGCTGTATCCGGGGAGCAGCTTGCCGCGCCACAAGCCGATCGCGGGATCGTCGTTCAACTTTCGCTCGATTTCGGGCTTGATTTTGAGATAAGCGACGGCGGCGGGATGTTTGTTATCCAATGCGATCAACTTGTCCATGACCGCCGGGAACTTCTCGACCAGACCGTGCGCGAGTGTCCAGTCGGCGAAGCGCACCACGTCGATGGCTGGAGTATTATCCTTGATCTCTCCCATTTTGGCGAGAAACGACTCGTTGACGGTGGCGATCGATTTGTCGGCGGAACCCGGCTCGGTGATGATGAACACTTCGCCGAAGGATGGCTTTTGAATCAGCTTGCAGCCCTCGCCAAGTCGTTTCGGAAGGATGACGGTTGCCGCCTTCTCCTCCTTGAATAGTTTGTGCAATTTCCCAGTCTTGACTTTGACTTCGACGATGGCGATGGGGAATTGCGGAACATCGTCCGAGGAGATGGATACGGCACCACCGCCGAACATGCCCATCATTCCCCCCATCATGCCCGCACCGCCGGCCATACCCTTTCCCCCAGCCATTCCCTTTCCGCCGGCCATGCCACCCATTCCCGGAGGTCCGCCGGCCATGCCGGCCATGCCACCCATTCCTGGAGGTCCGCCGGCCATGCCACCCATTCCTGGAGGTCCGCCAGCCATGCCGGCCATGCCGCCCATTCCTGGAGGTCCGCCGGCCATGCCGCCCATCCCGGCCATTCCCGCAGGCACGCCGCGCATCTGTCCACCGGGCATTCCACCCATCCCGGCCATACCTGCCATACCGCCTCTGCCGGCCATCCCGGCCATGCCACCCATCCCGGCCATGCCACCCATCCCGGCCATGCCCGCGCCGGGAGTGCGCAATTCTTTGTCGCCTCCGACATTGGCCACAATAATGACATAATCCGCCGAAGCGAGACCGGCACTCGCTAACCAGAATGCCGTCGCCAGTATCCCTTGCTTCATGCCGACTACCTCCGCGAAGTGCTTTCGCCTTGAATCGACTCAGATTGAACGACTTCTGTATATTGTGACGACTCGACGACCGAATCGCAAATGGATTTTTGTGATTTCTGTCCAATTCGATTCCGTTCGCTCTCTCAAGAACTGGTGAAGAAATCCAGCTGGGGCGCAGTGGAATAGGTCGTTATTTTGTGTACCGAGGTTATGAACCTGCAACACTCGCAACCTCCCGGAGACAATTCGCGTCCCGCCGCCTGTGCCTCGAACGTCGGCGCAGCGGAAGATTTGACGGGGGAAGGGGACAGAATGGGGGCCGTCTCTATAATGCGCAACGGAGAAACTGCCCGCCGAACCCACGAGATTTTCATGCGCGCACGCCAAGTTGTCATCGCCGAGCCGTATCGAGTTGCCGTCCGCGAGGTCGAATTGCCGCCTCCCGCCGCCAATCAAATCCTCGTTGCCACCGAGGTGAGTGCCGTCAGTGCTGGTACCGAGTTGGCCGTCTGGACCGGCACGCATCAATGGCTAAAGGATCCCATGTTGCCGGATTGGAAGTTTCCCTTTCGCCCCGGCTATAGCGCGGCGGGAACCATCGTCGCCCTCGGTTCGGAGGTCTGCGGGTGGAAGGTCGGCGAGCGCGTCGGCTACCCCGGCAACCACGCCTCGGCGGAACTGCTGACCCTCGGCCACGAACGGGGCCGCTTGTGGCGGATGCCCGACAAACTGGATATGGAGAAAGCCGCCGTCGCCTGCATCGCGCGTTACGGTCTGGGCGCGTCGATCCGGGCGGGGCTGACGCTCGGTCGCTCCGCCGCCGTGTTGGGACTCGGCATCATCGGCCAATTCTCGCTCCGCTGTTTGATCGCGGCGGGGGCGCAACCCGTTATCGGCATCGACGCCGTGCCGATGCGACGCCAAGCCGCGCTGGCCGCGGGGGCCGATTTCGTTCTCGATCCCGCCGCCGGCGATGTCCGCGAGCAATTGTCCCACTGCCTGAATCGGCGCGGAGCGGAGATCGTCGCCGACGCCACCGGCGTCCCCGATGCCGTGCCCACAGCCATGTCGTTGGCGTGCGATGGGGGACAGGTGGTCGTGGTGGGCAGTCCGCGCGGGCGAGCCAAGGATGTGAATTTCTACGACGATTTGCATCGCCGTTATCTCGAAGTCAGCGGCGCGCACGGCAACATGCTGTTCGAGCCGGCCCATACGCGCTTGTCCGGCGCGTGGGACATCGACAAGGCGCAGAATTGGCTGTTGGCGGCCCTCTCCTCGGGCCGACTCTGCCTCGACGGCCTCCTCACCCATCGCCTTACCCCAGAGGAATTGAACGGTGCCTACGAAGGGCTGCTCAAGAAGAAAGACGAGTATTTAGGAGTCGTGTTACGTTGGAAGTGAGGGAGGCATCCCTCCACCCATTGATAAGAGGAAAGGATTGATCCCATGATGAGATGTTTGCGAATTTGCTCGGCTGCGGTGGTCTTCAGCGTGGCGGCATGCACCGCGGTCGAATCCAGCGCGCAAGACAAAGAAAAGAGGAAAGTCATCGAAAAGAAAGTAGGCGATGCCGTGTTGAAATACGAAGAATTGAAAGTAGGCGACGGAGCCGAGGCCAAGAAGGGCGATCAGGTCGAGGTGCATTACACCGGCTGGTTGACCGACGGCAAAAAATTCGATAGCAGCGTCGATCGCGGCGAGCCTTTCCGCTTCAAGCTGGGCGCGAAAATGGTTATCCAAGGCTGGGATGAAGGCGTGGCCGGCATGAAGGTCGGCGGCAAACGCAAACTAACGATCCCACCGGAACTCGGTTACGGCGCGCGCGGCGCGGGACGGGTCATTCCGCCCAATGCCACGCTGGTCTTTGAAGTGGAATTGCTCAAGATTAAATAACCTCGCAGCTTCGGTTTTCCGCGACGCGCCAGCGGAGCGCGCTTCTCTCCCAAACGCGCTCCGCTGGTGCGTCGCGGAAAATCCTCGTTCTCCAAAATATCCACTCGGAGGAGATCCGCAAAGTCCCTCTCCCCTGTACTCGGGGGAGAGGGACTGCGGATCTCCTCCGAAGGCAACTCTTGATTTTCTCGGCGGCTCCGGCCAGGGACGGATTTTCAAAGGCTGAGGTGGTCGACTGTTTCTCGTCTCCGATGCCGGGCGGGCATAGGGTTCAAGCCCGAATGTTCGCACCAAATCTAACGCTGCCTCGATGCGAGGCGTCGATGCCGACTCCGCAACGCTGGAGCGAATTGCGGAACGGAAAGTCATTGCGTATACGCTTGACGCGTACCTCGTCGAGACTTTCGCCCTGTCAAAGAGAAATGAGTTGCGACGCGGAGATTCGCCGAGGTCGTTCCCAAACGGAGTTTGGGGTTCGTCGCTGGGCGCTCGGAGTTGGCTTTACCTTTCCCATCGCCTCCGGTAGGCTAAAAAGATTGCTCCGGCGAGGGGTCGGAGAGAATGGATCATGGGAAGACGAAGGACGGCATGGCAGAGCAGTATATCTACACCATCGAGAATCTCACCAAGGCGTATGGAAAACGCGAGGTACTCAAGAACATCTGGCTGGCGTTCTATCCGGGGGCCAAAATCGGCGTCATCGGCAGCAACGGCGCGGGCAAAAGTAGTCTGCTCCGCGTCATGGCTCAGGAAGACAAAGACTTTCTCGGCACGGCGCGGCTGACACCGGGTTTCAGCGTCGGTCATGTGCCGCAAGAACCGAGGCTCGACGAATCGACCGATGTGCGCGGGAATCTCGAACAGGCCGTGGCTCCGGTGCGCGCTTTGCTCCATCGAAGCGAAGAACTCGGCATGAAGTTTGGCGAAGATCTCTCCGAAGCCGAGATGGAGAAAGTGCAAAACGAGTTCGACCGCGTGCAAGACGCCATCAACGCCATCGACGGTTGGGATCTCGACCGTCAATTGGAAATCGCCATGGACGCCATGCGGCTGCCACCGGCGGACGCCTTGCCGAACATGCTGTCCGGCGGCGAACGACGGCGCGTGGCCCTGTGCAAGGTGCTGCTGCAAAAGCCCGATCTGCTGCTGCTCGACGAACCGACCAATCATCTCGACGCCGAGTCGGTCGCCTGGTTGGAGCGTCATTTGCGCGAGTATGCGGGAACCGTCGTGGCCGTCACGCACGATCGCTATTTTCTCGATAACGTGGCACAATGGATTCTCGAACTCGATCGCGGCCAGGGCATTCCGTGGAAGGGCAACTATTCGTCGTGGCTGGATCAGAAACAGGCGCGCTTGGAGAAAGAGGAGCGGCAGGAGTCGGCGCGGCGCAAATCGTTGGCCCGCGAACTGGAATGGGCGAAAATGGCTCCGCGCGCTCGCGTGGCCAAAAGCAAGGCGCGCCTCAGTGCCTACGAAAAATTGGCCTCGCAAGAATACGAAGAAAAAGAGGACGAACTCGTCTTGCAGATTCCGCCGGGACCGCATCTCGGCGATGTGGTCGTGCGTTCCGAGAACGTCCGCAAAGGATTCGGCGACAATCTGTTGATGGAGGACATGAATTTCGATCTGCCACGCGGTGGTATCGTCGGTATCATCGGTCCCAACGGCGCGGGCAAAACGACGCTGTTTCGCATGATCGTCTCGGCCGCGACCGGGGGGTGTGAGTCCCCCGAGTATCCGGACGGCGGCACATTGCGCGTCGGCGATACGGTGGTTCCGGCCTACGTCGATCAGAACCGCGACACGCTGGACAATACCAAAACCGTCTTCGAGGAGATCACCGGCGGCGTCGATTACCTAATGCTCGGCAAACGCCGGGTCGCCTCGCGCGGCTACGTCTCGCGCTTCAACTTCAAGGGGCCGGATCAACAGCGGAAGGTCGGCGAGCTATCCGGCGGCGAACGCAATCGCGTCCATTTGGCCAAGCTGCTGCGGCGAGGCGGCAATCTGCTCCTGCTCGACGAACCGACCAATGATCTCGATGTCGATACGCTGCGGTCCTTGGAGGAAGCGTTGTTGAACTTCGGCGGCTGCGCCGTGGTCATCAGCCACGACCGCTGGTTTTTAGACCGTATCGCCACCCACATTCTCGCATTTGAAGGAGACAGTAAAACCGTATGGTGCGAGGGCAACTATCAGACCTACGAAGCGCAGCGCAAGCAACGCTTGGGACAAGAAGCCGATCAACCGCATCGGATACGGTATAAGAAGCTGCACCAGTAAGTCCGTCCGAGGAGCCGCACATGATTCTCGACCCGTTGTTGGCCAATGTAGAGACCGTTGCCGATGTGTTGGAACGACTCGGCGATATTCCACCGCACCGAGTCCGTTGGCAACCCTATCCCGGCACGGCCACCGAGCAAGATGTAATTGCCGCAGAGGCCGCGCTGGACAAGCGGTTGTGCGAACTGGTTGATAGAACCTTGGTGGAGAAGCCAATGGGGCAGTATGAATCGCGGCTCGCTCATCTTATCGGTCATTTCTTGGAAGACTATTTGGAGCTGCACGATCGGGGGATCGTTTACGGTGCCGATGCCATGCTGCGCATCGTGCCAGGTCGAGTACGACTACCCGACGTATCTTTTATTTCCTGGGGCAAATTGCCCAATCGAGAGCTACCCGCCGAGCCGATTGCCAATCTGGTTCCCGATCTCGCTGTGGAAGTGTTGAGCGAAAGCAATACGCGCCGCGAGATGGAGAACAAGAGGCGTGAGTATTTCCAAGGCGGCGCGCGTTTGGTCTGGGAAATCTACCCAGAAAGCCAGTCGGCCCGTGTATACACCAACCCCGATGCGTTTGAAGACATCGTCCCGGACGGTACGCTTGACGGAGGCGAGGTGCTGCCCGGTTTCGTTCTTCCCTTGCGGCAGCTGTTCGCCCGCGCCGGACGACGGAGCGGCACAGGCTCGAAGTAAACGATCCTCGACGAGGAAGCGTTCGTGATTCTCAACCCCATGTTTGCCAATGTGGAGACCGTGGCCGATGTCTTGGAACGACTCGGCGACATCCCAGCCAATCGAGTGCGTTGGCATCCCAGCCCCGGTACGGCCACGGAACGAGATCTGATCGCGATCGTGGATGGGCCGAATAAACGATTGTGCGAATTGGTCGATGGCACTCTGGTGGAGAAGGCCGTGGGGCAATACGAGTCGCGCTTAGCTTATTTAATCGGTCACTTTCTCGAGAATTATTTGGAGAAGAACGATTTGGGGATCGGTTATGGTGCCGACGCGATGCTGAGGATCGTTGCGGGACGAGTGCGCCTTCCCGACGTTTCCTTTGTCTCTTGGGAGAAACTGCCCAATCGCGAACTACCCGCCGAACCGATCGCCGATCTAGTTCCCGATTTGGCCGTGGAAGTCTTGAGTGCGAGCAATACGCGCCGCGAGATGGAGAACAAGAGGCGTGAGTATTTCCAGGGCGGCGCGCGTTTGGTCTGGGAAATCTACCCAGAAAGCCAGTCGGCCCGTGTATACACCAACCCCGATGCGTTTGAAGACATCGTCCCGGACGGTACGCTTGACGGAGGCGAGGTGCTGCCCGGTTTCGTTCTTCCCTTGCGGCAGCTGTTCGCCCGCGCCGGACGGCGGAGCGGCACAGGCTCGAAGTAAACGATCCTCGACGAGGAAGCGTTCATGATTCTGAACCCCATGTTTGCCAATGTGGAGACCGTCGCCGATGTCCTGGAGCGACTCGGCGACATCCCAGCCTCCCGCGTGCGCTGGCAACCCTTTCCCGGCACGGCGACCGAGGAAGACTTGATCGCCATCGTGGACGGGCCGAATAAGCGCTTGTGCGAATTGGTCGATGGCACTCTGGTGGAGAAGGCCGTGGGATTTTTTGAAGGACGGCTCGGCGGCGTTCTTTTGCACTTTTTCGAGGACTACCTTGAGGAACATAATTTAGGTTTTTGCGTCCCCGCTGATAGCATGATGCGGATTGTGCCCGGACGGGTGCGGTTGCCCGATGTCTCCTTTATTTCTTGGAGCAAAGTGCCTAATCGCCGAGTGCCCACCAAACCGATAGCCGACCTGGTTCCCGATTTGGCCGTGGAAGTTCTCAGCAAAGGCAACACGCGCCGCGAGATGAGAGTCAAACGCGAAGAGTATTTCCGGGGCGGCACCCGACTTGTCTGGGAGATCAACCCCAAAAAGCAATCTGCCCGCGTGTATACCAATCCCACTCGATTCCAGGAAATTGCTCCCGACGGCGTCCTGGACGGAGGCGACGTGCTGCCCGGTTTCGTACTGCCCTTGAAGCAACTGTTCACCCGCGCGCAGCGCGGCGCTTGACGCTCGGAGCTTTTTCTCATGATGGAACTGGTCGAAGTCACGAAAGTCTACAATACCGGAAGGACGCCGGTGCATGCCGTCCGGGGGGTCAGCTTGACCGTCGCCGCCGGCGAGTTCGTGTCCATCATGGGACCGAGCGGATCGGGAAAATCGACGTTGATGCACCTGCTGGGTGCGCTCGATACACCGAGCAGTGGGCGGGCGCTGTATCAAGGACGCGATCTGCAAACCTTGTCGGATCGAGAGCGGTCGCGGTTTCGGCGAACGAAGATCGGTTTTATCTTTCAATTTTTCAATCTGTTGCCCACATTGACGGCGGCGGAGAACGTGGCGCTGCCGCTGTTTCTCGACGGCCAGCCGCGCGGCCGGGCGCTGAAACACGCCCTGGCTTCGTTGGAGCGCGTCGGCTTGGCGCATCGCGGCGAGCATCATCCCGAGGAAATGTCCGGCGGCGAGATGCAGCGCGTCGCCGTCGCCCGCGCTCTCGTGTTGGAGCCGGAAGCGGTGCTGTGCGATGAGCCAACCGGCAACCTCGACTCGGCCAACAGCCGCGAGATTCTGAACCTGTTGCGCAGTCTGCCCGAATCCGGACGGCGCAGCGTGGTTATGGTGACGCACGATCCACAGGCCGCCGCCTACGGCGATCGACTCGTAAACATCCGCGATGGACTGGTCGCCGGCATCGACGATTTGATGCGCGACGGTCGGTCCAGCACCACGGAGTCGTTTAGCCACGAGCCGAAGGCGAGTGCGGGAATCGTGCGCTTTCCTTCGAGTCGCGGCTAACCCTTGGGACATCCTTCATGCTGTCGTTGCATCGCAGTTTGAGCGTCGGCTATTTGCGACTGCATCCGACCCGCGCCGTGCTGATCGTTCTCAGCATCGCGCTGGGCGTGGCGACTTTGGTGGCCACGCGCATCCTCAATCAGAGCCTCGGCCGACAAGCGCCCGAAGCCGTTAATCCGATGGCCAAGCTCGCCGACCTCGTGATAACCAACGCGCAAACCGGCGTGCCGCGCGCCTGGGCCGACGACATCGACAAGGCCGGCATCTCCGGCGTGGAAGAGGCCATGCCGGTTGTTTTGGGCCGCATCACCTTGCCGCAGCTCGATAAAAAAGGCCGATCCGTTTGGCTGTTCGGCATCGACGTGGCGCGGCTCACGAAGAAGGGCACCCAACCGCGCGCGCAGGAAGTCGGCATCGCCGTCCAATGGGTTCACAATCCCACCGAACTGGACGGCGCGGCGCGACTGGCCAAGGAGACGCTACTCGGCCGCATACCCGCCCTCACCGGCGACAAACTCGCGCAAGCGCTTAACGAGAAAGGTGGCGGCCAACCGTTCGAGGCTCTGGCCTCCGGCAAACGCAAAAAAATGTCGCTGTTCGGCAGCATCCGCTTCAACGATGTCGCCGCGCTCGCGGACGGCAATTTCCTCGTCGTGGACGCCGCCGCCGCCTCCGGCCTGATCTTTCCCCAACGCCAGGAATGCGTCAGTCAAATCAACATCCGCGTCTATCCGGGCACGGACCTAGTGCAGGTGCGCCAGCACCTGCTCGAGTTCGTCGGCGACCGTGCCGAAGTGCGGACGCTGGAATCGAATTTCGAGCCGGTGCGCGATGTGACCGGCGGGCTGGAATTGGGCTTTGACATCGGCGGAGCCATGGCGCTGGTAGTCGGCTTGTTTCTGGTGTACAACGTGCTGTCGGTCAGCGTGGCCGAGCGGCGGCACGACATCGGCATCCTGCGTTCGGTGGGCGCGACGCGCGGACAGATAGCCGGCCTGTTTCTGGGCGAGGCGGCTATTTTAGGATTTTTAGGATCTCTATTAGGGCTTCCTCTGGGATGGGGGTTGAGCTGGCTGACGTTGCGGCCTCTGCTGCGCGTGCTGGATGAAGTGTTCGTGCCGATGGGCGGAACGACGCTGCAAATTCCGCCGCGGCTGCTGGGCGTGGCTCTGTTGGCCGGCATGGGCGCGGCCATGTTGGCGGCGCTGGTTCCCGCCCTGCAAGCCGCCGCCGAGGAACCCGCCGACGCCGTTCGCCGCGTGCCCCCGCGCGGACGCCTCCGCCATCGCATCGGCCATATTCTCGCCATCTTAACTCTGATTGGTCTGGGTATCGCCTCCGTCGCCTGCCGGGCCTATTTGACGCGCAGGATCGGCGTCTTCGCGGGGGCCATTCTGCTGTTCGTCGCCGCTCTAGCCCTGATTCCGCTCGTGACCGAGGGGATAGGCCGACTGCTGAGGCCTTTGGTGCGGAGCATCCTGGGCATGGAAGCGCGCCTGGCCGCCGACAATCTCGTCCGCAGTCCCGGACGCACCGGCATCGTCATCGCCGCCCTGGCCGCCACGGCCGGCCTCGTCCTCGGTCTGTCCGGCTTCATCCACAGCACCAAACAAACTATCTACACTTGGATCGACGACAAAATCGCCGCCGATCTGTTCGTGACATGCGGCGGCTCCCTCGACGCGGCCAGCCTCACGCAGCCGATGGATGCCTCGCTCCACGACAAGCTAACTTCCTTGCCCCAGGTCGAGGCGGCGGTTGGCGTCCGCTTTCACCTCCTCGATTTCCGCGACCGCATCGTCTTCATGTTGGCCGTCGATACCCATGCCTTCGCCGACAGCAGTACACGCTCACTGGCCCGCAACCTCAGCAAGTTTCCGCGCCTGCACGAAGGCGGCACCGCGCTCGTCTCCGAGAACTTCGCCTCGCTGTACGGCGTGCATCCCGGCGACCGAATTCCCATCCGCGGCCGCAACGGCATGTTGACGTTGGAGATCGTCGGCGTCATGGTCGATTACACCTGGAATCGCGGCACCCTGCTCGTCGATCGCGATTGGTTCCGCAAGGAGTTCGGCGACGACTGCGTGGATATTTGGGATATTTATTTGCGCCAAGGAGCCGATGCGGAGACCGCGCGCGCCGAGATCGCGTCGAAGTGGGGCAGGCAAGACGCCTTGTACGCCGCCACCCGCGCCAACATGCACAAAAGCGTCGAAGAGGGCATCGACCGCGTCTACCTTCTCGGCTACGCGCAATTCTTCATCGTGGGCTTGGTGACGCTTCTGGGTGTGGTCAGCGCATTATTTATCTCGGTGTTGCAGCGCCGCCGCGAACTGGGCTTGCTGCGCGCCGTGGGCGCGTCGCGCGGTCAGATCCTCGGCACGGTGCTGGCCGAGGCGGCGCTCATGGGACTATTCGGAGCGCTGATAGGGTTCTTCTTCGGCTTGTTTATCGAGTGGTACACGATCTTCCTGGTCCTTCCGGACGAAGCCGGCTTCGTGTTTCCGATGCTGGTGCCGTGGAAGCCTACCGCCCTCGTCTTCGGCCTAGCCGTGGTGTTGGCGGCGCTGGTGGGGCTATGGCCGGCCTACCACGCCACGCGCCTGCGCATCGCCGAAGCCATTGCGTATGAGTGAGAGGGCGACAGGTTTATTGTTATGAGCGAAGTTAGGCGAACGATATGCGCGGCGCTCGGAGGCTGACTTTCGACGTTCGTAGGAAAGGAAATCTTGGAGAGTAAAGTGACTGAACCACGCTACCCTCAGTTGTATCAGATCAACACGCGCGCTCGGCTCGCGGAGTTGTCGCGGACTCTCGGTCGGGCCGCGACACTCGACGATCTTGCCGATACCGAACTGGACTACCTGGCCCTGCTGGGCTTCGATTGGATCTGGTTGCTCAGCGTCTGGCAGACCGGCCCGGCGGGGCAAAAGGTTTCGCGGACGAATGCGACGTGGCGGAAAGAGTTCCAGGAAACACTGCCCGATCTGCACGAGGAAGACATTGCTGGGTCTGGCTTTGCGATCGCAGGCTACACCGTTCATACCCAACTCGGCGGCGACTCCGCTTTGGCCCGCTTGCGCGAGCGCCTGCGCCAACGCGGTCTTCGACTGATGCTCGATTTCGTGCCCAATCACACTGCCCTGGATCATCCTTGGGTCGAGGATCACCCGGAGTATTACATCCCCGGCACGGAGGCGGATCTGGCCCACTCACCGCAAAACTATACAAGGGTCCAACGACGGCAGGGCGATCGAATTCTCGCCTATGGACGCGATCCCTACTTCCCCGGTTGGCCGGACGCGCTTCAACTGAACTACGGAAACCCTGCCGTTCAGGAGGCGATGACCGGCGAATTGCTCCGGATTGCTGGCCAGTGCGACGGCGTGCGCTGCGACATGGCCATGTTGGTGCTGCCGGAGGTCTTTGAACGGACTTGGGGCATCCGGGCGCAGCCGTTTTGGCCCAAGGCAACGCGGCGAGTTCGAGAGGCTTATCCCGGATTCTGCTTCATGGCCGAGGTCTATTGGGATCTGGAGTGGACTCTACAGCAACAAGGCTTCGATTATACCTACGATAAGCGGTTGTACGATCGTCTGGTGGAGGGTCATGCCCGGCCGATCCGCGAGCATTTTCGCGCGGGCCTGGACTATCAAGATAAACTGGCTCGCTTCCTGGAAAATCACGATGAACCGCGGGCGGCGGCCACTTTTTCTCTCGACAAACACGAGGCCGCGGCCGTTCTCACCTTTCTCGCACCGGGTCTGCGCTTCTTTCACGAAGGAGAGTTCCAGGGGCGGAAGAAGCGTATCTCTCCTCACTTGGGCCGTCGTCCAGACGAACCCGTCGATGGAGAACGAGCCGCGTTCTACGACCGCATTCTGAAACGGCTACAGCAACCGCTCCTGCGCGACGGCCAGTGGCAATTGCTCGAATGTCGCCCCGCGTGGGAAGGCAATTGGACCTGGGATTGCTTCGTGGCCTTCGCCTGGCAAGGCTCGGAACGAATGCTGATTGCGGTGAACTATGCTCCGAATCGCAGCCAATGCTACATCCGTCTCCCATTTACCGACCTCGAAAATCGCCGATGGCGGTTTCAAGACCGACTGGGCACGGAAGTTCACGACCGCGAGGGCAACGACCTCGCATCTCGCGGTTTGTATCTGGACCTGCGCCCCTGGCAAACCTGTATCTGGTCCGTCTCCGCCCTACCGAATAGCGGTTAGCCGCGACGCGCCAACGGAGCGCGTTCGGGTACACGACCGCGCTCCATCGGTCAATCAATAATTTTCGTATCTCGATCCACGCCTCCGGCTTGCAGTGTCGGCGATGGCCTCCCTCCGTTGGTTTCGGAGAAATATCTTCCCAACGATGTCGGGTTGGACGGATGGATGGGCATATTCGTTGGGGGAGTCGTGTCTATCGAGATGGTGCCATCATGGAATTGTGGCGGTTGTGGGTGTTGCGCGGGCCGAATGTGTGGGCGTCCTGTCCGGCTCTTGAAATCGGCGTCGATCTTCGAGAATGGCACGACGCGCCGCGAGATCGGAGAGAAGGGGCGGTCGCGCGTCTGCGGACCTGGATACCTTCGTTGCAGGGCGATGGAAATGCGTCCGCCCGGTTCGATTCGGCTCATCTCTTCGAGCAATTGGTGAAACAGTTGCAGATTCTGGCCGGCAATCCGGTGCGATTCAGTTCGACGCGCTCCACGGCTCGATCGCATCGCTATCGCGTGGCCGTCGAATATCAGGAGGAGCCGGTTGGCCGGGCTTGCGTGCAATCGGCGTTGGCGATGTGCCGGGCCGCTTGGGATGGAGCGCCTTTCCCCGCCGCCGACGAGTTGGCTCGACTGCGATCCTTGGCCGACGATCAACGTCTGGGACCGAGTACGTTCGCCATTGTCGAGGCCGCCCGCGTCCGCGATATTCCCGTCGATCACTTCAACCCCGAAGACGGCCGTTATTTGATGTTGGGGCAGGGAGCGCGTCAGCATCGGAGTTTGGCGGCGGAGACCGATGAGATTAGCGCCCTGTCGCGTTCGATCACGACGGACAAACATCTGACCAAACAACTGTTGCGTGAGGCCGGCGTTCCCGTGCCGTTCGGTCGACCCGTCGCGGATGAGAACGATGCGTGGGAGGCCGCCTGCGCGTTGGGCCTGCCCGTCGTCATCAAGCCGCAAGACCGGGACATGGCCGTGGGCGTGGGGCTGAATTTGCGGACGCGCGAACAGGTGTTGGCCGCCTATCGGACGGCGAAGAGTCGCAGCGATTACGTCTTGGTCGAGCGCTTTGCCGAAGGGTCGGAGCATCGCGTGTTGGTGGTGGAAGATCGCGTGGTGGCCGTGGCCTTGATCGAGCCGCCGCTCGTTGTCGGCGATGGCGTTTCGACGGTGGCCGAGTTGGTCGAGGAGGTCAACCGCGATCCGCGGCGCGGCGAGTGTTTTCCCGCGCCGCTGCGGCGCATTCGTCTCGATGCCGCCGCCCTGGAGATGCTGGCGGCGGCGGGGTATACGGTCGATTCCGTTCCATCGCCCGGCCAACGGGTGATCCTGCGCTGCCAGCTGCCGCATCTCGATCACGGTGGCTTTCTGCGCGATGTCACCGACACTGTCCACCCCGAGACGGCCGCTTGCATCGTGGCGGCGGCCCAAGCGCTGCGCGTCCGCGTAGCCGGTGTGGATGTAGTGGCGCGCGACATCTCGCGGCCTCTCGAAGAACAAGGCGGAGTCGTCGTCGAGGTCAACACCGGCCCCGGCTTGGGGTTGCACACGGCCCCGTACACAGCGCAACCCCGCCCGGTTGGAGCGGCGATTGTGGCCAGCATGTTTCCACCCGGCGACAACGGACGCATCCCCATCGTCGCCGTCACCGGCAGTCGGGCGCGCGCGGCGGGACGCACCCTCGCCACACAGTTGACCGATGCCGGCTATCGCGTTGGACGCACCGGCTACGATGGCGTGTTCATTACTGGGCGCAAGATCAACCTGCGCGACGCCACGGCTCACGAGAAGACGCGCGCTTTGTTTCGCAACCATCGCATCGATGTCGCCATCCTCGAATGCGAGGCCCACGACCTGCTCCGCGAGGGCTTTGCCTGCGACCGCTGCGACATCCTCCTCGTCGCCGATCCCACCGAGGAAATGGTCGATCGCCTGCCCGAAGCCAACGGGCAAGACGAAGAGGCACCCGTTGAGGAAGCCTGGATCGCCCTGCTTCATGGGTTGGCCTCGGACGGCAAGGTGGTTCTAAACGCCGACGATCCGCCCGATCTCGATGAGGTGGCCTTGCCGACTCATCGCGTCATCTGGTTCGCGCGCCGAGGGGACAACTCGCGCCTGATCGCGCATCGCGCCGACGGAGGCACGGCCGTCTATCTCGGTGCCGATTCTCTCGTCATCGCGCACGGAGTGGAGGAACAACGGTTGGCGTTCGGAGGTCGTCCCTCGCAGCGCGATCCAAGCGAACAACTCGCCTTGTTAGCCGCACTGTCCGGAGCCATGGCGCTCAACCAATGCGGCGACGAAGAAGAACCCATCTCCCGCGTCCCGATAAGCACACCGCTGGAAATCACCTTATCCGCCGTGTAGGGATTCAACCTGCCTATCGAACCGATAACAGACAAACCTTCCCGAGCGGGGTGCGTCAGCCCCCTGAGATCAAACCTTCCCGAGCGGGGTGCGTCAGCCCCCTGAGATCAAACCTTCCCGAGCGGGGTGCGTCAGCCCCCTGAGATCAAACCTTCCCGAGCGGGGTGCGTCAGCCCCCTGAGATCAAACCTTCCCGAGCGGGGTGCGTCAGCCCCCTGAGATCAAACCTTCCCGA
>JAKBCS010000011.1 GCA_021807595.1 Planctomycetota bacterium | reverse complement strand
CCGCCACCGCTACCTGGAAACATGCCGGGAGGCATCATGCCAGGATTCATGCCTGGAGGCGGTTGAAATCCACCTGGACCACCAGGACCGCCAGGAGCGCCACCTGGGCCACCTGGACCACCTGGACCACCTGGAGCGCCGCCTGGGCCACCTGGACCAATAGGAGGCTTACCACTCGGACCGCCTGGAGGAGCGCCTGGACCGCCTGGAGGACCGCCTGGACCGCCTGGACCGCCTGGAGGACCGCCTGGACCGCCTGGACCGCCTGGAGGACCACCCATTCCCGGAGGACCACCCATTCCCGGAGGACCGCCCATTCCCGGAGGACCACCCATTCCCGGAGGACCACCCATTCCCGGAGGACCACCAGGATTGCCGCCGCGCGGTTCCTCGACGGGTGTTTTGCTAAGTTCCTTCGGATGTCCCTTCTCTTGCAAAAACTGCTGCATTGGTCCCACATCGGCGCAAACCAAAGTGATGGGATCCATGAAGTGTAATGCGACTGTACCGTGTTGGATGCCGCCTTTGAGCAATGAATTGCCGAGCGCGTCGAGCGGCTTCTTGAGGAGATAATACTTCTGTCCTTGAATCGGTGTCTCCATGCGGAGCTTAAGCCCAGCGACGATCTGTTCTTCTTTCATCGCCTGAATCGTGCGCATCACCGAAAAAACGGCGTTCTTCTGAATGTTGTAACCAACCACCACGCGCTGAACGTCCGACGGCGCGATACCCCACACGCGCTGGAATGCTCCTTCGTGATAGGCACCCGGCGTCTTCAGAAAGCCTTGATTGAACTTGGGATTGGCGAAGAACTGCTCCAACGGCAGATTGAGTACAATCTGCGTGTCGTTGGGCAGCAGATTCGTGATGTCCTCTTGCTTCGCTTTCACCGTCGGTTTGGGAGGTGGTTTCGGACCTTCGGGAGGCTTGACTTCGCCGCCGCCTCCGGGGGGTGGAGTGATGTTCGCCGAAGGCCCGCCCGTCGAATTGTTACTGCTCTCTTTGTCTTTCTCCTTGCCGCCGAACAGCATCCAGCCGCCCACCGCCAGCGCGATGAGCGCGACGGCGGCTAAACTGATGCCGAGGATCAACATGCCGGAGCCGCCGCTCTTTTTCTTCTTCGGCTTGACTTCGTCCTCATCATCGTCGTCGCGCCTCTTGGCAGTCGGTTTGCCGACCTTGCCGTTCATCGGCTTCTTGGTGGAGATGCCGTTGGCTCCCGCTTTGCCTTTTTTGACGGGGACATCTTCGTCGATTTCATCCACATCGTCCACAGGTTCTTCGACGATGAAGCGATATTTGCATTTAGGGCAGTCGATTTTACGTCCGATGAGCTTCGGATCGCGAATCGGCACCATTGCCTCACAACTTGGACACTGTTGCTTGAAACTACTTTGCACGGCCATGAACAACTCTCCGTCACGGGCCAGCGAATGCCAGGTGCGTAATGCCGAGTAGATTACGAGATCCAACTCCCTCTATCATAACCACCCGATGGGGGGGCTTGCAAAGGACAAATCGACCGATTCGATAAAATTTCTAACGCTGTCCCCCCTTCACTCGTTGGCGCGAAAGGACGCCTTCCCACCATTTTCCGAAGCGATTCGATGACAAGGTCAGGCAAATCGGTTGCCTCAGCTGCCGATGGAGATCCTTATCATTCGAGAAACGGCGGACCAAATGGAGACTGGCGAACCCGCGTCATTCGCTCTGAAAATCGAACGTGCAGCTGGTTGAACAGGCTCTTTGTGAGAAGACTCGCTTGCGACGGGGTGGGGGGTGAGCGTTATAATAAGCAAGAAGCTGGAGTCGTTTGTTTGTCCGTCCGAACGGGGTGCCGAATCTGGGAGTATGGAACGTGACTCGAACGCTATCGCGCTGGCAAGCGTTGGTGTTGGGGGTCCTCGTCGTTGCCGGCTTGGGGTTGGGAATGCTCGGCCTGTTCTCGATTGGAAGTCGAGGGTGGTGGGGCAATCGGCCATTGCACATCCGCGCGGGGTTTCATGAGATACGCGGCGTCGAGGTAGGCACGCGAGTCCGCATCCAAGGCATCGACGCCGGGGAGGTCGTGGCCATTCTGCCTCCGGAAGCCCCAGAGGAAGCCATCGTTCTGCGTTTGGCGCTCAAGGACGAATACCGCCGTTTGGTGCGAACTTCCTCCACCGTCCAAATCGTCGGCGAAGGAATGCTTGGCGGCAAAGTGTTGGAGATCCATCGCGGCCGAGCCAAATCGGGACAACTCGACGAGTCTGTACAAGAAGACGCCCTGCTCGATTCGGAAGCCAGCACCGAATTGGCGGATGTACTCGTACAGGTGAAACAAACGCTGCAAGGCATTCAGAGTGGCGAGGGCACGCTCGGAAAGCTGGCGCACGATCCGAAAGCCTACGAGGCGTTGCTGGCATTGATTCAACAGAGCCACGACACGATGGCATCCATCGGCCAAAGCGCCGATGCCGTCAAACATCTACCCGTAGTTCGATCGTATGTCGAGGACGCCAACGAGTTGTTGATTCGCCCCAATTGCGAGCGGAATCGCCAGTATTTTGCCGAGTCGGACTTGTTCGATCCGGGCCGCGCGGTTCTGACGGCACAGGGACGACAGCGATTGGACGCTCTGGCCCCGTGGTTAGAGGGAATGAAGCATAAGGGTTCCGAGATCGTGATTGCCGCCTATGCCGATCCCAAAAAGACGACGCCGATCGTGGCCCAAACCTTGACCAAGCAACAGAGCGAGGCGGTGAGCGAATATCTGAAAAAGCAACATTCCGTCCAGAAGATGGGATGGTTCACGTCGCGGAAAGTGACAGCGCTGGGCCGAGGGGTGCATCTTCCGCCACAGTCGGAGAGCGACGATCTGCCCGCGGCGCGCGTGGAGGTGTTGGTGTTCGTACCTCAAGGATAGTTCCTCGTCCGCTTCTGGAAGTGTGCGGCCAAGAAAAAGTCTCTCTCGTGCCGAGAACACCGGAATGCGTTGGACGGACGAATAACCTATGACTAACGAAAACGTCCCTCGCACCGCGGACAAACAGCTGTTGTACCATTTTTGTCGCCTGCGATTGCCGGCCTTGGAGTTATCGCGCTCCCGTTTCGAGCATCATTTACTGCGGGCTTTCAAGATGACTCAATGCAAGCGGGCTGGCAAAGGCGAAGCGATGACCTGGGAGAACTTTTTGGAGAATCTGCACGCGGTGGATTGGTTTTTGGCTTGCGCCTGCCTTGAAGGTCGAAACGCGGCCTGGGAGACACTCTTCGCCGCCCGCGCCAATCGCACGGATTGTCTTCTCGTCGATGCGCTGCGACTGCGCGCCGCGCGCTTGTTTCCCCGCGATACCGAGCGACAAGAGGAGGCGGTGGCCGACTTCTGGGGTTTCCTACTGGCCGGGGAACGCGAAGGCACACCCTCGGTCTTGGCGCGCTACGACGGCCAGCGACCGCTCGTCCCTTGGCTCATCCGCGTCTTTCAGAACAAGCAGCTTTCCGGATTGCGCGATCGTCGAGGTCTTCAACCGTTGCCGCACGATGAGCTTGGCGAACGCGATCTACCCTGCGACGACGGGGGCCACGAGCGCTGGCACGATGAGTTTCGCGCGGCGGCAAGCGAATGGCTCGATAATCTGAGCGATCGAGAAATCCTGATTTTAGGGCTTCGCATGCGCTATCGTCTCAGTCAGCGCGAGGTGGCCCAACTTCTGAACGTACACGAAGGCAATGTGTCGCGGCAAACGTCGAAGATGCGGGATCGCTGTTTCGAGCAAATCGGCGAACATTTGCGCGCGCTCGGTTGGAGCGGAGACGATTTGAGCGGATTTGTTTTCAAAGAAATGGATAATCTATTACTAGACGAGCCGCGTCTCTCCGCCGATCGTTTGGCCAGCTTGTTGGCGGAGGGCGGCAAAAGGCTCCCCAACGATTTACCGAGAGAATGAGACGGAGCAGCCCGTTATGGTATCTCGTCGGGTACGAATGCCCGACCTCTGCGAGGAGGATTGCAACGCATGAAATGGTCCGAATCGTCCGACACCGAAGACGGAAATCTGTTGCCGGGGATCGTGGGAGACTCCCCGGCCATGCGCGAGGTCTATCGTCTGGTCCGCCTGGTCGCGCCGACTCCGGCGAGCGTGTTGCTCGTTGGCGAGACGGGAACCGGCAAGGAGGTTCTCGCCCGCTCTTTGCATCGTCTCAGTCCGCGCGCCGAAGGTCCGTATGTCCGAGTCAATTGCTGTGCCTTAGCCGAGAGCCTTTTGGAGAGCGAGCTGTTCGGCCACGTCAAAGGCGCGTTCACCGGAGCCATCGACAACAAGACCGGACGATTCGAGGCGGCACACGGCGGTACCATCTTCCTCGATGAAATCTCCAGCATGAGTCCGAAACTGCAAGTCAAACTGCTGCGCGTCTTGCAAGAGAAAGAGTTTGAGCGCGTCGGCGAGAGTCGAACCATTCGCGTGGATACCCGCGTCATCGCCGCCACCAATCAATATCTGGAAGACGAGATTGTCGCCGGCCGATTCCGCGACGATCTTTATTACCGTCTCAACGTTGTGGCCATCGAATTGCCGCCGCTCCGCGAACGGCGCGAAGACATCCCGTCCTTGGCGCGATTCTTTCTCGAACGACACAGCGAGGAGCATCGTCGCGATGCGCCGGAGCTGACCTCCGAGGTGATTAAAATCTTGCTCAATCACGATTGGCCGGGCAACGTGCGCGAACTCGAAAACTACATGGAACGTGCCGTGGTTTTATCGGGAGGCGGGCCCTTGACGCCGGACCTGCTGACCCCGCCCGGGCAAGGCGCGCGCCGTTGGCGAGTCGTCCGAGGACGAGGAGGAAACGATCTCCAAAGCCAGATCCAGCAGCTGGTTCGCACCGGCGTACAGTCGCTTCCGGATGGCTCGCTCAACGAGCGCATCGTCGGGGCTGTGGAGCGCGAACTCATCGAACAAGTGATGATAACCTGCGGTCGAGTTCAGGTGACAGCAGCCAAGCGTTTGGGAATAAATCGCAATACGCTGCACAAGAAGGTCAGCGACTACGAACGCATGTCCGGCGGCAATTCGTTGTCTCCTCAACCACCGACGAACGAAAGTGAGAATTGAGCGTCGGTTTCCCCGTTCGGACGCATCGAATTGGAGTCGTCCGTATGTAGGTATAGAGAACCACTCGAATGGGCTTCGATTGTAATGTAAACGTAACCTACGACTTGAGAATAAGTTAGCTGAAATGGGCGCTACTGGATTCGAACCAGTGACTTCCACCGTGTGAGGATGGCACTCTAGCCGCTGAGTTAAGCGCCCGAATCAACCCGGCCCGCACCGATCGGAGTCGGAGAGGCGAGCCGGACTAAAAGGTTTATCTTATCAACTTACCCCTTCGGCGGCGCAGTGATGTTGTTGGATGCCGCCGTGATGCCATCTTCGAACTTGGGGGCCGTCGTCGTGATGCGTTGCGGCGGACGCGGTGGCTCCAGAGCCATTGGTTCCTGTCGCGGCGTCGAGGAGGCCGAAGGGTCGAAGTCGTCTTCGAGACCCTTGATGCCCTTCTTGAATTCGACGATACCTTTGCCCAAATATCGGCCCACCTCCGGCAGCTTGCGACCG
Source organism: Planctomycetota bacterium (assembly GCA_021807595.1). Classification (GTDB taxonomy): domain Bacteria; phylum Planctomycetota; class Planctomycetia; order Gemmatales; family Gemmataceae; genus JAJPHU01. Next base: position 55,281 of record JAKBCS010000011.1, on the reverse strand, counting down.
AAGAGTAGAACGCCGATTACGAGAAGGATCAGCATCTCTTGGGCACCGAGATTGAATAGGCCAAACAATGGAGACATGGAAGCGGACCTCTTTGAGGGTTTTTTCGGGATTTCTCGGTGCGGCTGGTCTTCAACGAGCCGCTCCAAATAAATATAGCAACGGTGCAAGGGCGCAGACAAGCGGAAAACGTCCGGAGGTCGTATTCCTCGCAGCGGGATGGATCGAATGTGCGGTCATTAGCGCACCGAGCCGCGAACATCTTCTTCGATACCCTTAAACTCCTTGCGGAACTCGACGAGCGATTTACCCAAGGAACGAGCCAGTGAAGGCAGCTTGTTTCCGAACAACAACAGGCCGATCGCGCAGATAACCAGAATTTCAGCCATGCCAAGTCCAAACATGAGGATTTCTCCCGTGGGTTGGAAGGGAAGTCATCGAACCTCCGTCGTCGGCGCAACTGCCGGAGGGTGAGGAAGGACGACGGATTGGGGGAGGGGTCGGAGCAACGACACCCTGCGGGGTATCCAGTTCTCTGGACTCTATTATTCTATCTCTGCTCCAGGAGGGAAGACAAGCGGAAAACACAAACATTTTTCGTTTGAGAAGACGGAACCCATGCCGCTCGATGTTTTACGGCGTAGATTAACCGCTCCCGCAATGGTTCTCGACGAACGAGGTTCCTTCGGAGAAACGAGCATGCCACGGCTGATCCGCGTTGCCATCCTGTCGATAGTCCTCTGTGTTCCCACCCCTCATTCGACCGGGCAAGAGAAGCTCAAGGAAACGCCATTTTATCCGCTCCAAGTGGGCACTACTTGGCACTATCGTCTCGGTGAAAGCAAAATCACAGTGCGAGTCGTCAAGCACGAAAAGGTTGGGGATGTCCTCTGTGCGCTGTTGGAATCGAAGCGTGAAGGTAAAGTCGGAGGTCGAGAGCATTTGGCCGTCAAGGACCAAGGCGTTTATCGGTACGATGTGTCTTCGTTTTTCAATTCCGACACACCTCGATTGAAGACGAAAGCAGGGGAGGAATTCCGCACGGAGACTCTGAAGCCGCCGATGCTCGTTTTGAAACTACCGCCGAAGATAGGCGACGTCTGGAAGGTCGCCTCTCAGGGCGAGGTGGAAGTCTTCCGCGGAAACTTCAAGGTAGACGAGGAGCAAGAGATCACCGTTCCCGCCGGCAAGTTCAAAGCCTTTCGTGTAATCGGGCAGGATGTCGAAGGAACGGCTTTGAAACCGGCTCCCGTCATAACGACGTATTACGCCCAGGGCGTCGGCATGGTGAAGCAGCTGATCGATATCGGCGACGCCAAGGCGGAGATTGTCTTGGAGAAATTCGAGGCTGCCGGGAAGTAGCGTTACCACGGTGTGGGCGGCAAGAAGAAGATGCCGGTGACGAACGTGCCGGTCCACAGCAAGACGAAGCACACCGCCAAGGTGAGATGAAGTCGAACGTGGCCTTTCACTCCCGTGTACAGCATGGCGGGCATGACGAACGTGGACGGCACGGAAAACCACAGATGCCGATTCAGCGCGTGGCGCAACGCCGGATCGGCATTGAAATAGTCGAACACGTCCGGAGCAAGTACGCGCACAATCAACTCGAGGCCCAAGACGGCCATGAGCGTGAGCGTGAAGAAGACCAAGTTGATGCGTCCGTGCAGCCTAGCGTTGCCGCGCGCCACGGCGACGATGGCGGCGACGAACAACACGGTGACGGCGGCAACGGCGATTTTCAGCGTTAGAATGACGTTCGGTCCCGTTAGCACGAAACAATCCTTTCTCTGTCTCTATAGTCGTTTTTGCTGGCCGCTCTTTCGGCCGAGCGGTAGTAGACGCTCGCGCGTCACCCCAGTTCTATCTCCACGAGTTCAGGCCGCTTTCTTCGCTTTCTTTAGCTTCGGTTGATGTTTCCATCGGCGATGCAGCCAGAAGTATTGCTCCGGGTGGCGGCGAATCTCGTTCTCCAGCGCCGTCGTGAAACGCTGTGTAAGCGCGGGGACCGCGTCGGGACGATCCGCGTATTCGGCGGGATCGATCGCATCGGCCGCCGCGATCTCGTAGCGAGGTACTTCGCCGTCCTGCGACAAGCGCGCGCAACTCAGCACGACCATGGGAACATTGTATTCGAGCGCGAGAAGGGCGACGGCTTTGTGCGTCGAAGCGGGACGGCCAAAAAAATTCACAAACTGTCCTTTTTGTCCGGCATCCTGATCGCCGAGGGTCAACAGGACGCCCCCCGCCGCCAACACCCGTTGCATTCGGTCGAAATCCCCGTCCTTGCGCAATACCTGTTGCCCGGTCTGCTCGCGAAAGCGTCGCAAAAAGCCATCGACGTAGGGATTGTCCAACGGTCGCGCGATGGCGTTGGTGCGGAAACCTAAAAGGGCGAGCGTGTAACCGCCGTACTCCCAATTCCCGAAATGGCCGCTCACCAGAAGAACCGGCCGATCCGACAACAAGGCGTCGAGTGCGAGTTGAGAGTTGCGGATCGCGATGTGCTGTTTCCAATTGTGCGCATGCAAGATCCGAGGTAGATGCACGATTTCGACGAGGACGGTACAGAAATGGCGATACACGGCTCGCACCTGCCGGTCGCGCTCGCCGGGATCGCACTCTCCGAAGGCGTGACGCAGATTATCCAGGGCTACGAGGCGATGTCGGCGATCGACTTTGTAGATAATCCACGCGAGAAGACGGGCCATTTTGCAGGCGGTGTTGAACGACATGGCCTGCACGAGACACACAATCGCGCGAACGGCAAGGTAGACGGTGAAATCTTCGGCGGGAGATCGTTTTTTCGACATACAAGCCACTCCTTTGGCAAGTGGGACGCAATTCGATGGACCGCAAACGGAAAACCACACGCTAACCCAGTGTCACGGCGCTGCCGCTCGTTGCCGAGCGATAGATGGCCTCAATGACGGCGACGGCCTTGCGTCCCTCGCGGCCATCGACGAGGGGCGCGGTGTCGGTTCGTATGGCGCGAACGAAATCGGCAAGTTGACGGGCATGTCCGGTGTGCGAAATGGCAGCCGGATTACTCGAACCTCCCGTTTCACCCGTTTTGTGGGCGAAACGTTCCTTGATGGCCCGATCTTCCGCCGTTTCCGGCGTCAACTCCCAGCGCAAAACGTCGTCTTGCTCGATGACCGCGGAGCCGCGATCGCCGTGGATGGCGACGGTCTTGGGCAACCCCGGATGCACGCTCGTCGCCGCCTCAATGACTCCCAAAGCGCCGTTGGCGAAACGCAAACAGGCCACGGCGGTATCCTCGACCTCAATGCGTTCGTGCGCCAGCGTGGCCGTGAAACCGCTTATGTGAGTGACATTTCCCATCAACCACAATAACAGATCGACATTGTGGATAGCCTGATTCATCAGCGCGCCGCCGCCGTCGAGCGCCTTCGTGCCCTTCCAGCCGCCCTCATCGTAATACGATTGCGGCCGCCACCATTTGCACGTCGTCTCGCCCAACGTCAGACGGCCGAAACGCCCCGCGTCCACAGCAGTCTTGAGCGCGCGGTTGGCATCGCCGAACCGCGAAGGGAATATCGTACACAGTTTGACGCGGTTTTTGTCGCACGCCTCGATGATTCGATCGCAGCGCTCGCTCGAAATCTCCAACGGTTTCTCGACGACAACGTGCTTCCCGGCCCGCGCCGCTGCCACGGAGGGTTCCAGATGGGCACCGCTGGGCGTCGCGACGATGACGACATGTACGTCGGATCGGGCGAGAACGGCAGGCAGATCGGTGGCGAGGGAGCATTGTAGCCCCAGTTCATCCGCCATGGCGCGCGCCGCAGGCTCGCGCCGGCTGACGAGCGCAACCAGCCGAGCGTCGGGAATCTCCGCAAGCGCGCGGGCGTGGAAGCGCGCGATCATACCGCAGCCGACGATGGCGAAACCAATTGGCGAAGCGAGGGAGAGCATGGAGATCGCCTTCAGAGATTTAACAGGGAAGCGGCCTTCCAGACGTATTGCAAACCGCTCAGCAACGTCACCGTGGTCATCGCCCAGATGAGGAGATTGCGCACCGCGTCAAAAAAGTATCGGACATCGGTCATCGATTCGGGGACAAGAAACGCCACGAACACGGCGATGACGGCAGCGCACTGCAAGCCCATCTTGAACTTGCCGAGCCAATCTGCGCCGAAGCTCGCCTCGTGCGACTCCATCCAGCTGCGCAACCCCGTAATGACCAATTCGCGGGCGACCACGACCGTAACCATCCACGGCCACAGCCACTCCCCTCTAACGCCGAGGGGCAAAAGACAAATGTACGCGCCGCACATCAACACCTTGTCGACCAGGGGATCGAGAATGCGTCCCAGCGTACTGGTTAGATTTTGCTTCCGGGCGAGATAGCCGTCGAGCCAATCCGTAAAAGCGGCGACGACAAACACCGTCAGACACCACGACCATAATTCGTGGGAGATGAGTGCGAACAACACCAGAGCCAGCACGAATCGAGACGCGGTCAATTGATTGGGCAGGTTCCAAACTTTTGGCTTCTTGGGCGGTGTGAGGGTGGCCATGCGCTTTCGCCTCCTTGCTTCAGCGGACGCGCAGCGCGCGTGCGGCCAAATCGTACCCGTCGGCTCCGGTGACGCGCGCGCGTACGAGATCGCCGCCGCGGATCCCCTTGCCTTTCAGACGCACCACACAGTCGATGTCCGGCGCGTCGGCGTGGCTCCGCGCCAAAAAATGGCCGGGGACCTCGGGGTCGGGACTATCGACAATCACTTCGCACTCTTTGCCGACTTGTTGGCGCGTCCAGGCGAAGGCAATGTCTTGCTGCAATTCCATGAGTCGATCCCGCCGCGCTTGTTGAATCTCTTCCGGCACGCGATCTGGTAGTCGTTCCGCCGGCGTACCCGGCTCCAACGAATAGGGAAAGACGCCGACGCGCTCGAACCGCGAATCGCGAACAAAACCGCACAGTTCCTCGAACTCCGCTTCCGTCTCGCCGGGAAAGCCGACGATAAACGTCGTCCTTAGAGCCAGTTGGGGAATCGCGTGCCGAAGTCGAGACAGCAAATCTTCCGTCTCCGCTCGATTGACGCGGCGTTGCATCCGCTTCAGTAAACGGTCGTTGATGTGCTGCAACGGCATATCGAGATACGGCACAATCTTGGGCGTTTCGGCCAAAGTCTGAATCAATTCATCGGTGAAGTGGATGGGATACGCATACAGAATGCGAATCCACTCCAACCCTTCGACATCGTTCAGCTTTCGCAGCAGTTCGGCGAGACGAACCTTGCCGTACAAATCGAGACCGTAATAGGTGGTGTCCTGTGCCACGACGATCAGTTCTCGCACCCCGTCTTCGGCCAACTCGCGCGCCTCGCGCAGCACTTCCTCAATCGGTTTAGTGACGTGTTTGCCACGCATCCCAGGAATGGCGCAAAACGTACAAAGACGGTCGCATCCCTCCGAGATTTTGAGATAGGCATAATGGCGCGGCGTGATGCGCAGGCGAGCGGTATCTTCGAGCGCGCGCACGGGAGCGGGCCGAAAGAGGCTGCGTTGCTCGGCGACCGTCGGCAATCGGCCTTCAGCTTTCGGCCCGATCCTACCTAGTTCGACATTCGATTCCGAAAGACTTTCGACCGCCGACTGCCGCGCGATGGCGCGGTTGAGAACGTGGGCGATCTCCTCGCGGCCAAAGACGCCGACGATGTGATCGACACCCGGCACTTCTTCGAGTAGATCGTCTTTCTTGCGTTCGGCCAGACAGCCGGCCACAACCACGGCCCCAACCCGACCTTGTTCTTTCAAAGCGAGCATTTCGCGGATCACGCCGAGCGATTCCTGCCGCGCCGGTTCGATGAATCCGCAGGTGTTGATGACCACAACATCGGCACCGTCGGCATCGGGGGTGAGACTATAACCGTCCTGAGCCAACTTGCCGAGCATCCGCTCGGAATCGACGAGGTTTTTCGGGCAACCCAAACTGACGAACGCAAAACTCTTTGACGTCATGAAATCGATCCATTCCACCCGGTAGTATCAGGGACTCGTTCAGTGTAACGATACCGTCGAGGGAAGGGAAGGCATACAAACCATAGATGAAATGTAAACGGGTGTGGGTTTGACGAGAAGCAAACTAATGCGATTTGTTTTCGGGTTACATACGACGAACGGTCTTGGTTAGCCGCGCCGCGCAGCGGAGCGTGGGGCAGCAAGCTCCGCTGCGCGCCGCGGCTAACCGAGTTGTGCGTAATACGCACGACAATGTTTCAAGACGTTTGCGCATTGGGCGGCGCGAGCGGAAGTCGGGGCGTGTCTACTTCTGCTCATTCGGCGGCAGTTTCATCACATAGGCGTTATTCTTGTTGCCCTCTTCTCCCGGCGTGTTGGAGCCGCCCGTCCCAACGGCGAGATACTTGCCGTCCGCCGACAAAGCCAAAGAGAACAGGGTTCCCCACGCTTGCTCACTACCGTGAAGGAGCTTGCCGTCAGCCACATTCCAGATCGCCAAATAGCCGTGTAGGCGCGGCGCTCCGCCGGCACTCACCAAACGCTTGCCGTCTGGTGTGAAGCGCAGCGCATATACCACGCCGGGATGAGCTTGCGGCGAATCCGGACGTGGCTTCAGGGTCGGGTTTATCAGATCGCGCACGACGCTGCCGTCGGCGACATTCCAGATTTTGATAGAGTGATCCCAATCGCCGGACGCCAGCATCTTTCCATCGGGCGACAAGGCCAAACTGACCACGCTGTCGCGATGCCCCTTCTCGAACTTTTTGTCCTCGTAGGCTTTGAACTCGCGGATCAACTTGCCGTCGGCGACGTTCCATAGCTTCAGGGTGCGATCGAAACTGCCGGAGACGATCTGTTTGCCGTCGGCGCTCCAAGCGAGACAGTACACCGCCGACGGTTGAGGCACGGTGACATGCGCCTGGATCTCGCGGATGACCGTGCCCTTGGCCACATCGAACAGACGCACGCGGCCATCGTGACAGCCGGTGGCCAATTGGGTTCCGTCCGGGCTAAACGCCACCACATCGACGAGGTTGGGATGTTGGAAACTCTTCGTCGGAGCGTCCGAGGCGAACTTCCAGACTTGAATCGCCTTGTCTCCGCTGCCGGAATAGACGAGATCGCCTTTGGGATCGAAGACGAGGTCGCCTACAGCGCCGGCCTCACCGTAGCCCTGAATCGGCTTCCCAAACTCGGCGGGCGTCGGCTGACCGGAATTGTAGACCACATTCCACGTTTGCAATATCCCTGCGCCTTGAGCGGGCGCGCAAGCTGCTGCCAGCGTCCGACCGTCTGGCGCGAACGTAAGGCCGCGAATTGCTCCGGGAGCTTTGATCTCGGCGAGTAGTTTGCCGTCGTTGAACGAGAAAACGCGGACAATTCGGTCGACTCCTCCGGAGGCGAGCAGTATGTTGCTTTTCGACACCGTAAGGGCGTGGATCGCCTTGTCGCCCGCGTCGAACGTGCGTTCGTTGTTGCCGTTGCCGGTGTTCCACAGCTTGATTTTGCCATCGTCGCCGGCCGTTAAAACGTGAGCGCCGTTCGATGCGACATTGAGGGCGTGCAAAGGCGTGCCGACGGGCACGACGCGCGCGATGGTCGTCGTGTGACGGTTCACGCTCTTCTCGGTACCGGCGGAGAAGAGGAGCGCGTTGTTGCTGGGGTGGAAAACCACAGCGCGAACGGCTCCCTCCTGCGGAAACGCCTGCAATTCTCGCCCTGTCGTCAACTCCCAAACGTGTACTTCTTTGTCGCTTCCGCCGGTCGAGAGCCGGGTTCCGTCGGCGCTGAACGAGAGAGACAGCACATCGTCGGGATGATCGAGCTTGCGTACTTCCTTGCCGTCGGCGAGGTTCCACACGGTGGCCAGCTTGCCGGCGACTGCTCCGATCTGGGTTCCCGCCCGGTTGAAGGAGACGGCGCGAACCGCCTCCGGCAGGGGACCGAACGTCTTCACTATTTGTCCTTTGGCCGCGTCCCAGAGCTTGACCGTTTTGTCCGCGCCTCCAGAAAGCACTTGCGATCCATTACTTGAAATGGCCACGCTTGCCACGCCGCCGGAAGAAGCATCGAAGGTTGAAATCAGGTTCATATCGGAAAGCCGAACGACTTTATCCGTCCCAGCCGAAATCAGCGTGCGATTATCGGCCAGAAAGCTCAAAGAAAGGATCGCACCCGTTCGATCCGCATAAACGAGCAACTCCTTGCCAGTGGCCGCATCGAGGACGAGTACGCGGGCACGGGATTTCTCTTCGACGGCGACGGCGAGATACCGCCCATTGGGACTCAGCGCGACGGCGGAAGCGGGAGCCGGCAGGTTGACGGTGACGGGGTTATCCGCTTTCGCATCGGCCTTTGCTGCCAGGGTAAAGACTTTGACCGTCTTGTCTGCGCCGCAAGAGACGATGCGCGTGGCATCGGCGTTGACGGCAACCCCGACGACGGGCGCATCGTGCGCGACCAGCGACTTGACGAGCTTCCCGTCGGCCGCATTCCAAATCTTGACGGTCTTGTCGTCGCCGCAAGATACGACGCGGTCGAAGCGAGCATTGAAAATGGCTTGCCTCACGGGGCCATCGTGTCGCGCCTGCCACGCCAAGGACAACGGCCACGAGCGCGCCGTCTTATCCGCGCTGGCCGTGAAAACGCTCTTGCCGTCGTTGTGGAAGGCGACAGCGTGGACGGGGCCATCGTGGCCAAAGAACTCAACGAGTTTCCCGTCGAGTCCGTAGAGGCGCGCTTTATTATCGTCGTTGGCAACGAGGAGGCGCGATCCATCGGGGCTGAAGCACACTCCATGCACGCTGGCGGGCGTGGCAAATTTCACTTGCGATTTACCGTCCGCCAGCGTCCAGACTTCGACGGTCTTATTCGCGCCGCCGGCCGCGATGCGCGCTTCGTCCTTGCTCAGCGCGACCGTCGATACCGAACCACCGTAATCCAGCTTCTTTTCCGACTTGCCCTCGGCGAGGCTCCAAACTTGGATCGACTTATCGGCGCTGGCGGAGATGAGTCGATCCCCCTTCGCGGTAAAAACAAGAGAGTTTACTGGCCCCATATGTCCCGTTATCGTCTTGATCTCCTTGCCCATTGTCGGGTCGAACAAATGGATGCTGTTGTCGGCAAGGCCGACGGCGAGCTTTTTCCCGTCCGGAGCGAACGCCAAGCTGATGACCGCGGCGGGCAGGACAAATCTCTTGATCTCCTTGGCGTTGGCCGTCTCCCATAAGAGGAGCGTCTTGTCGGCCCCGCCGCCGGCCACTTGGGTGCCGGAGGGGTTCATCGCCACGCACAGCACGCCGAGCGCGTGTCCGGTAAAAGGACGTTCGAGCTTCCCGCTCGTCGAATTCCATAAACGCACTTGCTTGTCGCCGCATCCCGTCAACAGGCGCGTGCCGTCCGAACTGAGCATGGCGGAGACGACCGGAGCGGGATGCGCGAGTAGCTTGCCCATATTCGTGGGAGGTTGCCACAGCTTTATGCTGCCGTCGGCCGATGCGCTGAGAACTCGATTGCTTCCATCGAAGGCCAAACTCGTCGCAGGGGCTTCGTGTACGCCGAGCCATACGGTCGATTGGCCGTTGCTCTGGTTCCAAAAGCGGACGGTTCCATCGTCTCCTGTCGAAGCGAGCAATTGACCGTTGCCGCTAATCGATACGGCATTGACGGCCGCGGTATGGCCGGAGAATTGACGCTCCGGTTGCTTCGTGTCGGCAAGGTTCCACGAGCGAACGATCTTGTCCGCGCCACCGGTGAAGAGTCGTTTCCCATCGGCGCTGGCGACTGCCGCTCGAACGGCATCGGCGTGCGCCAAGATGCGCTCCGGAGTCGGCGGCATGGCCCAGAGTTTCAGCGCTCCGTCACTCCCGCCCGTTATCAGCTGATTCGAGGTCGGATGGAAGGCAAGTCCCGCAGTCGGATTGGCCACGTCGGCGAGCAGTTGGCCGTCTTTCGTTTGCCAAACGAGCAAGTGTTTGTCCGCCGTCCCCGCCGCGACGATCGCACCGTTGGGCGAGAGCGCTGCCGATTCGACGGCGGCGTTCGCACCCTTCAACTCGCGGACGAGTTGACCGCTGCCAGCGTTTGCCACACGCACGGTTTTATCGGCACTGGCGGAGACGAGGGTATTACCGTCGGGGGACAGCGCCAAGGCCGACACCGCGTCCCCGTGAGGCGATCCGACCGGCTTGGAAGCCACCGGGGGAAGCGGCCAGAATTTCAAGAGACCGTCCGCGCCCACGCTGTAGACCGCGCTGCCGTTCGGGTTGAAGGCGACGCCTCGTGCCTCCGAAGCGTGCGCTCCCACGACGCCGAGGCTCTGACCGTTGGCGGGATTCCAGAAGCGAACGGTCTTGTCCGCGCCTGAGGAGACGAGTATTTGTCCGTTGCCGCCGAACGCCAAGCCCGTCACGATACCGCGATGTCCTTGAAACTTTAGGAGTTCCTTGCCATCCGCGCTGTTCCATATTTTGATGGTTCCGTCCTTGTCGCCTCCAGCCAATTTCGCCCCGTCGTTGCTGACCGCGAGAGTTTTAGCACCTTCGCTTTTGGCTAGGGCACGGATCGGACTGGAGCCGGGAAAGTCCCATAGCTTGGCCGTATTGTCCGAGCCGCCCGTGGCGATGAGCGTTCCCTCTCGATTGAGAGAAACACTGAGTACGAGACTCTGGTGGCCGGTCGGCCCGCCGTAGCTCTTCAATTCTTTGCCGGTCGCGCCGTCCCAGATTTTGAGCATTTTATCACCGCTGCCGCTTACGACGTACTTCCCATCCGGCGAGAAGCCCACGGCGTAAACGGCCTCACCGTGTCCCTTAAGCGTGGCAATAAGTCCCGGCGCACCGGGGTCTTCCGCCGCCGGAACCCACGGGAGTACGAATACGAGCGCGAGTGTACCCAGGAGAAGCGAGTGTAAAGTGAAGCGGGGACGCATGATCTACCTCCAAGCGGGTGGGTTCGGGATGCAAATCGAAGGCAAGGCGAGGAAATGCAGTTTCCCGCGCCGCTACGGTGGTGTCAATCGACGATGAGGAGATAAAAGGCGACAGGGGAAGCGAAGGGAGAACAGCACGCTCGAATCGAAAGGCGACGCCCTAGAAACGCCAAACCCCGAAGGATCAAAGATTCGACCGCTTCGGGGTTCTACTTATTGTGTGGGGGGAGAGCATCAAGCGCAGGTAAAGACTGGCTCGGCGTTGGCCACTTCCCGCTCTTTTCGGCTCATCTCGTCGAGAATGACCGGGTGCCAGAATTCATCCCGTTGATTCCGCGACACATAGTGTTCGCGCGCCCACCGACGCAGACGCAACTCCTCGATGAAATCAACCTCCGCCTCGACACTGCTTAACATAAACCAATTCCCTCTCGACAGAATGAATGGAACTCCCCTCCCTCAGATGCTTAAAAAGTATATCGGTAAACCAATCGGGGGCAAGGAAGGATTTCATTTTTTGTCAAGTATTTTCAGCCTGCCGCAGCTGCAAGTCGAGGGGAAGTCTTAGAGATTGTCTCATAAGCGTCCCTTTCCCCTGTACGAAGGGGGTGAGGGAGCTGTTGCGACAGGCTCTTACTCTCCATCTTTCTGGTAAAATCGGCAAGGACAATCGCTTGGGAAAACCTTTCGGAATTGTCCGCCTCTCAAACTTCGAGCCGAGTCTTATTGTTGCTGCTGTTCGTCTTGGTGGTTCGACGAAGGGCGTTTGCGGGGCACGATGGCGGTAAGCGGGACATGCAGGGGTGGCAGCTGCTCTTGCCAGGAGCGCGAAGGCAAGCTCGTCAGAGTGCGCGTCTCCACGCGGACAAAAATCTCTTCCCGCGCCTCGCCCCGATAGGTTCCCCGGTTCGGCGAGACATCGGTGAAATCGCGTCCCACCGCCACTTTAACGTAATGTTCGTTGACCGGGGAATCGTTCGTGGGATCGACTCCGAACCACCCCAAATCCGGCAGCCAAACTTCGCACCAGGCATGGCTCTGCGAGTGTTCGTGGGGACGATGGAGGTAGCCGCTGACGTAGCGCGCCGGAACACCGTAGTATCGCAAGACGGCGATCATCAGGTGGGTAAAATCTTGACAGACGCCCTTGCCTTGTTCGAGAACATCGTCGATGGGTGAATTGGCCAACGTCACGTCGGAAGCGTACTCGAAATGCGTGCGAATATAGTCGGCGACGTTGCGGACGAACGCGGCGACCGAGGAACCTTCTGCCGGTCGTAGCGTCTCCAAAAGGGGCGGTAAACGCGGCGTCCAGCTAATGGGACCGCGCAGTTTCAAGTAATCGAGAATTTCCAGGCCCGCTCCGGAAAGATCGAGAGGATAGAGCGCGCGGCAGGCATCGACGGAGCGAGGGCGGGGATGCGTCTCAATCACGCTCGCTGCCAAGATGCGTATCTCATCGTGCGATTCCAGCACGTTGAAGTGATGCACGGAATTGCCTAAACCGTCGCAATAACGAAAACTCTCGGTGCGCGGGCTTACTTGAAGGGCGAAGGAGCGACAGCTTTGCTCCGTGTCGCTGGTAGGCTCCATGCGCACCTCGGCGATGGTCTCGGTCACGGGACGGGAATAGCTGAAGCGCGTTTCATGCTGAACTTCGAGGATCATGGTAACCTCGGACGTTGGGCCATCGACTACTGTAAAGAATAACGCTCTTGAACGACGCGGCTCACCTCGGCGCAGCGATCCTGCATGAGGGTAAGGAAAACGTGAAGCGGAGCCGTCAAGATCTCGTCCAGCCCCCGATACTCCAAATCGGCGCGCATCAGACCGAGGATGCGCTCGGGATGACTCAATCCGCGGCGCGTGGAGTTTTCCTCAATCGATTTCAGCGCGCGCTCCGCCGCTTCCAAGCAAAAGCGAACCGAGCGTGGAGAATCGCCGCGCGCGAGCAGAAATCCGACCACCCCTTCCGGTTCGATGCGGCCGCCGTGCAACCGTTGGTAGGCGTCGTACGATTGACAACCGCGCAGCACTGCGGCCCATTCGAGATTGGCCAACGGCAGATCGAGCGGATTGGAAAGATCGGTGAGTAAGTGATATTGAATATCCAAAATGCGCAGGGTGGTGGCGGCGCGTTCGAGAAACTTCCCCAGCTGCAAGAACTGCCAGCCCTCATCGTGGTTGCAAAGCGAGTCGCATATTCCCTGAAACAAACAGTTGCCGCACTCCACGGCGTGCAAGAAATCGTGAGGCGATTCGCGCGCCCGCTCTCGAAACTCGGCATCGCTCAGCTGCCAATACAACTTGTTCAACTCGCGCCACTGAGCGGGGTGGAGGGCACTGCGAATGTTGCGGGCGTTGCCGCGCGCGCGGGAGACGCACGAGAGTATGCTGTCGGCATTATCGGCGCGAAACATCAGCCATTCGCTCAGAGCCGCCTGCGGCGTGGAAGACTCGAGATGAGCGGACGGCACTCGTTGACGCAAGGTCGCCGCCAGACTCGTCCAGTGTAACTCGTGCGGCCCGGCACCGACGCCGTGCAGATCCAATTCCAAGTGAAAACAGACGTCGAGCAAGCGCGCAGTCTGTTCGGCCCGCTCCAAATAGCGGCTCATCCAGAACAGAGCATCGGCGACACGGCTTAACATGCAAGCGGACCCTCATGGCGGGTAAGCAGCGAAACGGAGCAGAGCGAGGGAGCGAATCCGCGCTCCGTTCCGCTCCGCGTCGCGGCAAACCACGATCATTCCGCCAGAACCCAGGTATCCTTGCTCCCTCCGCCCTGCGAGCTATTGACGACGAGGCTGCCGCGCGGCAGGGCCACGCGCGTGAGAGCGCCCGGCACCACGGTGATCTTCTCGCCGCACAATACGAACGGCCGTAGATCGACGTGGCGTCCCTCCAAACTCCCGTCCACGAAGGTCGGATGCGTAGACAACTGGATGGTGGGCTGGGCAATGTAATCCCGCGGATGCGCGCGGACGCGCGCGGAAAACTCCTCGCGCTGCGCCGCCGTCGAAGCGGGACCGATCAACATGCCGTAGCCGCCCGATTCGTTTACGGTCTTCACCACCAACTTGTCAAGATTGTGCAGAATATGGCTCAGATGATTGGCCACCAACGGACGGAAAGTCTCGACGTTGGGCAAGATCGCATCTTGCTTCAGATAATAGCGAATGATGTCGGGCACAAACGGATAGATGCCCTTATCGTCGGCAATGCCGGTGCCGATACTGTTGGCCAACGCTACCTGTCCCGCTCGATACACATTGACCAATCCCGGCACCCCTAAGGCGCTGTCGGCCCGAAAGGTCAACGGATCGAGAAAATCGTCGTCGATGCGGCGATAGATGACATCGACGCGCTCCAACCCGCGCGTCGTCCGCATGTGAACGCGGTTGCCATCGACCACCAAATCGCGTCCCTCGACCAATTCGATGCCCATACGCTGTGCCAGAAATGTGTGTTCGAAATAGGCGGAGTTGTAAATGCCGGGACTGAGCAAGACCACGGTGGGATCGAGCCGGCCCGGTGGAGCGATGTACTTCAGCACGTCCAACAGCGCTGCGGGGTAATCGTCGGTCCCGCGCACATCGCATTGTTCGAACAGCGGCGGAAATACGCGCTTTAGTACTTGTCGATTGTGCAGCATGTAACTGACGCCGGACGGCGTCCGCGCATTGTCTTCCAGGACGAGATAGCGTCCGTCGAGGTCGCGGATCAAATCGGTACCGCAGACGTGGATGTAGATGTCGCGCGGCACGGTCGCGCCCATGAATTCGCGCCGAAAGAAGGCCCCCTCGTAGATCAAGCGCGGATCGACGACGCGATCGCGGAGGATCAGTTGGTCGTGATAAATGTCTTTGAGGAAGAGATTCAAGGCCAGCAGACGTTGAATCAAACCCCGCTCGATTTGTCGCCATTCGCCAGCGGGAATAATGCGCGGCACGGGGTCCATCGGCCAAATGCGTTCGATGCCTTCCTCTTGCCGGTAGACGGTGAAGCCGACGCCGTTTTGCAACATCGACAGATCGGACATGGCTTTGCGGCGACGAAACTCGTCTGGTGAAAGCAATTGCAGCCGGCGGTACAGCGCCCGATAGTGGGGGCGCGGTCGATCCGTCGCCTCGAACATTTCGTCGTAGGCCGTTCCGAGCGTGTAACCCGAAAACAAGTCGGCGTTCGGCAGTAGCCTATCGGTAGAGAATTCCAGCATGGTCACGGAGCGCACGAAAGTTACGGAGGGATCGCCGCGCGCAGCAAACGAAACCTCCGGACGAGTACCTCGTTCGGTTGCGTTCGGGACTCTCGGGAGAGGAGGGAGAGAGCTGCGAATCGATCCATTCGCATAAAGCTAATATACGAAATCGCGCGGTCGATGTCCTGCCAAGAATCGCCGCGACCCTACCCACTCCGTTCGTTAATTCGAATCGAGGTCTTGCGACGATCCGATGCGGCGGGAAGGGACTCCGCCGTTTACGAGTGAGACGAATGAAAGGATTCGTCGGAGATGAGTAGGTCAGAACGAGAAGTATGCGCGGAGGAAGACGCCGTTGGTGCTAAACTGTCCGCGCGAATTAAGTCCATCGACCTGACCGACGAACCACCATTCCTCAAACTCGTAACCGGCCATGAACTTCCATTGTGCCAGATTGCGCGGCGTGTACGACAATCCGGTGCGCAACGTAAAAACCGGAGCGGTCTGCGTTTTGCGTTGGAGGAAAAAGCCTTGCTGGGCTCCGCCTCCAGCGTTGAGGTTTTCTTCGTAGAAATGTTGGCGAATTTGACCGACCATGACGATGAGATCGGGCTGCGCGAACACGCTCAGGCCAGGCAACAGGTTAAAGTCGCGCCAAAGATCGAATCGAACGTGCGGTCCCGCACCGTAGAACGTGTTGCTGGCCGACTGCGTTTGCGCGGGGCTGACGGCGCGATTGTCGAAAAAGAGATCGGCTCCCGCAATGCCGATGCGACCGGCGGCATACCAGCGCGGTGAAAAAGAATACGGCGTCGTTCCGTAATCGAAAGCTGCCTGGTTCAAGTCCAAGCGCGTGCGCAGGCCGTAAGTTACTCCACCGGGTGCCGTCGTGGTTTGCTCGGCTTGATCGGCGAACCCTCGATAGCTGATCGCGAAGTAGCCGAGACTCTGCGGCAATGACCAACCGACTTCAACGCGCGGCGCGGCCGTCCAACCCATCTGCGTGGTCGGAGGCTGCACATTGACCTGCGATCCATCGGGAAAAGTAACGGCATTGGAGAGTGCCGACTTCAAGTGCGGCTTCAGGATGTCCACCTCGACATCGAAAAAGAGATGCTCCGGTAGAGAGGGTAAATCGTACCATCCCCAGCCGTTGCTTCCGGGATCGTTGGGCTTATACAGCGGATCTTCCGCATCCGGCACGGCAAAGGGAGAAGACTGGGGCGAGGGAGCAAAAGGTCCAGAGGCAGGCGCGGGCGGTCCCTGGGACGGCGGCGGCGGCGGCACGTCGGTGCGAGGCGGAAGCAGGACGGCCCCATTGCCCGGCAACGCTTGCTGAGCCATTGCCCGAAGCGGTACAGTCAACACCGCCACGATCAACAGCGCAACTTCAAACATTCTCCTGAGCTTGTCCGTCATGCCTTCCTCTCCGGCGACAACGCGGACCCTCTCCACAACCACAAGAGGAGTCGTATATTCTGCGAAAAGCCAAGAATCAAGCTCAAGTTTGACGGCGGTTAGTCGTTCAGCCCTACTCCCCTCTCCCTTGGGTACAGGGGAGAGAGGCCGGGGATGAGGGGTTTGGCGAGAACGAGGGGGTTCGACGTCCTCATCCGTCACCTCCCCTCACCCCCCACACCCTCCCCGCAGCACAGGGGAGAGGGGAAAATTGGAGAGTAGCGCTGTACGGTTAGTCTTCCTACACGGCGTTACGCGACATCGACTCATAGAATGACGGTGCGGTCAACGGGACTGCGCATCGTTCCTCGAACGTGGAGACGCCGTCATGGCCCACAACGCTACGGGCAAACAAGGGTTCGTCGAAGAAGTCGAAATTCAGGGACATATCATCGACTCCTTGATTTTGCCCAAGGTACTCGATGAGATCCTCACGCGCGGTGGTTCTTATGTCATCAAAGACATTAAGATCGGCCAACGACAAACCGACGCCAGCCATGCCCGCATCGAAGTCCGTGCCGACAATAGTGAGAAGCTGAATGAAATCCTCGACATCATTCACGATCACGGTGCGGTTCCGGTCGCGGTGCGCGACTGTCAGACCGTCGCCGCCGACATGGACGGCGCGTTTCCCGAACACTTCTACAGTACGACGAATTATCGCACGCAGGTGCGCCTGAACGGCGAGTGGATCGACGTGGAGGATCAGGAAATGGATTGCGGCATCCTCGTCGATCCCGAAGAGTCCGCGGCCCGCTGCGTGCCCATGACGGAGGTGCGCCTCGGCGATCGGATCGTGGTTGGCCGCGATGGTTTGCGCGTCTTTCCCGCCGAGACGGCGGCACGGTCGAATCTGTTCGAGTTCATGGCCAGTCCCGTATCCAGCGAGAAACCCAAAGGCGTTACCGTCCGCGAAATCGCCGCCGCCATGAAGCGGACCAAGGAATCCGGCGAGAAGATCTTGGCCGTCCTCGGTCCCGCCATTGTCCACACCGGCAGCGTGGAACACATCTGCAAACTGATACGCGGCGGTTACCTGAACGTGCTGTTTGCCGGCAATGCGTTGGCCACCCACGACATCGAGCAGGCCTTGTTTAATACCAGCCTCGGCATCTCCCTCGATCGCGGCCTGCCGATGGAGGAAGGGCACGAACACCACCTGCGGGCCATCAACACGATACGGCGGATCGGCGGTATTCGCCGAGCCGTGGAGCGCGGCATGCTCAAAAGTGGAATCATGTACGAATGCATCCGCCACGACATTCCCTTCCTGTTGGCCGGCAGCATTCGCGACGATGGACCTTTGCCGGAAGTTGTCACCGATGTTCTGGAAGCTCAACGGCGCATGCGCGAGATGATTCACGGCGTCGGTTTTTGTTTGATGATGGCGACCATGTTGCACTCGATCGCGACCGGCAATCTCTTGCCGGCCTGGGTCAAGGTGGCATGCGTGGACATAAACCCTGCCACGGTAACGAAGCTGACGGATCGCGGCAGTATTCAGACGGTCGGCGTGATCACCGATGCCGAGCCGTTCCTGCGCGCATTGGTGGCGGAACTAGAACGAGAGAAATCAATCGCATAGTTAGCCGCGTCCCGCCGCGTGGCTACACGAGGAGATCTACAATCGTGCAGCGTCAACCGCGTATTCTCATGTGTCCGCCGGATTATTATGGCATCGAATACGAGATCAACCCGTGGATGAATCGCGCGCGCGGCAGTTCGCGCGAACGAGCGCGTCAACAGTGGCAACAGCTGCACGATACACTTGTGGGCCTCGGCGTTGTCGTCGAGCTATTGCAGCCGCAGCCGGGACTGCCCGATCTCGTGTTCACCGCCAATGCCGGTTTGGTGTACGGAGATCGCTTTTTCAGTTCGCGTTTTCGCCATGAGGAGCGGGCCCGCGAGACGCCGCATTTCGACACCTGGTTTGCGTCGAAAGGCTTCACCGTCGAGCATCTGCCCGAAGAGATGTATTTCGAGGGGGCAGGCGACGCACTTTTCTGCGGTACCACGCTGTTCGCGGGCTATCGCATTCGCAGCGACGTGCAGGGGCATCAATCTCTTGGCGGCCTACTGCACGTTCAAGTTTTGCCGCTGGAGCTGATTAACGCCTATTTCTACCATCTCGATACCTGTTTCTGTCCGCTCGCGCCCGGAGAGGCTTTGTGGTATCCCGAAGCGTTCGACGCTTACGGACGGCGAGTGATCGAGAATCACATTCCGCGCCTGATCGCGGCCAACGAAGCGGAAGCTCGCTGCTTCGGCTGTAATGCCGTGGTCGTCGGAAAGACGGTCGTCATCAACGCCGGCTGCGATAAATTGGCCGCCGACTTGAAATCGTTGGGTTACACGACCAAAGCGGTCGAATTGGATGAGTTCATCAAGTCGGGCGGGAGCGCCAAATGTTTGACGCTTCGGCTCGACGGCGAAGAAGCGGCCCAATGGGCATGACTCATT
This sequence comes from Planctomycetota bacterium, assembly GCA_021807595.1. Lineage (GTDB taxonomy): Bacteria > Planctomycetota > Planctomycetia > Gemmatales > Gemmataceae > JAJPHU01. Next base: position 36,244 of record JAKBCS010000011.1, on the reverse strand, counting down.
TCGGTGCGAGAATCGGCTCGGTCGTCGCCTTTCCTTGTTGGATACGGTGATAGCAGTCGAGTGAAAGATTGCGAAACTCTTGTTTATCGCGATTTGGCCAGGTCACCGTCAAGGAATCCACTTTCGTTGACTCGCCGAGTCCGAACAAAAGCCTGCGATCGCTCGCCGACAGATACGAGCCGCCGCCCTTGACGAAGCGCGTGAGGGTGCGCTTGCCGACGCGCAACACTGCCTTGGCTCCCACCGCATCGGCATTCGCGGTACCCGCCAGTTGCACGCCGAGCCAGTGGCTCCCCTTCCCGCCGATGCCGCGTAGAAGCGCCGTCGGTTCGTTTTGATGGCAGATAACGAGATCGGGCCGGCCATCGTTGTCGAGATCGCCGACGGCCACGCCCCGCGCCAGATGGCTCGTTCGCCCGTACTCGCCGAGCTGGCCGCGAACGTCGATAAACCTGCCGCCGAGATTGCGAAAGAGCAAGGCGGGCTGGTGCCTCGTCACACCCTCGAAATGCTGGAAGCGCATCACATGGCCATTAGCGACAAATAAATCCTCCCAGCCATCGGCATCCATATCGAGGAAGGCCGTTCCCCAACCGACGTACTTCTGCCCCATTTCAGCCAGGCCGACGACGTTGGTTTGAAATTGAAAGGCAACGCGATTCGACCGAATCTGGTTGCGATACAGGCCGTGCAGTTCGTTTTCGTAGTTCGTTACCCAGAGGCAGGGTTTGCCGCTTTCGTCGAAATCGGCGGCATCCACTCCCATGCTGCCGTTAGTGTTCCCTCGATCGTCGAATGCCGTGCCGCTCGTCGAGCCAACTTCCTCGAAGCGAATCGCCCCCGGTTTCGAGCGGTTGATATAAAGAAGCTTCTTGGTCGTATCGTTGGCGACGTAAATATCCGGTTTGCCGTCGTCGTTCAAATCGACCATCAAGACGCCCAATCCCTTGCAGGAATCGCGCCCCGCCGCGACCAACCCCGCCGTATCACTCACATCAATAAAGCGCCCTCTGCCATTATTGCGATACACCTTGTGGGGCAGCCCGTCGAAGTTTTTCGGGGGACAAATATCGAGAATCTTTCCATCGGAACAGTGTATATTGTGGGCGAACGACCAGTTGACATATTGGCAGACGTAGAGATCGGGAAACCCATCGCCGTCGAGATCGCCAAAAGCCGCGCTGGTGGCCCATGTAATTCCTCGATCCAGCCCGGCTTCGGAGGTGACATCGACGAATCGGCGGCCCCGCCGCGGATTGGATGCGTCGATGGGAACGTTATGGAATAGTGAGATATGGCCCCATCCCGTTACGAGTAAATCCGGCCAGCCGTCGCGGTCGTAGTCGGCAACCGTCGCGCCGTGCGAGTAGAACCAAGGTTGCTCTCCCGCGAGCTTTCCCAGACCTGCCTCGACCGTCGCGTCTTGAAATCGATTATTGCCCAGATTCTCGTACAGTTTTCCGGGGTAGCCCGCGATGGTCTTTTTATCCTCACCCGTATAAAAGCCGCCTCCGGTCAGGTAAATGTCGAGAAGATTGTCGCCGTTGTAGTCGAGCAGCGCGGCACCTCCGCCCAACGATTCGAGAATCGCCACATGATCCGCCGTCTCCTCGCCATTGCGATAGCTGAAATCGACCCCCGAAGTGCCGGTAATGTCCTCGAAGAATGGTGGAGCGGCAAGGCTCGTCGTCTTTTCTTCCGGCAGCGAAGGTAAGTTCGACCGCGACTGACAGCCGCCAATACACGGTAATACGATCGTTCCCAAACAGAGGCCGAGCAGGGCAAGACTCGTTGCGATCGTTTTCATGTCACACTCGGGGTCGTTCTCGTTTGCCAAGCATGTCCCAACGAGCGAGATGAGCGAAAAGAGGACGTTACTCTCGGATGCTCCGCTCTTCCTCGTCCGATATCCATATCGGAAGCGAGTGCGGCAAGTCGTCGATGAACTTGCTGCGAGGCAACACGGGATCGCATCCGGCCGCTCGCGCCGAACGCAACCTCTCGACATCGACGTGCGAACCGTAGGCGACGACGCGCGGCATGGTAGTCGTGGTCTCACTCAATCTTTGGAACAAGGAGGCGAGATCGAGTCCAGGAAACGACAAATCGAGGATCGCGCAAGAAGGCATCTCTCGATGCGCCAAGTCAAAAAACCGATCGAGCGTGCGGGCGGATTTCAGCGATAATGCGAGCGCTTGCGCCTGACCCGCGATGCGGCTGGCGAACAAGAGATCGTCGCTCAAGAGTAAGCCCCAAGGCATGGCATTGTCCTCAAACGTGGCCGCGCAGAGATAGAGATATATTTCCTCTATCAACTCTTCGATCTCGGTTATCCGCGTCGTTAGATTGCTTCTGGGCCGCGTTCGCCGGTGCGGATGCGGACGCAATCCTCCAGCGGCAGAATAAAAATTTTGCCGTCGCCAATACGACCTTCGGGTCCGGTTCGCCCCGCTTCCATGATGGCATTGACGGTCGGCTCCACGAAATCCTCGTTGACGGCGATCTGAAGTTGAACTTTACGCAGCAGATTTACCGTTAGCTCGTGGCCGCGATAGACTTCCGAGTGTCCCTTTTGTCTTCCGAACCCTTGCACGTCAACGATCGTCAGGCGAAACACCTCGACCTTATTGAGCGCTTCCTTTACCGCTTCCAGCTTCGCAGGTTGAATGATGGCGAGAATCAGTTTCATGCGCGTTCCGTGTCTATCCAGGTTGCGGGAGAGGTACAGTGGATCTTACCGCAACGACTCGGCGACGGCGAGGTTGAAATAGAGGTAGCAGCTTCAAGCATCGGCATTTATCTCGCGCGGGAATCGTTCTCGCGGAGGCTCGAACGCATTCTTGCGCTTCAAGGCGAACTTTCTACAAGGTTCTCCAAATGAACCTGTACCGAATCGGCCAATACCTCCAAATTGTATCCGCCTTCGAGACAACTCACCAGTTTCCCGTTGCAGTTGGTGCGTGCCACGTCGAGAACGAGCTGCGTCATGGCCTCGAAATCTTCGACCTCTAGTCCGAGCGAGCCGATGGGATCGAGCGCGTGCGCGTCGAAGCCGGCACTGAGAAGGACGAGTTGCGGCTTGATTTTATCGGCTGCATTCTCCAGGGCATTACGAAAAGCAGCGAGGTAATTCATACGGGAGGTGCCGTGGCGAATGGGGACATTCCTGGTCCATCCTAACCCCCGTCCCGTGCCGGTCTCCTCGTCGCCGCCCGTGCCGGGATAGAAGCCCATCCCAAAACGGTGGATACTGAAGAATAAGACGCGAGAATCGGAATAGAAAATGTCTTGCGTGCCGTTTCCGTGGTGTACGTCCCAATCGACAATCAAAACGCGGTCGAGCGCCAGAGCCGTTATCGCGCGATGGGCGGCCAAGGCGATGTTGTTGAAGAGACAAAAGCCCATGCTGTGCGTCGGGGCGGCATGATGGCCTGGCGGTCGGACGAGGCACAGCGCGTTTGTGTCGTCGCCGCACAGCACGGCCTCGACAGCGGACACACACGCCCCCGCCGCAGCCAAGGCCACCGCGAAGGAGTCGGGGGAGACAACGGTGTCTGGATCGACGCGGCCTCCACCGCTCTTCGCCATCTCCTCGACGGAACGGATCATTTGCCGCGAGTGGATGGGTATCAACGCCTCGGTCGTCAGCGGTCGATATTTACCGGGCCGACAGCGCGAGGGCAGATTGGTTTTCTCCAGTCGAGCCGTGACCGAACGCAGTCGATTCGCCGTTTCGGGATGTTCTCCGGTGTCGTGTTGTAAAAACAGCGGATCGGTGTAGAGCAGTGTCATACGGCCATTCTATCACGACCCAAGGGGGCGGAAAGAAGGTACGTCAAGTATCGAGAAGCGCAAAAAAAAGGGCACGGTCGGACGAGTACAACCCGTCCGCGCCGTGCCATTGCGAACCATCCATTCGAGAGCAACCGTGCCTCAACATCAATGATTGAACTGGAACGCCTTCGAGTTTATCAAAGCCCAAGCCAAATCTTGCGCCCCGGGCAAACGCTTATCGACTGGCATCGGATGCTCCGCCGTCATTTGTTGGAGGCGAGAAAGCTCCAGATCGAGCGAACGATAATGGTTGCGCAACTCGGTCTTCTGCGCGGGCGTGCGTTTGGCCGGTTCAATGAGGAGAATCTTGGCAATCGGCGCGGGCGGGCCTTTAAGGGACAGCGATGAGTTCGCCGTCAGCGAGATGCGGAAACGACCGATGACGTGTTTCGTGCCGAATTGCTGCACCAGGGTAAACGTCAGCTTTGCGCCGGCGGGCAGGGACACGGGGGCAGCCAACTCGAAGTAGGCGGCGTGAGCTTTGCCAAACTCAGGAGCGATCGCCCAACCCGTTGCAAGATTGTTATCGATGGCGTTGCCGGGAGGGAATGTTGCCTGAGCGAAATCGGCTTGGGGATTCTTCAAGGCAACGGGTTGCGGTTTGTTCGCACCCGGCAAGGACACGGCAACCTTAAACTCGTTCAGGACGAAGTTGCCATTGTCGGCCCGTCCCGGCCCCTTGGCCGGTAGGCTCGCATCGGGCATGACCTCCAGGCGAATCCCTCGGATTTCATTGAGTTTCGCCTGCGCCGTCAGGACGAACGTATCTTTCTCTGGATTTTTGCCGCCCGCAAGCAGCGAACCGTCCGCCAAAGTGGTGAATGTAGCCCCGCTTCTGGAGGTGGCCTTGACGACTTCCACCGGCGTCCACGTCGGCGGGAGAGTGTTCTTGACGCTCGCTTCCCATTGCGCCTGCCGAGAATCCAGACTCTTTTCGTAAGCGGCCAGGGTTTCTTGGTGTTGTTTGGCTTCGGCAGCCAAGGCGAGGTAATCCTCTTCGCCTAGACGGAGCGACTCAATGCCGACCTGCAACTCCGCCTTCGTAGGCAGCCGACTGAGCATGGCCAAGTAGATCTCTTCGACAACTTTGGCGTCGTCCTTCTCGGTTGCGACCAACTTGGCGAGGCGATTGCCGGGATCTTTGATGGGGTTGCTGACCACGGGGCCATTGACCAAGGCGAGAACGGAACCGAGCATCATGGTCGGCGAGCGTTCGCATTCGCATGCACTTTCGCGGGCCGGTTTGCCGAAGAGGACGAAGAATCCGCCCGGTACGTCTTCGCGCGAATCGAGCATCTGCGCCGCTCGCGCACCCGCAGGAAGGCCCGGCAGACGAGTCAACGAGCCAGTGGCGCGATAGATGGCATCGTACAACACCTCGGCGGGCAAACGACGCGCGAGAGCGTGCGAATAGTTGATTTCATCGTCGCGGTTGAACTTGTTGGTCTGCACCGATTGCTGATAAACGCGCGATTTACAGATCGTTTTTATCATGTGTTGGACGTTGAAGCCGCTCTTCACGAAATCGTCGGTCAGGGCGTCGAGCAGCGCCGGATTGGTCGGCGGATTGCCGGCGCGGATGTCGTCGATGGGTTCGATGATCCCGACGCCGAGCAAATAACTCCACAGGCGATTGACATAGCTGCGTGCGAAGTAGGGATTGTCCTTGGACACGACCCAATGAGCCAGCTGGACGCGGCGAGGCGCGGTGGGCGGAGCGAGATCTTTGTGCCGATACGGAAGAGTCGGTTTGGCCACTTGGCCCGTACGCAGATGTTTCTCCTCGCCGCTCTTGGCATCGGCAATAATCTCGACCAACGGCGTCGCGCCCTCGACGGCGGTTCCACCGATTCGCTTGCCCTTAAACTTGGGATCTTCTTTGCGCTCGACTTGTGAGAAGAAGGCGGCGGTTTCATAATACTGATCCTGCGTCCAGCGCTCGAACGGGTGATCGTGGCACTTGTTGCAATTGAAGCGCACGGCCAAGAACAGTTGGGTCGTGTTCTCCATTGCCGAGTCGGCGTCGCGCAGAATCTTGTAGTAGCTGGCGGCAGGATTCTCCCGATTCGACCCGCTGGCCGTCAGAATATCGTAGACGAATTTGTCGTAGGGCTTGTTCGAGGCAATGGCATCGCGGATGTACTTACGAAACTCCGTCGCACCGTCCGCTTCCAGAAACTTGCGATTGACTTGGAGCAAATCGGCCCATTTATTCGTCCAATGTTCGATGAAGTCGGGGCTGCCGACGAGTTTGTCGACCAAGGCTTCGCGCTTGACGCGCGTCGGGCGATTGTCGGCGAGGAAGGCGCGCACCTCTGCCGGTTCCGGTGGCAATCCCGTCAGATCGAGAAAGAGCCGACGGATAAACTCGACATCGGTACACGGATCGCTCGGCACAATCTTCATCTGCTTCAGCTTGGCATCGACGAGTTTGTCGAGGTAGCTGTACTCGGGCACATCGCGCCACTGAAAGCCCTTGCGCTCGCCCATGATGACGAGGTTGGCGGCGGCGTAGGCTCCCTCGTAACGGGCGAGAATGGTCGTCTCGCCGCGACGCACGGCCGTCACTGTCCCGGAGCGATCGACGGTCGCCACTTCGGTATTGCTGCTGTCCAGAAAGGCTTCGACGCTGACATCGCGTACACTGCCATCGGAGAACGTGGCCCAAACAGCCATTTGTTGCTTCATGTTCGGCAACGGCACGACGGTGTTCTTCGGCAACACTTCGAGGCTCTGAACGCGCGGACTATCGAGATCGAGTTTGACGCCGTCGGCGATCCAGCTGCGCAGCAACTCGTAGAACGGCTCGCCGGACTGGGTCAGCACGCCGCCAACGTGGGCGACGGTTCCGGTACACTTGAGCAACATCAAACTGGCATCGGGAGCGGCGCGATTGAAGCGACGGCCCTTGAGATCGTCCGTCAACGAACGATAATCGAAAGACGGATCGTAACCGCGGAGCGACAGTTTGAAGCCGTTCTTACCTTTTGCCGCACCGTGGCAGGTTCCGGCGTTACATCCCATGCGCGACAGTGTCGGCATCACATCGCGGACAAAGCTGACGTTGTACTTGTCCTTCTGTCGTGCGACCGACACGGGAATCGTCAAACTTTGATCTTGGACGCGAACGGTAATGTTCCCTTTACCGTCGGCAATGGGGCGAACGACGCCTGTTGCATTGACGCGGACCAGCTGCGAAGGCGTTTCGATCTTGGCCAGACGAGTCACGTCGAGTAGGTCGCCGTTCGCCAGACGCGCGGTCAACAACAACTGACGGTACTCGAACGGCGTATTCAATTCGACGCGAGAAGGCTGCGCTTCGAGCTTTACGATCTTCGCTCCGCTCGGCAGCGTTTCATCGGACGCGGCAATCGCCGACGCAGCAAACGAAAAAAGTATCGAAACGAACGGCAGGTATCGAATCATGGTGGTCCTCGAAATGTTGGCCGACTCGAAGGAGATCAATTCGCAACGGCTCAACGCAAAACCCGGTCGGATACTCAAGCTCACAAATGCAACGGGCAGGTAGGTAATCGCTTCTATGAGAATCATCTTCGCAGATGAACGCGCCGGGAGCAAGTATATTCCTCGAACCCGAAAGTCAACTTGCCTACCAATAGCGGAGCGCAGGTTGATTCCCTAAGGGAGGAACGTCTCCCGGCCGCTTCATCGTGTCGATTTCGGCTTTATTAGCGGGACGGGGAGGAACTCCTTGACAATCTTGCCGGTCTTGACGTCGCTCAAGCGCACCTTGCCGTCAAAGCCGGCGGAGGCGACGACTCGACCGTCGGGGCTAAAGGATACCGTGTAAATCGGCCCTGTGTCCGCGAGTTTGGAGATAACTTTCCCATCGGCCGTCTGATAGACGCGCAGTTCGCCCTTGCCATCGAGGCTGCTGCCTGCCGCGAACAGACTGCCATCGGCACTGAAAGCGAGGCTGTAGATCAAGCCGGGCATCTTCTCGTATTCGCGCACCTTGTTCGCATCGTCGCCGATGACGCGCTTGGTGGTGCGGTGCATTTTATAAAGGCGCGGCGTGCCGTCGTCACCGCCGATGAGCAGTTCGTCGTACCATTTCTCGCTCTGATCGGTTCCCTGGGCCGTATTCTTAACCTTGGTGTCTCTCTGGATCGGATTGCGAGCCACGGCCAACAAACCGCCCTTGAGCGCGCCCGGCGTGATACTGGTGATGTTGTCGATGAACCGCTGCGTTGCAACTTCCGTCAACTTCATCGAGCGATCCCGACCGATGGAGACGAGAAAGGTCGAATCCTTCGAGAACACGGTTCCCAACACCCAATCGTCGTGGGCACCTTGATAGAGAATCTGTTTGCCCGTCGCGGCGTCGAAGGCACGAACGGTATTGTCGGCGCAGCCAACCGCCAATTTGCTGCCATCGTGCGACCAGCTGATGCCGTAAACGGTATCGAACGTGACGGAGACCGATAATTTCAGTTGACGCTTCTCAGTGTCCCAGACCTGGATCTCGCCGAATCGTCCGGGCGAACCGCCTGCGACGGCCAAGCGCTTGCCGTCCGGCGAGAAGGCAATCGACTCGATGCGCTCCGATTCGCCGACCAAACGCGCCACCAATCCCGAACCGTCGCCCTTGTGCAATAAGACTTCGTGATAGCCGGATACGGCGAGAAGTTTGCCGTCCGGCGAGAAGGCGACGCAACTCAAATCGGGCGACACCGCATACACCGGCGGATGCGTGGCGTCGATGAGTATTTCTTGCGTCTTGGGCGTGTCGTTCTTCGCTCCTGCGGCGATCCATTTCGTGATGGCGTCGATGTCGGGGGCGGAGAGCGGTTCCTTACCCTTGGGCATGGCAGGTTTCTTGCCGTTCTTCGAGAGAATCTGATCGACGACCATGCTCTGTTCGGGATGACCGGGCACGATACCCGGCTGTTCGTGATCGCCCTTCTTGAGCAGGTCGGCGAATCCGGTCATCACATAGCCGCCCTGCGGTTTGGCCGGCTGATGGCAGCCCTGACAATGCTGTTGAAAGACACGACGAACATCCTTGTAGTAGCTAATGTCCTTGGCTTCTTTCTTTTCGGCCGGTTCGGCCGCCGCCATGCCCGGAGCGGAGAGAACCGGCATCGCACAGGATATGAGGAGGCAAAGGAGCCATTTCATGTGTCATCCCTCGAAAAGCATTCCGTCGGTAGGAGAGCAAACCTCGCGGCGACGAGGACAATGGAGGCGGGAGTCAGTCAATCGACAGGCATATCTTCGCAGATCGCGATCCGCGCTTCAAGGGATTTCTTTTGACGCCGAGCTTTTTGCTTTCGCTAGTCTTCTGCCGGCGCGCTTGCGAGAAATCGTGGGGCAAAACCATATCCTCTCCTACCCGGCTGTTGCCCGTTGCTCGCGGCCCCTCCGAGCAGACGATTGGGACTCGACCGATCATTTCTTTTCGCCGAAGCAGTATACGGTTCCCTTGCTGGTTCCGACGACCAAACAACCGTCGGACACGGCCGGCGATCCAAGTATGGGGCCATCGAGCCTGATCTTGTCGAGCTGATCGCCCTTTTTCAGATCGAGAATATACAAATTGCCGTCCATGGAGGGAACGAAGACACGCCGGCCGGCGACTACCGGAGAGCCATCGACCTTCCCTTCCGTGGCGAAACTCCAGACTTCCTTGCCGGTTTTGCGGTCGAGGGCGTGCAGACGCCGATCGCGGCTGCCGGCGAGTACGAGGTCATCGGTCACGCACGCCGACGAATAGAACGGTTGAGGACGCTGTTCGGCCTGAAAAGTCCACGCGATGCGACCTCGTTTCCAGTCGATGGCCTGGAACTGATTGGTCATCGTGCCGATGTAAAGAAATGAACCGGAAACCGCCCCACTCGCCGCGGTCTGTCCACCGAGATCGACGGCTCGATCCTCGTTGCCGCTGGCGATGTCCAGAACGTGTACCATGCTGTCGCAACCGGCTACGAACGTCTTCCCGTTCGCCGCCGCCGCCGAGCCGTACACCGGACCCTGGGTCTTGAACTTCCACTTCTCCTTACCTTCCTTCGTCACACAGTACAGCGTTTCATCGTGGGATCCGAATAGGATTAAATCACCGTGGAAATTGGCTCCAGACGTGATCTCGCCCTCGGTCTCAAAGGTCCAGCATTTGTCACCTTTCGCAGCATCCAGGCAATGGAAGACGCCGTCGGCGTTGCCAATGTAGATCCTGCCCTGACGTACCGCCGGAGACGCCTTGATGGGACCGCATTTGTACTTCCATTTCGCCTTTCCGTCGGCGAGGTCGAGAGCGTACAGATATTCGTCGTAAGAGCCAATGTACACGCAACCGTCCACGATGGCCGGAGCGCCCTCTATGCTATCCTTCGTGGAGTATTTCCAGAGCAATTGAAGCTTATCCGGCAATCCGACGGCAGATGTTCCTGTCTGCTTGGCATTTCCGCGAAAAACAGACCACTCCGCCAAGCCGAAAGTCGAGAGTGATATAAGAAAACCCAGACCCAGGAGCGCTCGATAAACCATCATCGACCTCGACAAAAGAGCCAACCCTCTCGCAGGCACTTTCCCCGCCGCAACTTGGGGATGATAGGGCAATATCCCCCCCATTGTATCGCGCCGAAAGGAAGTAAGAAAAGAGGATCGCGTAACGTCAAGCCCGACGAGGCGAGAAGATACCCTTAGGAAGCCGATCTCGTGGGTCGAAGGTGACGAAAAAAAAGAATCCCGAAGTACGAAGCCACGGACTCAGGTTCGATCGCTTCGTCGTTCATGAGATTTCCTCCGGCTCATCCAAAGGATTCGATGCGACTTGCCACCACCTACGAGACGGCAACGCAATGCCTACGAGTCTTGATTCCGAGAATAGATTCTAGCTCTCGGCCCCTATCCATTCCACTTGAGCCTCGACGGCGTTCTTGTCGATCAGGGCCGGCCAATACGCGAATACTTCGCGCACGTTGGGCCGTCCCGAAGTATACCCCGTTACGCCGGGCGGCCCGGAAGTCACCAGCGGAGCAAACTCCTTGCTGAAGCGTTCGACGACGGCGCGCTGGGGGTCGCGCACCGAGACGCGCAGGACGACCTCGGGCGCGTCCGCAGTTGGTAGGACGCCCGGCAAACTCTCACCCGCGCCCAGACACTCGACGTTGCGCTGCGCCGGAACCACGCCCGCGCGACGGAGACGAGCGAAGATCATGTCGCCGCATCGCCGAGCCTTCGCAGCCGCCTGAGGACCGGCGATTAAGAGTGTGCCGCTGGCGGTCCAACCGTCTCGATAAGCGATGGAGACCTTGTACGAGTCGGTAGCGGGTTTACCGCGCGCCCCGAAGACGCGCACTCGATTCGCCCCGCTCTCCGTAAGCTCGATGCCGGTGAAGTCGGCAACGACATCCGGCGTCAGGTACGCGGCTGGGTCGCCTACTTCATACAGTAGTTGTTCGGCGACCGTCTCCCCGTTGACCGCACCGCCGCTCCCGTCCGGCTTGCTCACAACAAAAGAACCGCTTTCTTCCAGATCGACGTATGGATAGCCGACGAGAGAGAGATCGGTTTCCATCCCGTTACACCACAACCCTCCGGTAGCCTGCGCGCCGCATTCGATGAGATGTCCCGCGACCGTTCCCGCCGCCAAACGATCCCACTCGTGCCATTTCCATCCCAGTTCGTGAACCGCTGGGCCTAGTGTGAGCGACGCATCGGCAACGCGCCCGGTAATAACCACGTCCGCATTCATCTGCAGCGCGGTGACAATCGGCCGACAGCCGAGATAGGCGTTGGCGCTGACGATACGATCGCGAATCGCGTTCAACGGCTCGCCGGTATCGAGGTTGACGAACGAATGTCCTTGACAGAGTAGCCGGTCGAGGTTGGGCATCAAGTCGTCGCCGAAGACGATGGCGAGGCGACGCTCTTTCAAGTCGGCCTCATCGAGAAGGGCGCGCGCGCGGAGGGCACAGCCGCGCGGATTCATTCCGCCCGCGTTGGTGACGATCTTCAAATGCGATTGCTGTCGTAGAATCGGCGTCAGTTGTGAGAGAACGTCGAGGAAATCGCCCGCATAACCGGCTTCCGGATGGCGCTGCTTCTGAAGCGCCAAGATGGACATGGTCAATTCGGCGAGATATTCGAGAGTGAGATAGTCTAAATGACCGTTTTCTGCCAGGGCGCGCGGCGCGTCGAGGTTGTCGCCCCAAAAGCCGCAACCGTTGCCGATGCGAACGCTCTTCATGCACTGCCCCCGAGAGGAAACGAGGAGTGCCGATAGATGTGACCCCGATCCACCGGCTCGAATCCGAGACTCTGAACCAAACCGAGCGCGGGCAGATTATCGGCGCGTACTTGGATTTCCAAAAGGCTGAAGAATTGGTCTTGCAAGTAGCGCACGAGTTGCGCCATCAGAAACTTGGCCAGACCTTGACGGCGTAGCGGGGCGGCCACAACGATATCGGTAATGCCGAGGGCGTGTTCGTTCCATGATTCTCGATACGTCTCCATCTCCCACAACAGAGCGCGCGCGACGGTGTGGCCGGTCAATTTGTCCTGGAGGCGATACTCGTGCAATTCCACGGGACCGAGAATGCACTCTTGCCACCACGTCGTTCCCTGAAATGGATTAGTATGAACCTGGTAGCGCAACCGATGGGCGGCGAATCGGCCGTCGGCCGGATTGAGGGCGGTGGAAAGTTTGCGTTGAAAGACCAGGCAACCCCTATCGACGACGTAGCCCCGATGCTCGAAAAAGGGAGCGGCCAACGGATCGCTTTCGAGGAATCCAGGGGAAGAACTACCGCCGTAGACACCGAACGAGAATGGGTTCAGCGGATACAATGGACCCGCGAATAGCTCTTTGACTCCGCGTTTGCGTAGCCCCGCTTCTGCGCGGCGGAGCAGTTCCGAACCGATGCCTCGGCGACGATGGGAAGGCATCACGCCGAGAAGACAGACGACGCCGACATCGCCATTGAGGCAGCTTTCCGTTTCGTCCGGTCCAAAGCCGGACCAGACGAAACCGACGATGCGATCGTCGTCGCAGACAAGGATCAACTCCTCCGGATCAAAGTAGGGCTTCGAGAAGAAGAAATACTCCATCCAGGCGCTGCCGAGCAGGCGCGCCGCGCCGCGACCGGTGAACGCTTCGTTCCAGACTTCGACCAGTCCGGGCGGGTCGTTGTTACGAAAGGTTCGATAGTGAATCACACGGCTTGCCTTTCCAGCCTCTTTCGACGGTGTTCGATCGAGATCGCTACTCTCGGTTTGCATTATAAGAAGAAGACTCCGACACGCAAGCCGCGCATCGCATCGATTAACCGTAAAGCACGACTCTCGGATTCTCTCCTCTCCCCTGAGTAAAGGGGGAGGGAAATAGAGCTGTATGCTTAAGGTTTGTCTTCGCCAACCGCGAGGGCGGTACGATCGAGAACCTTTTCGACGCCGAGTGTGGTCTGAGCCAATTCGACGGCGCGTCGCTGTTGCGCCAGTTCGCCCACCGTTCCCGTTAGTTCGATCGTTCCAGGCCCGACGAGATGTGCTTGTACTTCGACGCCGGCCATGTCCGCGTCCCAGCGCATGCGCAGGGTCACGCGCGTTTCCAAGCTCGGTTCGGCGTCCGCGCTGCGCAGGGGATCGCGACCGCTATGGAGGCGGTCGCGCATGGGTTCGGTCGCGCTCTCGATCTTGGAAGCCGACTTTTGAAAAATGCGCCCCAGTCGGTCCACATCGTCGCTACAGCCGCACAAAGAGACGGTCCCTACAAGTATCCATCGGTATCGCATGACTTCGCTCCCCGTTATGGGCGAGAGGGAATAGCGGAGTATGTCCCGGTTCGGATCGGCAGACAAGAGCAGAACCAGTGGAACGGAGTGCGGTCGAGGTGTTGGGCAGGATCACGGGTTTCCGCGGAGGCGCGCCCAATAACCGCCGTCGGCAGGTTGTCCGGGGAGCGCGACCCCCTCCGCCTCCAGCCGCAAGTTGGGGAACGCACGCAAGACGTTCTCAACGACCTGCCGATTCTCCTCCGGTTCGATGCTGCACGTCGAGTAGACAACCGTGCCTCCACCGCGGACGCGCCGACACGCCGCGCACAAGAGCCGCTTCTGCAGTTCGGCCAACTTCGCAATCTCCTCGGCGCGCAATCGCCAACGTGCTTCGGGACGTTTGCCGAGAACGCCGGTATTGCTGCACGGCACATCCACCAAGATGCGATCGAATGGCCCCTCGGGGAGATCGTCGCCGCTCGAGCCGCGGAGGCGATGTGTTTCGAGAATCGACAACCGAAGTCGCTGGGCCAAACTCTCGACCGTCCGCAATCGCTTCTCGTCCACATCGCAGGCAACTATGCGTCCGGTGTTTCTCATGTACTCCGCGAGATGCGTCGTTTTGCCACCGGGGGCGGCGCAGAGATCGAGGACGCTTTCGCCAGGTTGTGGATCGAGTGCCGAAGCGACGCGCATCGCCGATTCGTCTTGAACGCTGAACCAACCGTCGGCATATCCGGGCAGATCGCGGATAGCACCGGCACGACGGAGGCGGATCGCCTGTGGGTGCGAGCCAGCCTCGGCCTCGCAACCGGCGGCACGCAATGCCTCCAGTAATACTTCACGGCGACAACGCAAGAGATGACAACGCAGTGTCAGTCCGGGCGAGCCGGCGAACCAGAAGCCAAGACGACTACATTCCTCGAAGCCGAAGCGCGACAACCAGCGCGCCGTCAACCATTCGGGAAGACCGAATGCCTGAGATAGATAAGCCAACGGGTGCGTCGCTGGATCGGGAAAAACGGCGTGGGCGAGGAGGCGATAGGTGCCATCCTCCAAGGGGAATGCATTCGCCGCGGGCATCGACGCCTTCTCATCCGTCGTGAGTTCGGCTACCCGGCGTAAAATGCCGTTGAGGAAGCCGCGCGCTTCGGGCCTGCCGAATGCGACGGCCAATTCGACGGTCTCATGCACGGCGGCGTGGATGGGTATGTGCGATAACAGGGTCAACTGATAGGCACCGAGGAAGAGAGCATCCCATAGCCAAGGTTCCACGCCGCGCCCAGGACGATTGATGAGCGGTGCCAGGATCGCTTCCAACGTGCCGCGACGACGCAGAACTCCGTAGGTCAGTTGCGTGACGAGCCTGCGATCCACGGCCGATAACGAATGTTCCGCAAATTGTCGATCCAAGATCTCTTGAACGAACGAATCGTGACGACGGCATTCCAGAAGGGCTTGCAGAGAGAGAGTTCGCGCGGTGTGCGCGGTACCGCGAAAAGTCGGCGAGGCTCGTTTCATGACTTCTCCGAGCCGAAGGAATCGCCCGCTTGCAACCGATGGCCGCGTAGAAAATCCTCCGCCGTCATGCGCCGCTTGCCGGACGGCTGAACTTCGAGGATTTCGATGCCGCCGTCTCCGCCTGTGGTTACAAAGATACTCTTGTTATCTTTTAATAACATTATCGATCCCGGCGCGGTAGCAGCCGAGTCGGGACGTATCAGGAATATCCGTCCCGCCCGATTGATAAGTACCCGTATCGGTGGTTGTCCTTGCCGGTGCAGAAACGTGAAAGCGGTCGGCCACGGCTGCATGGCTCGGATCTGGTCGCGTGCCTGAGCGGGAGTGCGACTCCAGTCGATCAGCCCATTTTCCTTCTTCAGTTTCGGCGCTTTCGTCACCTGGGTCGGATCTTGTTTGCGGCCCTGCACCGTCCCGTTCTGAATCTGCTCGATCGCCTGGATTGCCAACCGCGCTCCGAACGGTGCCAGTCTCGCCTCAACCTCGCCCGCCGTTTCCTCGAATCCGATGTCGATGACTTCCTGCGCCAGCATATCGCCCGCATCGAGGGATACCGACATCCTGATAATCGTCACGCCCGTCTGCGTTTCGCCGTGATAGATGGCCCAAGCGATGGGTGCCGCTCCGCGATACTTTGGAAGCAGCGACGCATGGACGTTAATACCGCCGAGCGGCGGCACGGCGAGAACATCGCGCGACAGGATTTGCCCGTAGGCGGCGACGACGAGCAAATCGGGCTTCAACTCCGTCAGCGCGGCCACCCCTTCTGGCGTGTTGATGCTCTCCGGTTGCATTACCGGGACGCCCTTCTCTAAGGCGATCGTCTTCATGCCGCGTCCCGTCTGCCGCGTCGATCCGCGTTCGGAACCGATGGCGCGATCCGGTTGCGTAACCAGGCCGACGACTTGATGCGGACTGTTTATCAATGCTTCCAAGGTCGGCTCGGCGAATAAGCCGGTTCCCATCATCACGAGACGCATTCGCAAGTATCCCTAGGTCAAATGGCTGGGGGCCGCTCCAAAGGAGGCGTGCCGCCGTTCTTCTCCAACTCCTCCTCATGTGCCTGAAGCATGCGTTCGAGTTCTACTTCAGGGGGAATCTCTCCCCTTTCGCGTCCGCGCTGAAAATCTTGCTCAAACTTCTTCAGCGAGGCCCGACTGCTAAGACGGGCGATAGGCCCCATTTTGTCGATGAACAGAATACCGTCGAGATGATCGACTTCGTGCTGCCACAGGCGCGCTTCCAGATCGCCGATGGTCTTTTCCACGACTTCACCTCGAAGATTATATGCCTGAACGCAGACGGTTTTTGCCCGACGAATTTTCTGAAACAAGTCGGGGAAGCTGAGACACCCCTCCTCGCCCTCGATCGTTCCCTTTCGTTCCAACACGACGGGATTGAGGAGGACTTCTTCCTTGTCGCGCTGTTGCGGATCGCCGGTCGGATTGAGGACGACGATGCGATAGGAGAGGAAGACCTGATTGGAAGCCAATCCAAGTCCTTTGTTTTCGTACATCAAATCGAGCATTCGGCCGGCGTCGAGGTGAACCTGCCGATCGATGGCGGACAACGGCTTGGTTGGATGGCGCAGAGCCGGATGCGGATAATAAACGATCTTCATGCCACTCTCAACGGCGGAGATATCAACTTCGGGTAATGAGTGGATTATAGCGTTGGCGAACGCCGCGACAAAGGGTGACGTTCCGCCTTTTGCTCGTGTCTCGGTCCAACGGATGCGTACAATGGAGGGAGATCGTATTCTCCCTCTTCGACGCGGGGCAAGGAGAGTCAATGCGTAGGGCCTTAAATCGCGGATGGAAGCAACTCGAGTTCGAGGTTGCAGACAACAGACTGATTAGCCATCCGCAAACTCCTAATCCGTTGACCGATCCTTCCGCCGCCGTTCGCGCTGCGTTAGAGCAACCGCACGAGTATCCCGCTCTCCGCCAGGCACTGACGCCCGACGATTGCGTCGCCATCGTTCTCGACGAGCAATTGCCGCGCCTCGTCGAATTATTGGTTCCCGTGCTGAAACATCTGAACGAGGCTGGAGTGGCCCCGGAAGCGACGACTCTGCTCTGTACTCCGTCGTCGTCGCCGCAGACGTGGATCGACGAATTGCCCGACGATTTTCAAGACGTTCGCGTCGAAATCACTGATCCCAGCGACCGCAAGCGCCTGGCTTATTTGGCGACTACGAATCGTGGCGACCGACTTTATTTGAATCGCACTCTGGTCGAGGCCGATCAAATCGTCGCATTGTCTGGGATCCGGTACGATCCTCTCTTGGGCTACAGCGGAGCGGAAGGCGCGCTCTATCCCGCGTTCGCCGATCGGGAGACCTTGCAACAGTTGAGCCTTGGCTTATATCTCGAACCGCCCGGCGACGAAGCTTGGCCGGCTCGGCGAGCGGCAGCCGAGACGGCATGGCTGTTAGGCGCGCCATTCTACATCCAAGCCATTGAGTCCCAGGGCGACGGGATCGCCCAAGTCGTTGCAGGCTCCGTTCAAGCCGCCCGCGAGGCGCGACGCCAACTCGATGCCTGTTGGCGTCATGCGATTGCGCGTCCCGCCGATCTCGTCGTCGCCGGTATGAGCGGCGATCCGACCCGGCACACCTTGACTTCGATGGCCGCAGCGCTGTCCTGTGCCGCGCGCGTCGTGCAACCGGGCGGACGCATCGTCTTGCTGACCCAAGCCGATCCGAAACTTGGAAACGAGATGGAGATCATCCGCTCGTCCGACGATCCGCGACAACTGTACCAACGATTGCGAGGCGACATCGGCCCCGAAACGCTCTGGGCACTTCAATGGTCCAGCGCGGCAAGCCAGGCGAATATCAATCTAATGAGCGGCCTTCCAGACGACACGGTCGAAGAACTGTTCGCCACGCCTCTGCACGAACCGCGCGAAGTGCAGCGATTGCTCGACCGCAGCGATTCTTGCATCTTCCTTTCGGACGCTCACAAGATGCTTGCCGTTCTCGAATGAGAACGAAGAAGACGGACGGGGTTTCCACGTTGCAATCACTCGATTTATATCGACAATCCTACTCTTTTTAGCCTAAATGATAAAATGTAGGCAAGAAAGCCCAGAGCGGCAAGTAGGAGTGCGGACGGTTCGGGGGTGGCGATGAAGGAGATCTCGGCGATGCCCCAAGGCGGATAATCGTTGTAGGGCATTCCATCCGCGATCGGTACAAAAATCGAAAAAGCACTCGCATTTCCACCACTATATGTGTAGATTTCTCCACCGTGCGGTCCCGTGCCCACCGGGTTGGCAAAACCGATGGTCTGCCATTGACGGTTGAAAACATACACTCCCGTGCCACGGCTTCCTACGATCTCTAAGCCGAACGAGCTTACTGAAGTTTTCTCGGTCGTGCCGGGGACAACGAACTGACCGTCTCCCGTCCACATCCCATAGCCGATGCTCGGCGGCGGAGGGTTTGGAGGCGGCTGACCGACGACCTGACTTGCCGGGACGGCGAACGCATCATTGATGGGTGCCCACACGGCGACCCCTTTCAATTGCGAGATCGCCGTGGCCGTGAAGCTTAGCCCGAGTCCGCTATATTGCGTAGTCACCATTTGTTGCGCAGGAACGATGGTTCCGCTCGCCGAGTTAACCGCCGCAGGCGGATTGAGAATGGAATCGGGAGTAATCGCGCTGCCTTCAACCTTCGGGATAAGAATTATGAACAAAGCAGCAACAGCAGAGCTGAGGCAGACCTTGGATTGCCACATGATACGACTCCTCTCGCACCTCCGAATGGAATGGCGAATCCAACATTAACATGCGAACATGCGTCGAAGCAATCCCATTATCGAGGGAACGGGAGGCACGGAACCCGGTTAGGCGCGACGCGGAGAGGAGCATCCCTCGCGCTCCGCTCCGCGTCGCGCCTAACCGAGCTTCGGCTCACTCCACGTCGTACCCCAGGTTGGGCGCGAGCCAGCGTTCGGCCTCGGCACGACTGATGCCCTTGCGTTTCGCGTAACTCTCAACTTGATCGCGGGTGATCAAATCGACGGCGAAATAGCTCGCTTCTGGATGTGCGAAGTACAGGCCGCTGACCGAGGCTGCCGGAGTCATGGCGAAACTCTCCGTCAGATGAACTCCCACGGCGTCCGCGTTCAACAGCGCCCACAACTTGGCTTTTTCACTGTGATCGGGGCAAGACGGATAGCCCGCTGCCGGACGGATGCCGCGATAATCCTCGGCAATCAACTGTTCTCTCGTGAGACGCTCCTCGCTTCCATAGACCCACTCGCGGCGGACGCGCTCGTGCAGTAGTTCGGCGAACGCCTCCGCGAGACGGTCGGCCAACGCCTTGGTCATAATGGCGAGATAGGGATCTTGTTCCGCTTCAAAGCGGGCCGCCAACTCCTCCGCGCCGAGTCCCGCCGTCAGCGCGAACGCACCGAGGTAGTCGGTTCGACCGCTTTCGATGGGAGCGAGATAGTCGGAGAGACTGCGGAAGGAGGTCTGCCCTTCGCGCTCCCATTGTTGCCGCAGCATTGGTAGGCGCATCTTTTCGCGCTCCCGCGTGTCGTCGGTGAAAAGGAGAATGTCGTCGCCGGAACTGTTGGCTGGGAAGAAGCCGTAAACCGCATTCGCCGATAACAACTTATCCGTCAAAATGCGATCCATCAATCGGTTGGCCTCCTCGAACAGCTTGCGCGCCTCGCTGCCGACTTTCGCATCCGAAAGAATCTGCGGATACTTGCCGTTCATCTCCCAAGCCATGAAGAACGGCGACCAGTCGATATAGGGCACGATCTCGGAGAGGGGAAAATCGCGCAGTTGGCGGACGCCGAGAAACGACGGTATCGAGATCGGCGCGTTTTGCCAGTCGATACGGAAATGACGGTTCCGCGCCTCGGCGTATGGAACCAGTTTGCGCTGTCGGCGGCGCGAAAAGCTCTCGCGCTCCCCGGCCTGCATGCGCCGATTTTCCGCATCCAGTTTACGCTTTTCTTCGGGGCGCGTGAGGCGCTCGACCACACCGACGCTGCGCGAGGCATCCTTCACATAAACGACCGTCTCGTGATATGCCGGAGCGATCTTGACCGCCGTGTGCTTGGCGCTGGTAGTCGCGCCACCGATCAGCAACGGCAATTGAAATCCCTCGCGTTCCATCTCCTTGGCCACATGAATCATCTCGTCCAGCGACGGCGTGATGAGGCCGGACAGACCGATCATGTCCACGGCATGTTTGCGGGCTTCTTGCAGAATCTTCTCGCAAGGAACCATGACGCCAAGATCGATGACCTCGAAATCGTTGCATCCGAGAACGACTCCGACGATGTTCTTGCCAATGTCGTGAACATCGCCCTTGACCGTGGCCATCAACACCTTGCCGCGCGACTTGTGTTCGCAGCCGGACTTTTTGCGCTCTTCCTCCATAAAGGGTAGCAAATAGGCGACGGCTTTCTTCATCACGCGGGCGCTCTTGACCACTTGGGGCAGAAACATTTTTCCCGCGCCGAACAGATCGCCGACGACATTCATGCCGTCCATCAACGGTCCCTCGATCACTTCGAGCGGTCGCTGAAACAGGTGACGGCACTCCTCCACGTCGTCGTCGATGCAATCGGTAATGCCCTGAATCAAAGCGTGTGTCAACCGTTCCTTGACCGGCAGATCGCGCCAAGAAGGCGTATCGGCAGTGTTGGCCGTCGGCTGGTCCACCCGGCCGCTAACGCTGCCGGTTCGCTTGGCAAATTCGACTAGGCGTTCCGTGGCATCGGGACGACGGTTGAGCAACACGTCCTCGACGCGATCCCGCAAATCTTTGGGGATCTCATCGTAAACTTGAAGTTGACCGGCGTTGACGATGCCCATGTCCAAACCGGCGCGGATGGCATGATAGAGGAACGCCGAGTTCATCGCCTCGCGCACCACCTCGTTTTCCTTGCCGCGAAAAGCGAACGAGACGTTGCTGACGCCGCCAGACGTTTTCGCTTCGGGGAACTTCTCCTTGAGCCGACGCACCGCCTCGAAGAACTCAACGGCGTAATTGGAGTGTTCCTCCATGCCAGTGCCGACGGTCAGAATGTTCGTATCGAAGATAATGTCGCCGGGCGCGAAGCCGACTTCTTCGGTTAAGAGACGATATGCCCGCGCGGCGATCTCAACTTTACGCTCGGCGGTGACGGCTTGCCCTTCTTCGTCGAATGCCATGACCACGACCGCCGCGCCATAGCGCTTGACCAGTCGCGCCTGTTCGAGAAACTTGTCCTCGCCCTCTTTCAAGCTGATCGAGTTGACGATCGA
Source organism: Planctomycetota bacterium (assembly GCA_021807595.1). GTDB lineage: Bacteria > Planctomycetota > Planctomycetia > Gemmatales > Gemmataceae > JAJPHU01. The sequence continues at coordinate 14,873 of JAKBCS010000011.1, read as the reverse complement.
CTTGCCCTGCACGCACTTCAAGCCCGCGGCGATCGCAGTCCACTTGGAGCTGTCGATCATCAGCGGGATGCCGGCCAGGTCGGGTTCGTTCGCCAACAACCGCAGGAACCGCGTCATGGCCTCTTCGGAGTCGATTAGATCGGCGTCCATGTTGATGTCGAGGATGTTGGCTCCGCTTTGCACTTGCTCGCGCGCCACCTGGATCGCCGCGTCGAAATTCTCCTCCTGAATGAGTCGCTTGAATTTGAGCGAGCCGGTGATGTTGCAGCGCTCGCCGATCATGACGAAGTTCGTCTCGGGACGAACGACCAGAACCTCGTTGCCGCAGTAATAAGACCACGGCGGCAGTTCGGGCTTCTTGCGCGGCGCGATGCCTTCGACGGCGCGGCCGATGGCCGCGATCCATTCCGGCGTCGTCCCGCAGCAGCCCCCGACGATGTTGACCCAACCGTTGCGGGCAAACTCGCCGAGCAGGGCCGCCGTACGATCGCGGTCGCCGGTGAAGCCGCCCATGCCGTCGGGCAGACCGGCGTTGGGATACACGGAGATCGGCTTCCGCGATACGGCCGCCAAACTCTCGACGGGTCCGCGAAGCAAATCCGCGCCGACGCCGCAGTTGAAGCCGACAGCCAAGGCGTCGAAATGCGATACCGAGACATAGAACGCCTCTGGCGTCTGCGCGAGTAATGTGCGTCCGTTGTCGTAGATCGTGCCGGAGACGATGGTCGGCAAGTCGATGCGATGTTCGGCCATGTACTGATCCAGCGCCGCCAAACACGCCTTGAGGATGAGGATGTCGTTACCCGTCTCCACGGCAATCAGATCGACTCCTCCTGCGACAAGGGCCTCGATTTGCGTCGTGTAACTGGCTACGAAGTCATCGAAAGAGAAGGAGCGTGTGTCGGACGGTTCGTGGCCCGGTTCGATGTACAGAGTTTTCGTCGTCGGCCCTATACTCCCGGCGACGAAACGCGGTCGATCCGGATTGCGGCGCGTGAAGTCGTCGGCGGCGCGGCGCGCGATCTCGGCGGCGGCGCGATTAATCTCGACCGCGTGTTCCTGCAAACCGAACTCGGTTAGGGCCAGTGGCGTGGCGTTGAACGTACAGGTTTCGATAATGTCCGCGTCGGCGTCGAGGTACGCGCGATGAATCTCATCGATGAGTTCGGGCTGCGTCAGCACCAGCGCCTCAGTGCAATTCTTGAGCGGCTTGGGATGGTTGCGGAAGCGTTGTCCGCGATAATCCTCTTCCTGCGGGCCGCGTCCGTAGATGAACGCGCCCATCGAACCGTCGAGTACCAGGACTCGCTGCGCCATCAAATCTTCCAGAACGGCACGTGTGCCAGTAAAGGCGGGTATCAGCATTTCCAATCCTCAATCGTCGAACACAACCCATCGAACTTCGTAGACCATTGGAGATTACCTTAATTTAGTTTAAGGAGATGCTGGACTTTTGGGGATGGGAGTACGATAGCCGCGCCGCGCCCTTCTACCACGAAACACAAGAGGTCGTTCGATCTCGATGCAAGCGTTGTATTCGTCAGATTCGGTCGCTTCTCGATGCGCAACTGCGGGATCGGAGGCTTCCCGCGTTGACCCCGTCGGGCAGCCCGCCCTAAGATGAGGAATAATTGTTTGTCAGGAAGGAGTGTGCGTCATGGCTGGCCTCGACGATTTCAGCGCCTTCATCAAGCGCGACGAACCACTGGCTCCGTACTTGTATCTGAAACTGGGCGGGCCGGCGGAGATGTTGGTACAGCCTCGCTCCCGCGAGGAGCTGGCGCAGTTTGTGCGCTACTGCTATCGGGAGGGTATCCCTTTGCGCCCTCTGGGCAACGGATGCAACCTATTGGTGCGCGACGAAGGAGTGCGCGGCGCGGTTCTGCGTTTGAGCGAACCCGCCTTCACGGCCATTACCGTCGATGGGACGCGCGTTCATGCCGGAACGGGTGCGGCCGTGTCGGCGTTGATTTCTCAGGTGGCTCGTCACGGCTTGGCCGGGTTCGAGACGCTGGTAGGCATCCCCGGTAGCGTCGGCGGCGCGTTGCGCTGCAATGCCGGCGATCGCTACGGCGACATCGGCCAGTTCGTTCGCCAAGTCGAGGTCATGGACGGCGAGGGGAACACGCAAGTGCGCGACCGAGACGAGTTGCGTTTTGGCGAGCATATCAGCAATCTGGACGATCCAGTTCTGCTGACGGCTTCGTTTCAATTGGAATCCGACAGTGCCGACGCCATCGTCAAGCGCATGAGGAAAGCCTGGATCGCGCGCAAGGCGGCGCGGCCGCTTAGCTTTCAGGCGGCGGCGCGCATCTTCGCCGATCCACGCGGCCTGAGTGCCGCCGCACTCATCGAACAGGCCGGATTGGCTCGAACGCGCGTCGGCGGCGTCGAGGTCAGCGACCGCGATGCGAATTACTTCATCGTTCATCCAGGCGCATGTACCCGCGACGTGCTGCGCCTCATCGACTTGGTGCGCAGCCGGGTTCATGAGAAATTCAACGTCGCGCTCGAACAAGAGATCGCCGTTTGGTAGAGCGGTCGAGGAGATACGAGCCATGCAAAAGTGGATACTTCAAGGACTTTTGCCGGTCGTGGGTGGAGTCTCGCTCTTGCTTGGGGTCGTCGGCATGGGCAGAGCCGCGCGGGCCGCGCTTCAATCGCGCGAGACCTACTGCGTCGCCTTCCACGCCATCGAGTGTGTTCCTCCCGCCGGGCTGTCGCGGTTCGCGTTTCTCGATGAAGTAAGCGCGCTCACACGTCGCTCCGAGTCGGTCCAGCTGCTCGACGACGACTTCCTCGCGCAACTGCATCGTGCGTTCCTCGTTCACCCTTGGGTCGAATCGGTTCGCCGCGTGGAGTTGAGGTCGTCCGACGATGCGAAGGTAGGAATTCGTCTCGAACTGGTCTATCGACGGCCGGTGCTTGCCGTCCCCCTCGGCTCCGAAGTCAAGGGGCGAGAAGTATCGGAGGACAGGGGCCTGCGACTGGTGGATCGCTATGGTGTGCTGCTGCCGCGCGCATCCGTGCCCGAACATATTCCTGTGCTTGCAAACGAGGTGCGCGAACCTGCGACGACAGAGGGAACCCGATGGCGCGACAGCCGTGTGGCCGCCGCGGCTAAAACCCTCGACTTCTTGCACGCCAACTTGACACAATTGCGATTGGACGACTGCCGGGTTGAGGTGATCGACGGCGAGATCGTCTTCCGCCGATCGGGCGTTCGCATCGTCTGGGGCCACGCTCCGGGGCAGGAGAAAGCGGACGAAGCTCCCGCGAAAGAGAAATTGCGCCGTCTACTCGATTATCAAAAGGAACATGGAGAATTGGATAGCCTGGAACACGATGTTCGCATGATGGCGTATCAGGGACACTTTCCGTTGGCCGTGGATGCCCCCATAACCGCGGTCTCTCTCTATTCTCCCAAGCAATCCGCATCGAGGAGAAACTGCGACCAAGTCTCGAACTCGTCGCGCAGTTGGCGCAGCTGCTTCAACGGCGCGAACGCGCCGCCGACCAACGCTTCCTCGCGCTGACGCACCGCCGGTTCCTCCACATCCAGGATGTGGACGATGCCCAAATGCACTTGGCCGACCGGAGAGCGGTCGTCGTTGATGAGACCGATGGCGCGCTCGGTGTACGCCGAATCGAGATATACTTCCTCTTCTAACTCTCGTAACATGCCCGTTCGATACGGATCGCCCGCGCCTTCCGCGTCTTCGGCGCAAATGTGTCCACCGATGCCGAGCGAACGCAAGGCGCGCAAGCGCGTCTCGCCGCCGGTTCGGCCGCGCGTGTACGAGAAGAGACAATCGCGCCAGCGCAGGATCACATAGGGGATGAGTTGCTTGAAAGTCGGATCGTTCTCGACCAGGCCGCGAGGCAGGAAGCGGAGATGAGCCGGATCGAGCAGTGGAGACAAATAAGCGCCCACGCGGGGACAGAATCCTTGGAAGAGACCGATCGCATGAAAGCGCGATGTGGGCACGACCAGAACGCGCTCGGCGGATTTATCCATCCCCAGCCTTCTCCGTCCGCATTGGTTCTCGGTTGAGTTGTTTTTCGAGTCGTTCGAGCAACTCGACCGTATTCAGTCCGCGCGCATTGTAATCGGCGACGCCCTGTTTCCACAACAGAACTCGCAACTGCCGTTGGATGGGGCCGAACGTACGCAACGGTCGAGGATCGCGATGGCGTGCGGTCGCGTCCCATCGTTGGTCGAGCGCGGCCAATAGAACGGTTAGCTCTTCCTCGGTCTCACCCGGAGTCATCTCGACGTGCCATCGCTTCCCAAGTGCTTGCAAGCGCTCGGACAACTCGTTCCGTTCGCGGAGACTTAGCGATGGACATTGCTCGACCGGCGGAAGCTCGAGAATCGGAATCGCGCTTCGAGGATCCCCCGAACTTGGAGTGGTCCGCGAGCGTTCGGGCATCAGGCGATTGACCGCGAAGGTAAGCGCCGCGACCACGACGAGCAAGACGACGATTAATCGCAACAGATGCGAACGGTTATAGTGCAACAAGGAGTCGATTTCGCGTTGATCGCCGGTTTCGATGGCGCTTTGGAGATTGCTCTCGTATCGTCCTTCGGGATAGTCTCCGGCCTTCTCCTCGGTGATAAAATGCTCGTACTCGGCATCGGTTGCGCGCGGCACTACCAGGACATCGAATCCGTGCGCGTTGGAGAAGGCGAAACTGGCGGGCCACAACTCGCCGCGTTCGCGGGTCGGCAGCAATGCCCACAAGCTGCGCAGAATCGCGTCGTCGGGTCGGCCTCGCTCGAGAACGAGCCGCCCGCCGTCGAGCAATATCTGCACGCCGCCGAGTAAGGTGGCACTATTGGGGACGTTCAAGACTTTCTGAAGCATGGCTACGGTTCGAGCCGGCGGCGGCTCCACGCCTCCATCGAGAGGCGGCAAAGCTCCCCTCGCCTCCCACGGAGGTGGAAATCGCTGGGCGAGAAAGAAGGGATCGCCTCCCAGTTTTCGATACAGCTCGCGCGGCAAGACGAGAAGGTAAAACCCCAGCGCGCCGGGGCGTCCGGCATCGTCGGTTCCCCGATCGGATGCCTGCACGACGGCGACCCGCTCGCGCCCAAAGGGACGGGCGAAGATCGCCAACGGACAGGCGACGCCGGCTGGTCTCTCGCCGAAACCAGTACACAACTGTTCCGCTTCCGCCAGCCATCGGTCGTCAAACCCCGGCGAACGCGCCAAGAAGCGATACCCGCCCGCATCGAAGCCACCGTACAGTCCTCGTTCGATCGTGTTCCGATTGAACCGATCGTGGGATTCGTTCGCCAAGGGAATGTCACTCCGTCGTAAATGCAAAGGGGCGAGTCGAGGAATGAGACCCACGATCCGCCCTACCACACTACTCCCATGTTATCCATCTCTCTATCGAGATACGATAAGGGTAGTCGTTCGGATCGTTTTCGACCCGTGAGGAGGGGATTGCGTTATGCCCATTATTTGCCAGGGCTGCGGGCATCGCGTGGCGATTCCCAACGGTTATCGGCGCAACAAAATTCAATGTTCGTGCGGCGTGATCTGCGAGGTTCCAGACTCGGCGCGACAAGAAGTAGACGCACCGAGTCCGAAAATGATGCAGGACATTGCTCGATCCAAGCCTGTCGTCGAGGAGCAAGCCGAACGCTGGCTGCTCGACGACGAGACGCCGGTGACAGAGCCAACCGAACCGGCAGGCGAGAGACCGGCCGATGAGTTACGGTTTCCATGCCGTCGCTGCGGTCGGCTCTTGCGACGACAACGCGAATGTCCCGAATGCGATCGGGACACGAGGCCCGCCGTCGGCGTGGAACCAGTATGGTGCCCTTCCGTGGATGAGCCCGACGACCGCCAGGGCGACGACGAAGACGATTCGTCGCCCTATGCCGTGACGGGCGCGGACGATGTGCCCTGTCCGAAATGCGGCCTACTGCTGCCGTCCGGCTCCGTGTTGTGCATTCGCTGCGGCTATCACCTTAAGAAGCGGAAGAAGATCGCCAAAAGCTATCAACCTCTCGACCGCGCTTGGGAAACGAACGTCGGTTATTCGAGACGTTTCACCATCTTCGCATCTTGCGCGCTCGGTCTCTTCGTCGCGGGATTGCTCGGCGTGCTGCGCTACGAGTTTTCTTTCGTCGTCTTTCTCTTCTGCATCAGCCTCGTCACGGCGATGCTGGCTTTCTTGCTTGGCACCTTCGACCACCTTCGTCTCACGCGCGACTCGCGCGGGCGCGTGCAGTTGACGAAGACGTGGCGCTTCGGATTCTTTGCCCGGAAACCTCAGACGATCGACGTGCGCGGCTTCGAAGGCATCGCCAGCGGGAGACATCGAGAACTGGGGTACTTAGAGTATTTTGTGTGTTTTGTCTTGCTCGCTTCCGGCCTTCTCCCCGGCATCGTCTGGTGGTATTTTGTCATCCACCAAGTCACCTTCCACGTTTCGCTGTGCCGCGATCACGGCTTCCCGGCATACACCGTGTATTCCGGCTGGAGCGAGATGCAGATGAAAGAGATCGCATTTGCGCTCCGCGATGCAACCGGGTTGCGTTACGACGAAGGCTAAAGCGCCTCGCGAATGGACGATTGAGGCGCGTACGGCCTCGGTTCTCGACGGGGATCGTTTAGCAGAGCATGGGCGATTTTCACTCGACTTCCTGGTTCAATAGAGCAATTTCTGATGCGGAAACTGTTCTTCGATCTGACGCATCAATCGACGCCGAACACGTTTCGCTTCTTGCGGAGTGCCTTTCTCGTCGAGAAGAGAAGTCGTCCAAGCCACGACCTGACGACAGAGATCCTGTTCCGATTCGGGGGATCGGTAGCGCGGCACTAAGCCGTTCTGATCCGCCTCGACCATCGAATCGGAGTCGAGGAACCTTTCCTCGGCCTCGCGCAAGGATAAGCGATCGGCGATCAGATCTTCGACGATCGCCTTCTTCACTTGCATCGACTGGGCAATCTCGATGCCGCGCACTTCGAGCGCTTCCGAACGCCGGAATTCGGTCAAGAAGCTACGAGCAAGGTTTACGCTCTCGCCGTCCACGCTGGAAACCATCAAATGAGACACGACCGCATACAAAGTCGTGAAGACACCGGCAATTAGTGCAAGCCGCACGCAATGCTTCAACAACACGAGACTCCCTGAAGGAAGGACAAAAAAGTCATTGGCGGGGTCAAAAGCAGTTTACATCCAACCGACATCGACGAAGGATGCAATTGTTGGAGGTAGACTCCGTCGCAGGGGATGACAACCCGATACATCTCAGTCGGAGCAAGTTTTAAGGAGGGTCTTGCCAAGCCAACATCTCATCAAGACCATTCGGTAGGCAAGGGAAAAGTGAGCAATCGTCGTGCCAAATGCGTCGTCTCGGACACGGTTTTGCGGATTAGGAGGGAGGGTTCTCCTAACAGTAATAAAAAGAATGAGTTGCGCTTTCGATTGCCTTGGAAGCTCCGACGCATTCGTTTTTGTCGCACTCTTGAGAACGGGAATCGACTGCTCAAAGCTGAAGCGCCTTGTTGCATTTTTGCTCGCCGTCGGTCACTGCGAGGCGACGGCGGCATGTGGAAGCGGATGCCTTGAGAGCCAAGGCGAAAGCGAGCGCGGAAGAAACGGCGATGCCCAATCCCATGATGGCCAAGACCAACGGCAACCCTTGCGCTTCGTTGGGTTGCACGTTGAGTCCGCGGCTCAGAATTGCAGAGTCGATGCCGCTTTTGAGCCAACGGTCTGCCGCATGGCCGGCTAGTAAATGTCCCAAAGGATAGGCACCGCTGAGGACCATTGACCAGATACCCATCACTCTCCCGCGCATGCGATCCGCAGAGTTCAGCTGCACGATCGCCTGACTGGTAGGGAAGAACAGAATCAGGCCGCAACCGAGGAAGGCGCAGCAGGTCATGGCTAAGGGGAGAGAACGAGCCGAAGCCAGAACGAGTAAAGAAGATGAAGCCAACGTTACCCCAGCGGCCAAAAACCAGCGTCGCGGAAGCCGCGAACCAAACGAAGCCACTAGAAGCGAGGCGATTCCCGCGCCGCCGCCAATGGCGCTGAGCAGCCACGCATAACAATCCGCACTACCCCGCAGGCGTTGATCGGCCACGGCAGGCAACAACGACAGGATCGGCCAACCGAAGAAGGACATGGCCCCAGAGAGCAGGAAGAGCAGCATTAGGCGGGGATGACGGCCCACATAACGGAACCCTTCGCCCAACGAGTCCCTTCCCTTTGCGTGCGCTCGACCGACGAGGGCGGGAGGCAAGTCCATCCAGGCGAGTGCGATCAGGACGCCGACAAAGCTCAGCCCATTCAGTAGGAAACAGACGGCGGCGGCATTTTGTCCGGTTCGTCCTCCTCCGGCAACGGCGAAGAGAACGCCACTGACAATCGGCCCGAGCATCCGCGCCAGATTGAACAACATCGAGTTTAGCGCGATGGCGTTGGGCAAGTCTTCGCGTCCCACAAGGTCGATGACGAACGACAGACGGGCGGGCAGGTCGATGGCATTGACGATGCCCGCCGCCGCAGCCACCGTTAACAGAAGCCAAGGAGTCGCCTGTCCGAACAGCACCAGTGTACCGAGCAAGAGTGCGAGAAAGAGCAGCATCGCCTGTGCTACAAAGATGAGAGGGCGCTTGGGCCATCGATCCGCGAGGCTCCCTCCCCATGCACCCAGTAAAAAGGTTGGCAGCACCTGCATGGCTCCGACCCGCGCCGGCCAACTCAGTTCTTTCGTCAAATCGTAGGCCAACCACGTCAGCGCCGCGCTCTGCGCCCACGAGCCTGTGACCGAGACGAATTGACCGAAAAAGTACAGCTGATAATTGCGATGTCGAAGCGCGCGGAAGGTGTCGGTGTGCCAGTGAAATCTCGATTGGGAGAGCCGAGTGGAAGCGATGGAAGTCGAAGCGGCTTGCTGAGACATAGTCTTATATTATGTAATCGCCTCCACGGGTCAAGACGACTTACGATCCCTCGCGCTCGGTCTGCGTCTTCTCATACAATAAATCGACCAACTGTTCGAGCAGATCACGATATTCGCTGGCTTCGATGACCTGGACTTGTTGCACCAGGCGACGGTGGCGTTCCAATCGCCTTACAAACTCCTCAACACCCACCGCATCTAAGGCGTCGATCGATTCTTGCAGCGCTAACAGTTCATCGACCTCGCCATCGGACAATTGCTGGGCGCGATCGGGATTGCGTTCGATCCAAGTCACCAACTCTAGCCGATCGGCCTTTTCGTAGAGACGGCGAAGCGGGGAAGCGCTGTTGGCTGGATGCCCTTCGTTCATGCGCGGCAACAAACGCTCCAACGGCATCGCGCGCAGTTCGTGAACCGTTAGCCCCAGCGCGCGGGCGCACGCGCCGATGGTGGCGTTGCGCAAACGTCGATGTTCCCCCGGCGATAGGATTTGTCGAACCGTGTGACGATTGAGCCTGGCGATGCGCGCAAACTCTTCTTTATTCCATCCGCGCTCTTGGACCAATCGCGCGATCTTAACGGCAAGCTCGTCGAAGTCTGGAGCAGTCGATTCGTCTTTCATCACCGCGATCCTACACGAAGAAAAGAGACTGTGATAGAGGGGCGAGTTGCCGAGTTCGATCCACGCGGCGATCTTTTTCGTTGCCTTCTCCTTTGACGGAGAGTACCTTAAAATGACTACATCCCCGGACTTGCCGCCCAACGTACAACGTACTCCATGGAGATAGCCCGTCATGCTGCGTTTCGAGGCCGATCGAGGTGTTTCGGTCTGCGATGGTTTGACACGCCGCGACTTCCTGCACGCGGGCGCGGTACCATTGCTCGGATTGACGCTGCCCGGATTGTTCGCCGCTCGGGCCTCCGCGGAAGAGCCGAGCAAGGACGTCAACTGTATCATGCTGTTTTTGCTCGGCGCTCCCAGTCACATCGACACTTGGGATCCCAAACCGGACGCGCCCGCCGAGATACGGGGTCCGTACAAAACCATCGCCACCAAGGCCGAGGGCATCCGCATCACGGAGATCTTTCCGAAGATGGCCCAACAGGCCGATAAGTATTCGCTAATTCGCAGTGTGTATCATACCGCTGCCGCCGTCCACGACACGGGACATCAGATGATGCAGACGGGTCGGCTGTTCGGCGGCGGCATCGAGCATCCGCACATCGGCTGCGTCCTCGGCTATCTGAAGGGGCAGCGCGGCGAAGTGCCGGCCCACGTCCTGTTGCCGCGACCGATGGGACGCACCGGCGGGAACATGCCGCACGGCCAAACGGCCGGTTACCTCGGCAAGCAGCACGATCCCTTCGTTCTCAACGCCGATCCGTCGGCCAAGGACTTCAAGGTTCCCGACCTGTTGCCGCCGGACTACATCTCCGCCGTCCGCGCCAAACGGCGACAACGGATGCGCGACGCCGTCGAAGGCGCGCTCGATACCTTTGAAAAGAATGCTCAAGCGAAGCAACTCGACGACAGTTTCAATCTCGCATATCGCTTAATGTCGAGTCCCCAGGCGCGCGAGGCGTTCGCGCTGGACAAAGAACCCGCTGCCACACGCGAACGCTATGGACGGACGCGCTTCGGGCAAAGCTGCTTGCTGGCGCGACGGCTCATCGAACGAGGCGTCCGCTTCGTCACGGTGAATATGTACGAAACGGTATTCGACGAGATTACCTGGGACATCCACGGATCGAGGCCGTTCACCGACATCGCCGAGATGTCTCGGCTCGTCGCCCCCGACTTCGACCGCGCCTATAGCACGCTCCTGGAAGATCTCCACGATCGCGGCCTTTTGAAAACCACCATCGTAACGGCGATGGGCGAGTTTGGCCGCACGCCGAAGATCAATCCCGCCGGAGGACGCGATCATCACCCCGGCGTCTGGACGATCCTCATGGGGGGCGGTCCCATCCAGGGAGGGCGCGTCGTCGGCGAATCCGACGAACTCGGCTATCTTCCCAAGACCAGGCCCGTCACCCCGGCCATGGTTGCGGCAACGATCTACAAGGGACTCGGACTCGATCCGCACCGCGAACTGCCAGGACCACAGAATCGCCCTATGCCACTGGCCGATTACGATGCCCAGCCGATAAAGGAGTTGTTTTGATGAATCCTCAAGCCGTTGTCCTTCCGTCGGAAGCGCCCTCTCCTCCCGGTTGCGAATGGGTGCCCGATCCGATCGAGTTGCTGGTGCCGCCACCCACCGATCTCCCTTACGACGATGGTGAACCCTTGGAAACACCCTGGCATCGCTCCGCCATGAATCTGCTGATCGATTCGATCGCCTGCCACTTCCGCGAACGCGAGGATTTTTACGTCGGTGGCAATATGTTCTTGTACTATCGCCAAGAACAGTGGGGCGAGGAGGACAATCGTCCCAAGTTTCGCGGACCCGATTTCTTTTATGTATCCGGCGTGGAACGCCGCCGTCCGCGTCTCTTTTATGCCGTGTGGGACGAACAGGGGCACTATCCCAATGTAATCGTCGAATTGCTGTCTCCGACTACCGAGAAGATCGATCGCGTCGACAAACGCGCATTATACCAAGACACCTTCCGCACCCCGGAGTATTTCTTGTGCCAGCCGCAGGTGAACACTCTCGAAGGTTTGCGATTGAACGAACACCAAGTCTATGAGCCGATAAAGCCCGACAAGCGCGGCTGGCTGTGGAGCGATCAATTGCGGCTATGGGTGGGGCCTTGGAAAGGAACCTATCTGGGCGAAACCACGACTTGGTTGCGATTTTACAACGAATCCGGACGGCTCATTCTGCGCGAAGACGAGCGAATGGAACAACGCGCCGAACAAGAAAAACAACGCGCCGAACAAGAAAAACAACGCGCCGACGCCGCTCAACAGAACGCCGAACAGGAAAAACAACGCGCCGACGCCGCTCAACAGAACGCCGAACAGGAAAAACAACGCGCCGACGCTGCCGAAACAGAGATGACTCGGCTGCGCCGCGAACTGGAAGAGATGCGTCTACGGTTTCCGAAATCGCCAGAGTAGCGAAAAACCGCGCTCGACCGAGGGGAAGGAACGATTGTGAAAACAGCACCGTTCAACTTCCAGAATCGTCTGAAGGAGATCGATAGGTTCTTCCAAGGCACCGATCCCGTTCATAAGACCATGAATTGGGTCGCGGTGGAATTGGAGAAAGCCAACATCCCCTATGCCGTGGTCGGCGGCATGGCTGTCAACGCTCATCGCCATCGACGAACTACCGATGACCTCGACATATTGCTGACGCCGGAGGGGTTCGCGGAATTTCACAAACAGTTCGTCGGACAGGACTTCGACGCAATCTCCGGCCGCCCACGCCGCTTCGTCGATCGAGGCAACGCCGTGTCGCTGGACGTTCTGGTCACGGGCCTATTTCCCGGCACAGGGAAGCCCGGCCCCATCGCTTATCCCGATCCCGTCGCCGTGCGCGAGCGGATCGACAACATCGAGGTCGTCAATTTGCCGACGCTGATTCAACTGAAGCTGGCCGCTCGACGCTATCAGGACTTCGCCGATGTCGTGTCGCTGATCCGCGTCCATCAACTCGACGAATCGTTCGCGGAGCGACTGCATCCATCGGTGCGGAAAGATTTCATCGAATGTCTGGAAGAGAAACGGCGCGAAGAGGAATACGAGGCGCGGCAACTGGGCGAGGGTGAAATCTGACTGCGTCTGTAGCCCGAAGGGAGGTATGTACTCATGTACGCTGAACAATGGAACGAGTATCGCAAGCGGCTGTTGATGTTCTGGAGCATGTGGTTGGGAGGCATTCCTCTCGTCGCAGGCGTTGGCATCCTCCTGAGCCAAGTGCTGCCCGGTAATCTTGTCGAGCGCATATTCCCCGCCATCGCCGGCGCATGGATGCTCGCCTTCGCGGCGGCCGGCATTCGATTGACTTACTGGCGTTGTCCCCGATGCCGCCGATTTTTTTTCCAGCGAGGAATGTTTGTCAACCAATTGGGTCGGCGATGTCTGCATTGCAGACTCAAGAAGTGGGGCGACGAATGAAGGTGAGCGGATTCGTCTTGAGGAAAACGTTGGGAAATACCATGCGGAAAACCGCCTTACTTTATTAATCGTAAAGGATTGCCCACAGAGGAAGTTGATTGGCGATGAAAACCCCTGTCAGCGTCTGGGATAGAATCAAGGAAGTCGATATGTTCTTCCAGAAAAACGACCCCGTCTATAAGACGATGCGGCGGTTCGTCAAACAATTGCTGAAAGCCAAGATCCCTTATGCCATCGTCGGCGGCATGGCGGTGAACGCTCACGGTCATCGACGGACGACAGACGACCTGGATGTCCTCTTGACGAAAGAGGGTTTGGCCGAGTTTCGCAAGCGATTCGTGCCCGAACACTACGAGATCACTCCACAACTCTCACGCCGGTTCACCGATCGCAAAAATGGAGTGACGATCGATTTCTTACTTGCCGGCCTCTATCCAGGCAATGGCCAGCCTGGGCCGATTATCTTTCCCGATCCGTCGGCGGCGAGCGAAACTATCGAGGAAATGCAAGTTATCGATCTTGCTACACTCCTTCAGTTGAAGCTCGCGGCGCGGCGTCATCAAGACTTCGCCGATGTCGTCTCCCTCATCCGCGTTCATCAACTTGAAGAACCGTTCGCGGAGCGTCTGCATCCTTCGGTGCGAAGCGATTACATCGAATGTTTGGAAGAGAAGCGTCGAGAGGACGAATATCAAGCCCGCCAGCTGGGCAGCGAGGAAGCCTGAGAGCGAACGATCCAATACGGCAATGTCTTTCGAGAAGCATCATGCGAACTATTTTCATTGTTGGTTTCTGCTTTGTCTTTTGGCCGTCGGCGCTCTTCGCCGAGGAATTGAAAATCTTGCCGTCCGACGTCGCGCTAACCGGCCCGCACGCCGCTCAACGTCTGCTCGTCGTCGCGGAGGAGAACGGTCAAGTCGTCGGCGAACGCACGTCGCAAGCGAAGTTTTCTTCCTCGCATCCGAGCGTTGCCATCGTGGATTCCGTCGGGATTGTGCGTGCCGTCGGCGATGGCGAGACGACAATCGCAGCCGGCGTGGACGGCAAACAATCGTCGATCCAAGTGACGGTTCGCAAGACGAAGGAGCCGTACACTTGGAGTTTTCGCAATCACGTCATCCCGCTGATGACAAGGGCGGGTTGTAACTCCGGGGCATGTCACGGTGCGCTGGCCGGCAAGGGCGGATTGAAACTGTCGCTGCGCGGCTACGATCCCGATAGCGACCATTTCGCACTGACGCGGCAAGCATTGGGACGGCGCATCGATCGAAATGAGCCGGGGCGAAGCCTGTTCTTGCTTAAGCCGACGCAGGCGGTAGCCCACGGCGGCGGACAGAAGATCGAACCCGGTTCGACGGATTATCGCGTCCTCGCCGACTGGATCGCCGGCGGCGCGCCGGGGCCGCGCGCCAACGATACTCGTATCCAGCGCCTCGAATTGTTGCCGTCCGTCGCCGTCCTGAAGTCGAAGGACGCACAGCAAATCGTCGTCCGCGCCTGGTACGCCGACGGACACAGCGAGGACGTGACGCGCTGGGCCAAGTTCAACAGCAGTGCGGATCTCGTCGCCACGGTCAACGCCGACGGCAAGGCCACGGTGGTCGGTCACGGCGAAACCGCAATCACCGTTTGGTATTCCAACCTCGTCGCCGCCAACCGCATCGCCGTTCCGCTGCCGGACACCCTCGATCCAAAGGTGTTCGCAACGCCCCAATTCTCGATCCCACGCTCCGCGTCGGATCGCATCGATGGACTGGTCCTCAAAAAACTGGAGAGCCTACGCATTCCGCCATCGCCGTTGTGTACCGATGCCGAGTTCCTGCGCCGCACCTATCTCGATGCCGCCGGCATTTTGCCGAAGCCGGAGGAGTT
>JAKBCS010000128.1 GCA_021807595.1 Planctomycetota bacterium | reverse complement strand
CCCTGTGTACAGGGGAGAGGGGGAGCTTTTTAGAAGCCCCTCTCCCCTGTACTCGGGGGAGGGGAGCTTTTTAGAAGCCCCTCTCCCCTGAGTACAGGGGAGATAGATCTTTCGGAACAGACCTAAGTGCAAACGGATCAATCGGGAGGCCAATGCCCCCGCTCGCCCTATTGCTTTTCGCGAGCAAACCGAGGAACACTCATGCGAATCCTTCGCGTCCCGTCCATCTTGTGGGCCGTGGCGGCAATCATGGCTCTGAGTCCGTCGGCGCGCTGCGCCGATTTGCGCAACTTCGAGGACGCGGCGCTGCGCGCCGTGCAGTTCTGGGACAACCGCGAAGGTTGGGCGGTCGGCGATGAAGGCGTCATCTGGCACAGCATCGACGGCGGCAAGCACTGGGAACGTCAGCCCAGCGGCGTGCGCGCCTCACTGCGGTCGCTGCACTTTCTCGATCCGTACACCGGCTGGGTCGTCGGA
The DNA here is from genome assembly GCA_021807595.1 of Planctomycetota bacterium. Lineage (GTDB taxonomy): Bacteria > Planctomycetota > Planctomycetia > Gemmatales > Gemmataceae > JAJPHU01. The sequence continues at coordinate 15,817 of JAKBCS010000128.1, read as the reverse complement.
CGCGAAGAATTACCGAACGGCGGCGGCAGCACGGGCGTCGTGCTGTTCACCAAGGACGGCGGCTTGAAGTGGCAGCGCCTCATGCTCAACATGCTGCCGGGACTGAACCGCGTTCGATTCGTCAATGAAAAAGACGGTTACAAAGTCGGCTATCTCGTCGGCGACGGCAACGATGCCCATCCTTCCGGCGCGTTCGTTACTGCGGACGGCGGACGCAATTGGCAGCCGGTGCCGGGAAATCGTGCGTCGTCGTGGATGGCGGCGGCATTCGGCGACAACGGCGAAGGCGCGCTGGCCGGGGCATGGAATCGCCTGGCCACCATTCGCAAGGATCGCGTGTTTCAAGTGAACATGGATACCCTCGGCGGGCGCAGCTTGTTCGACGTGCAGCTGCGCGGTAACGAGGGCTTGGCGGTCGGCCAAGGCGGTCTGATCTTACGCAGCGAGCGCACGCGCGGCGCGACGTGGAAGTACGTCAACCTCGACCTGCCCGAAAATGTGCGCCGCGCCTGGGATTTTCATGCCGCGCATGGCGTCGGATCACACTATTGGGTGGTGGGACGCCCCGGCTCGGCGGCGCTGCACAGCGACGATCGCGGACAAACCTGGAAAGTCGTGCGCACCGGACAGACGTTGCCTCTGCACGGCATCTACTTTACCGACGAACGGCACGGCTGGGCCGTCGGCGAATTGGGAACCATCACGGCAACCACGGACGGCGGCAAGACCTGGCAAACGCAGCAGCGCGGCGGACAGCGGGCCGCCGTGCTGCTGATCCACGCGCGCGCGGGCGGCATCCCCCTCGATACCGTGGCACAACTGGGCGGACAGGACGGCTATTTGTGCGCCGCGCTGCGCGCGACCGCTTCGGACTTGACGACGGCGTCGCTCGATCGGTCGAGCGAGGAGGCACGCCTGGCCGAGGCAATGCGGCAAGCCGGTGGGGCGGCGGGCGAAATGCTGTGGGCCTTTCCCGTGTCGTCGCATCAACTCCGTCTACCCCGTCTCGACCTGCTCCGCGCCTGGAATGCGATGCAAGAAGATCAAGCCGCCGATCAATTGTTGCGCCAATTGGTATTGGCCATCCGCGTCTGGCAGCCTTCCGTTGTCATCGCGGACAACGGCGAAGAGAAGGCCAACGGTTTTGGCTGCGATGCGCTCATGGCCGAGGCGGTGCGTGCCGCCTTCGAGAAAGCCGGCGACGCCAAGACGTTTCCCGAACAGCTCACCGGCCTGGGGCTGCAACCGTGGCAAGCCTCCAAGCTCTACGGTGTGTGCGACGGCGAGCCGGCGCAGGTTCGGCTCGACCTGACCGAGGCGGTGGCGCGCTTGCAAGCGTCGCCGCGCGAGTTCGCCGCTCCCCCGGCTTCGATGTTGGCCGGCGCGGCCACCGTCTTGCCGGCGCGGCGCGATTTCCGCTTGCTCGCCGCTCACATCAACGACGCGGCTCGCCACCGCTCGCTCATGGAAGGCATCGATCTGCCGGTCGGCGGCTTGGCTCGGCGCGCGCGCACCGACTCCGAAGAAATGAGCGAGGAATTGACCGAGGCCATCCACCGGCGCGCCGCCATTCAAGCGCTCTCCGAAACGCCGTCCGGACCCTTAAACGATCCCAATCGTCTGCTTTCGCGCGTCGGGCCGATGTTAACCGACATGCCCGACGACATGGCGGCCTCCACCGCTTTCGCCGTCGCCAATCGCTATGTGCGCATGGGACAATGGAGCCTGGCCCGCGAGATCTTCGCCCTGGTGGTCAAGCGCTATCCGACCCATCCGTTGGCGATGGAAAGCTATCGTTGGCTGATTCGCCACAATAGCAGCAGCGAAGCCCGCCATCGCCACGAGTTGGGACAGTTCCTCGTCGTCGAATCGAATCAACACGGCATGCCCATCCACGAGGGCACGACGCTCGGCAAGCGGGGCGATCCGGACGCGAATGTGCCGGGCATAAAAATGCCGGCCTGGAAACCGGGCATGAAGGAACGGCCGGAACAGCCGGAACTGCTGACCACCAAACACGAGAGCCAAAAGTTCCTCTTCGCTCCGCAGGATCAGATTCGCCAATGGTATCAGAGCAGCCTCGACTTGGCACCTCGCTTGGCCGGCTTCGGATCGCTGATGACCGCCGATCCGTCGATGCAGTTCTGCTTGCAGTCGGCGCGGCGGACGCTGGGCGATTTTGAAACGCCGCAGAAGTGGTACACGCATTTCATTGCCCACCAACCGGAGGGACCGTGGCGCGCCGCCGCCCAAGCCGAGTTGTGGTTAGCCAATCGCGCCGGCGCACCGCCCAAGCCGGTGTTGACTTGTCCCTTCACCGGCACTCGGCCTAAACTCGACGGCAAACTCGACGACCCTTGCTGGCAGAACAAAGCGAGCAAGCTGCAAAACGCGGCCGGCGACACGGTCAAAGACAACTCCACCCAGGTGCAATTCCGTTACGATAACGAGTTTCTTTATCTCGCGGTACAGTGTTCGCATCCGACTGGAAGGGATGTGCCGCCGGTCAAGGCACGGACGCGCGACGCCGATCTGCGCGGCCACGATCGTGTGAGCATCCTGCTCGATCTCGACCGCGATTACTGCACTTGTTACCACCTGCAAATCGACCAGCGCGGCTGCGTGTGCGAGGATTGTTGGGGCGACAAGACCTGGGATCCGCGCTGGTTCGTGGCCGTCCATTCCGAACCGAAGGGATGGGTTGTCGAAGCGGCCATTCCCCTCTTGGCTTTGTCCGGCGACCGCGTCACGAAGGGACGAGCCTGGGCGTGCAACGTGGTGCGCGTGCTTCCCGGACACGGCGTCCAAGCCTATTCGCTGCCCGCCGAAGCGCCGGAAGAATCGCTCCGGCCCGAGGGCATGGGGTTGCTCATCTTCACGCAGCCGTAACGCGCTCGATTCCAGAAGGCAAAAGCTCTTGACCGATGACCTGTCGGCGGTTATGAGGCGTTACCGAATTCGTGTTTGTAGATAAGGCGTTCGGCGCGCGATCTTCCCGTCGCGCGAGGACGCGGGGGAGGCCAGGCGTTGGGCAGGCGAGTGAGCCGTCCCGATGGGAAGGGGGAACGACCGATGAATCGATGGACGATAAGCCTCATCGCCGCTGCGGCGACGATGGGCGGATGTATGGGACTCGACCGCGAGCCGATGAGCGATAACACTTACAACGGCACGCGGCCATCTCCACCGCAAGGGGAACGGTGGCAGGCGTCGAAACAAAGCGTCCAATATGAGATGGAAAGTCAAACGCAGAGGCCGATGGCCAATAACAACTACGCGTCGCAATTCTACAGTTCCACCTCGCCGGAATCGAAATCCTGGTCGCAAAACACGCCGACCGTCAAGAAGAACGTGTCGAGCAACACCGTCGCGGCCAAGGCGAAGACTCCGACGCCGACCGTCGCTTCGAAAACGACTAAAGCGGACGATTCGACGATCAAACAAGCAACTTACGTCGAACCCAAGGGCAATGCGCGCGCGGCGGCCGTCAAATCGGTACCAGTTAACCTGGGGATGTTGCAACTCTTCAACAGCAAGCGCATCGAATTTCATTACGATGTCAAAGATCCCGCTTCGACCGGAGTGGCTGGGGTGGAATTGTGGGGCACGACGGATTCGCGTTCGTGGAAGAAGTACGACATCGTGAACCGCACCGCCCATTCGGTGATGGTGGATGTCAAGGACGAAGGGTTGTACGGCTTCACGATGATCGCGCGGAGCAAGACGGATTCTGCGAAAAATCAACCGCCGCAACCGGGCGAGCCGCCACAAATGTGGGTGGCCGTCGATCTAACCAAGCCGGTCGTGCAGGTCCAAGGCGCGGAGCTGAGCGTGGCGACTCTCACGCCGTCATTGGTCGTTCGATGGTCGGCCAAGGACTCTCACTTGGGACCTCGCCCGATTTCGCTCTTCTACGCCGAACGCGCCGACGGCCCGTGGCAACCAATCGTCGCCGATGTCGAGAACAATGGGCGCTACGACTGGACGATGCCAACCTGGGTTCCTGCTACCGTTTATGTGCGCGTCCAAGCCACCGACATGATGGGCAATGTGGGCGCGGCGCAAACGACGACGCTGCACCTGCCTGGACGTTTGGCCAGCAGTGGCGTGCGTCTCGAATCGATGCCGGCGATGCTGCCTCCCTTGAGCCATTTGCCTCCGCCGCCCTACGTTTCCGAATCGAAGCCGACCGCTTCACTGCGTTCGGTGGAGGCCGAGTAATCGTGGCCAAGAGGCCAGGCGAAAGCGTAAACCTCGTTCCAAGGAATAAGTCAGGGGGGCTTACGACCCCCCCGCTCGGTGGTTCGTGCTTACTCTGCCGGTTCGGCTTGTGAATTTTGGGTCGAGATGCCACAATCCTGGGCCGATATGCTAAAGCCGGTCCTTTGGGAGCAAGATGCATGGCCAGAGTGATTCGCGGATCGATCGTGGCAGCCCTGCTCGTCGTTCTCGTCGTCGCCCCGATGGTCTTCTTTCGCGGCGTCTACGATACCTACAAACGCTTGCGCGTGGTCGAACCGGGCCGCGTTTATCGTAGCGGACAGATGACCGCCGAGGGGTTCGCCGAGGCCGTGCGTTGCCATCACCTGCGCACCATTATCAACGTCCAAGACGAGGTTCCCGATCCGACTCTCGATTGCGGTTTCTGGGATCGCGGGACCATCAAAGAGAGCGAACTATGCCGCGAGTTGGGCGTGCGCTACGTTCACCTGATGCCGACGCTTTTGCCGCGCCATCTCGTCCCCACCAGGCGTCCGCCGGCCATCGACGAAATGCTCGCCCTTCTCGACGACGAGGCGAATTATCCGGTCTTGATCCATTGCCATGCCGGCTTGCATCGCACCGGACTGTTGACCGCTATCTATCGCATGGAATATCAGGGTTGGACGCAAGACGAAGCACTCCTCGACATGAAGGCGCACGGCTTCGGCCCGTGGGTCTGCACCTCGGCCAACGACTATGTGAAGCAATACGTCCTAACCTATCGTCCCGGCAGTCGGCAATTGGCAGTCGGCAGTCGCCAATCGGAAATTAGATAGGGTTCATGGAGTGTTTTTAGGTAATGATCCTGAAAGTCGATTGCCGAGAAGATAGCCGATGAGGATTAAGGGAACATGATCTTCAAGCTCATCGACCGCCAGATGATTCGCGGCTATTTCAAGTCGTATTTCGTTTGTTTGGCCAGTCTGTTGAGCTTGTACGTCGTGGTGGATTTGTTCACGAATCTCGACGACTTCACGCATCACAACAAGGGATTATTGGCATCTCTTTTGCGCATCGCCACATATTACGGCTATAAAGTATCGCAGATATTCGATCGGCTGTGCGAGGCCATCGTGTTGTTGGCGGCGATGTTCACGGTGGCGTGGATGCAGCGCAACAACGAGCAAGTGCCGTTGTTGTCGGCGGGTATTTCGACGCGGCGCATCGTCGTGCCGGTGTTGATGTCGGCCTTTTTCATGCTCGGCCTGACGGTGGTGAATCAGGAATGGGTCATTCCGCGCATCGCCGACAAATTGGCGCTGGACCGCGATGACCCCGGCGGACAGAAGACGGTCACGGTACACTCGGCGTGGGAAGCGAACAACATCCTGGTTAACGGCGATCATGCCAATCGCCGCGACAAGTCGGTCACGGGCTTTTTCGTCACCATCCCCGAGAAGCTGGGCGGCACGTTGATCCATCTTTCGGCCACGAAAGCCTATTACGTTCCCGGTCCCAAGAAGCGTCAGGGCGGCTGGGAGCTGGTTGGCGCTTGGCCCGCGGATGTCCCGTCCATCCCCGGCATCCTCGATCAGTTGGATGTGACGCACGCCCCGCGCGACAGCAAAGAACGCGACAGCGGCCGCTATTTCCTGTATACCCGCGACATCGACTTCGACGCGGTGACTCGCAACCCCAACTGGTTCATCATGGCCTCGACGCCCGATCTGTACGAGGAATTGCAGCGCCCCGAATCGACGCGCTTGGCATCGATGGCGGTGTTGTTCCACACGCGCCTGACCCGGCCATTGCTGGGCATGGTTTTGGTCGTGATGGGTCTGTCGGTGATTCTGCGCGATCAGAACCGCAACGTCATTATCAGCAGCGGCATGTGTCTGGTTCTGTGCGGCTTGTTCTTCGCCGTCTGCTACGCCTGCAAAATGCTCGGCGACAACGAGATTCTCAATCCCGCCTTCGCGGCTTGGCTGCCCGTCCTCTGTTTCGGCCCGCACGCCCTCGTTCTCTTCGACGCGGTCCATACCTAATCGCGTTACCCAGCCGGTTTGCCTCACCCGTCGGCTGACGCTGCCGGTTCGCCTCACCCGTCGGCTGACGCTGCCGGTTCGCCTCACCCGTCGGCTGACGCTGCCGGTTCGCCTCACCCGTCGGCTGACGCTGCCGGTTCGCCTCACCCGTCGGCTGACGCTGCCGGTTCGCCTTCGGTAGCTTTCCTTATCGCTAGGTCGTGGGTATAGTTATAGGAGAGGACCAATCGGATCCCTCATGGGAGGTCATCCGCATCGATGAAGCAACCGCCGCCGATTCCGCGTTCGCGCGCCGCAGCCGTGGATTCACCCAACGGCTCGTCCTCCGTTCGCCGCGTGCCGAGATGCCGCGTGGCCATGTCGCTTCAAGGCGGCTCCGCCTTCTTGGGTGTGCTGGAGAACCTGCTGCGACAACGTCTCTTGTTCGTCGCGCTGCTCGCTCTGTTTCCCACGATTATTTTTCTGATCCGCAATCTCTTCGATACGCATTTGCCGTCGTTTTTGTCCGGCATCGGTGCGGCGCTTCAAGGAACCGTCGCCCTACTGGCGGCGGGTTTGGCGTGGATTCTCTGGCGGCGTCCGCATCTGGATTTATGCAGGCTGCGCACGCTGGAATTGATTCTCTTCGGCTCTCTAGCAATCTTCTTTGCCTGGCTGCAATACGAGTCGTTCGCGCACGGCCCCCTGGAAGCGTCGTCGCGCTGCGAGTGGGCACCGCTGATTCTGAGGCAAGCGGTCGGCAACAGCACCAGCCGTTGGTTCTTCCTCATCATCGTCTACGGTGTGTTCATCCCCAACACTTGGCGGCGGTGTTTGACGGTCAGTCTCGTCTTCGCGCTGACGCCCCTGTTGCTCACACCCGCAGCAGTGGCGCACCATCATTCGCCCTGGCACGCCGATCTGCTTTCCGCACTGTTCGGCGCGGCAATCTTCTTGGCCGTCGCGGTGGCCATCGCCGTCTTCGGCTCCCATCGCATTCAAGTGCTGGAGGCTCAGGCGTTCGAGGCGCAACAACTCGGCCAATATCGTCTCGGCAAACGCCTTGGTTCGGGCGGCATGGGCGAGGTCTATCTCGCCGAACATCTCTTGCTCCGGCGTCCCTGCGCCGTCAAGCTGATCCGACCGGAGCAAGCGGGCGATCCGACCACCCTGGAACGCTTCGAACGCGAAGTGCAGGCGATGGCCGCCCTGACCCACTGGAACACGGTGGAGGTCTACGACTACGGCCACGCCGACGACGGCACTTTCTACTACGTCATGGAGTATCTGCCCGGACAGAATCTGGAACATCTCGTCGGCTTGCATGGCCCCATGCCGCCGGCGCGGGCGATCCATCTGCTGCGCCAGGTTTGCGGCGCGCTCCGCGAGGCGCACGGCGTCGGCCTGCTGCACCGCGACATCAAGCCCAGCAACATCATCGCTTGCGAGCGCGGCGGCGTGTTCGATGTGGTCAAACTGCTCGATTTCGGTCTGGTGCAAGAGACGCGCCTGGGAAGGCCCGACGATCGGCTGACGCAGCACGGCACGATCATCGGTTCGCCCCCCTATATGTCGCCGGAACAAGCCGCCGGTCGAGGCGAACTGGACGCGCGCAGCGACATCTACAGTCTGGGCGCGGTGGCCTATTTCCTCTTGACCGGACAACCGCCCTTTGTGCGCGAGACGGCCATGCTGATGCTAATGGCTCACGCCTACGAGCCGGTCCATCCCCCAGCGGCGCTGCGTCCCGAACTGCCCGCCGAACTGGAAGCCATTGTCTTACGCTGTTTAGAGAAAGACCCCTCGCGGCGCTTCCCCGATGCCCACAGCGTCGAACGCGCCTTGGCCTCGTGCCTCGACGCCGATCAATGGAGCGAAGAACAAGCGGCGCTATGGTGGCACGAACACCCCCTCGACCGCCTCGAAGGCATCCACCTACGCCCCGACATCCCCACGCAAATCGCCGCCTTCTAAACCGCCTCGCTCTGCGGCGAACCGTTATACATTCACCTCGGCGGATTGGTCGAGCAGATGGGAGTGGCGGCGGCGGATGGGTTCGATCTGCTCGGCGAGGAATTCGTCTACCTGTTGGGGAGCGCGGCCGGTGAATTGCCCTTGTTCCAGGACCGCGTCGAAGTTCACTTGCGACAAGAGCGGGTCGGCTTTTAAGCGCTCCAAAAGATCGTTTTTCTCCGCGCCGGCCTTGAGCGCCGCCGTCACCGCCTGGCTGTGTCGGCGGATGCACTCGTGAATCTCTTGGCGGTCGCCGCCCCCGGCCACCGCCGCCATCAGGAGGTTTTCCGTAGCCATATACGGCAGAATCGACGCCGTGTTGCGGGCGATCACTTCGCGGTTGACGATCAGACCGTTGCCGACGTTCAGCGCCAGACGCAGCACGGCGTCGGCGGACAGAAACGCCTGCGGCAGCGTCAGCCGACGATTGACGCTGTCGTCCAAAGTGCGCTCCAGCCATTGCGTCGCCGCCGTCTGCGCCGCGCTGACCGACAAACTCGACAGGAAGCGCGCGAGTCCGCACATGCGCTCGGCGCGCATCGGATTGCGTTTGTACGCCATTGCCGACGAACCGACTTGCTCCGCCTCGAACGGTTCGTCGATCTCTTGACGGTGGGCGAGCAGGCGCAGATCGGTACCGAATTTGTGAACCGTTTGCCCCAAGCCGGACAGCGCGTCGAGGATTTGGCTATCGACTTTGCGCGAATACGTTTGGCCGGTGACGGGATAGACCGTATCAAAGCCCATCTTGCGGGCGACGAGCCGATCCAGCTGCCGGACGCGCTCGTGATCGCCGTGAAAGAGAGCGAGAAAACTGGCCTGGGTGCCGGTGGTCCCCTTGACGCCGCGAAAACGCAGCGTTTCCAGCCGATGTTCCAATTCGTCGAGATCGAGAACGAAATCGTAACACCACAGGCAGGCGCGTTTGCCGACGGTCGTGAGTTGGGCCGGTTGAAAGTGCGTGAAGCCGAGGGTGGGGAGATCGCGCCAACGCGCGGCAAAGCGGGCCAAGGCATCGACGACGCCGACCAACCGATCGCGCAGCAGACGCAGCCCTTCTCTCAATAAAATAAGATCGGTATTATCGGTAACATAACAGCTGGTCGCGCCCAGGTGGAGGATGTCGCGCGCTTCGGGGCAAGCTTCGGCGAAGGTGTCGATGTGGGCCATGACATCGTGCCGGCGGCGGCGTTCGTGCATCTCGGCGCGGGCGAAGTCGATGTCGTCCAGATGGGCGCGCATCCGCTCCAACTGCGCGGGGGAGATGCGCGGCGTGACGCCGTCGTCGCCGCGCAGCTCCAGTTCGTGTTCCGCCTCGGCCAGCGCCAGCCAGAGGCGACGCCACGTCGAGAATTTGCGTTGAGGCCCCCACAGCTCGGCCATCTCGCGGCTGGCGTACCGAGTCACCAGCGGGTTTTCGTAAAACTTGAAGGAATCCATATTCGTTTCTCATCGCCGCCGCCTCGCCCCGCCGCACTTCCGGCACGACGAACACGGCAATCTCCTGCGCTATCCTTGGAGCATTCTCGATGGTTTTTTATGGCCCAGCGCCCCATTTGTCGCCGCATCCTTGCCTTTTGCCGGGTATATTCCCAGAGGAGGAGATGCTTTTTGTTCCGTCACGGAGGATCTCATCGATGCGACGCTTGCTGTTGACGAGTTCGTTGTCGATATTGAGTTTGGCGGTCGGCTTTACGGGAGCGACTCCGGCCCGCGCTCAGGATCGCGCCGGCGCGGCCATGGCCGGGGCGGCTCAGGCTCCGCAGGCTCCACCTGCCGGAGCGCCGCAAGCTCCGCCCGCCGGAGGAGGAGTCAACGCTCCCACCATCGGCAATATCGGCATGGGAGCGATGGCCGTGCCGCCGACGCCGCCCATCGGCTATTACGCTCCCGTTCGCTCCGCCGATTACAACATCGGCAAATTCTTCTACTACCCCTACTACTATTTCCCCCACAACTATTGGCCGACCGAGGGCAAGCAATGGCCGGAACGTCCCGGTGAACCGTACATGAGGCCACCGGCCTACATGGCGTATCCGCCGTTCCTTGAACCACACTGGCGCTACGAATGGTACACGCCGCAGAAATACTATCGCGGCTTCCACTTCTGGCTCGACCAGTTTTAAGGTCGTGAATGAGGTTGGTTAACCGCGACGCGGAGCGGAGCGCGAGGACAATCTTGCGCTCCGCTCCGCGTCGCGGTTAACCGATTCGGCGATGTTCAAAAGCCGAATTGCCGGGTTTACGAGGCGTCGTCGGACGCTTCGGCGGGGACGGCCAACTGGAAATCGACCACCAACGGCAGATGATCCGAGGCGAGGCGGGCCAACGGCGTGCGCACGATGCGGGCGTGCTGAATGGTGAGATCCCCGCGATAGTACACTTTGTCGAGCGCGGCCAAAGCGAGAAACGAAGGGAAACTACGGAACCGGCCAATGGGTGCCGTCGCCTGCCGAAAGCCGTGGAGGTCGAAGCGATGCTTGCCCAACGTGTTGCGCCAATCGTTGTAGTCGCCGGCGATCAGCGTCGGTAGATGGCCAAACTCTAAAAACGATCCGTGATTCAGTAAATGCAGCGCCTGCCAACGGCGTTCCTTCTCCAGCAGGCCCAGATGCCAATTCACCACATGCAGCGGGCCGACCGGCGTATCGACGACGACGAGTTGCGCGCCGCGCGGTTTGCGGCGGCGGTGGCGGATGGACACCTGATATTCATTGCGAAACGGCCAGCGCGACAGAATGAGATTGCCGTAGCCCCCCTCGCGGTGCGGCACGTTCAACTGATAGAGGTGGGCCTTGACCTCCAGATGGTGCGCCAGCAAGGCGGGCTGATCGTGGAAGCGCGAACGGCGGACGTTGTGATCCACTTCCTGCAAGCAGATGAGATCGGGATTTTGTTCCCGAATGACCTCAATGACCCGTTCGAGTCGATAGCGCCGGTCGCTGCCGACGCCTTTGTGGATATTATAGGTCAACAAACGCATCGTTCCGGTCCCTGTCGCTCTCTTCCGTTATGCCCTATTTCATTATATCCAGGGCGCGGGCGGAGCGTTGGAGCAGCACCGGCGGGTTGCGCACGACGTTGGTTAGCCGCGACGCGCAGCGGAGCGCGACGGCAACGTCGTGCGCAACCCGATCGAGGAGCGCTCTACCAACCGCAGCGCAGAGGCAGCGCCTGCAACGCCAGCCACAGCTTGCGACCTTGGCTTAGACGAACGCGCTGGCCGAACACGTCGTAATCGCATTTTTCGATGGCGTCCAATAGGCCGCGATAGGTACGGAGGATCACCCGATACACCGCGCGCCCGGAGGGATCGAGCAACTCTCCGAGCGGCAGGGCGGCGTCGTAGTAGCGGCGGGCGCGCTCGACTTGAAAGCGCATGAGTGCGCGGAAGCGGTCGTCGCGCCGCCCTCGTTGGAGATCCTCAACACGGTAGCCGAAGCGGTCGAGATCCTCGCGCGGCAGATAGACGCGGCCGCGGCCGGCATCCTCGGCGAGATCGCGGAGAATGTTCGTCAGTTGCAGGGCGATGCCGGCCGACTCGGCGTACTCCGTCGCCTTGTCGCCGCGAAAGCCCCAGATATGAATGCACGACAGGCCGACCGCCGACGCCACGCAATAACAATACTTATAAAGATCGGTAAAGGTGTCGTAACAGGTTACGTCCAGATCCGTGCAAACGCCGTCGAGCGCTTCGTCGAGATAGCGGCGGGGGATGCCATAGTCCACAATCGCGCGATGCAAGGCCGGATGCAACGGATGATGGTAAACCCCGTTTAGCATCTCCTCAAACCGATGCCGCCACTCCGCCAACTTCCGGCGCTTCTCGGCCACGTCTTCCGGACCATCGCTGAGATCGTCGGCGACGCGCAGAAAAGCATACAGCGCGCACATCGCCCGCCGTTTCGCCGTGGGCAGCAGGCGAAAAGCGTGATAGAAATTGCCCGCCTGCTTTCGCGCCAGCCGTTCGCAATACGCATGGGACTCGGACAAGGTAGTTTTGTTTGGCCGCGACGCGCAGCGGAAAGCGAGGCGTTCCCGCGTTCCGCCGCGCGTCGCGGCTAAACGAAACCTTCGCCCCAGCGCCCGGACCAAGAGCAGTCCCTTTTCCCACTTCGCCAAGGCCGGACGCCGCGCCCAGACGTTGTAACCCTGTTGTTCGATCTTCCGAAGGATGGCCAATCCGCCTTGAGCGAACAGTTCGATGTCGGTGCGCATTTCGGACGGCAGGCGCTCGACGAGGGGGAGGCCGCGCTGGAACATTTCGCGAGTCCGGTCCACTTCGAAACGCATCAGCTCGGCGAAGGCGGGGGTGAAACGGCGGGCGGCGAGATCGTCCTCGCCGTAGCCGAAGCGGGCGCGGTCCTCGCGCGGCAGATAGACGCGGCCAATGGTGAAATCGCGATCCACGTCTTGCCAGAAATTGGCCAATTGCAGCGCGGTGCAGATGTGGTCGGACAGCGCCGCCGACTTGTCGTCGAACGCCTCACACAGATACAGCACCAGCCGGCCTACCGGATCGGCGGAACGGCGGCAGTAATCGAGCAGGTCGGCGAAGGTGTCGTAACGCTTGACCCGTTGATCTTGCTCAAACGCCGAGAGCAAATCGAGGAAGGGCTGCGGCGGAATGTCGAAACGGCGAATGGTGCCGCGCAGGGCGACGAACACCGGATGATGGGGCCGACCGTCGTAACAAGCGAGCAGTTCCTCACGCCACCAACGCAATAATTCCAGCGCGCGCTCGCCGCCGCCGGACTCGTCGGCCAGATCGTCGGCCCAGCGACAATAGGCGTAAATGGTATGAAAGTGGCGAATGAGCCGTCGCGGCAACAGCGTTGAGGCCACGGTGAAGTTTTCATAATGAGTGCGCGCCAGCCAGCTGCAATATCCCTGCGCCTCGGCGCGCGACGGCGGCGGGTAGGCACAGTCGGGACCAAAGCGAGCCAGCTGCACGGCAAATCCGTTGCTCATACGCCGCATTATAGCCGAGGCGAACCGGCAGCGTAAGCTGCCGGGTGATGGCCCTATCACGCCATCACCCGGCAGCTTACGCTGCCGGTTCGCCAAAAAGCGATTGGAAAAGTCTTGACTATTTTGCCAAAATATCCTATTTTACCAAATGTAGGGAGGCGTATCCGTCCGTAACCCTCCCTCGGGGCAAGACTCGCGCTGGTGTGCCTTCCCGTCGCCACGGCCTCCGGCTTGCCCGATTCGTACTGGAGCGTCATTCCCGTCCGTTGCCTCCAGGACCGTATTTGCCCCCTATCGTGTTATTTCACATAGCCATACGGCAAGTTTACCTGTGCCGGAGGACTTTCGTTGCCTCCGCTGGCATGGGTGGGAGTTATTCTATGCGCGGTCTTTTCTCATGCTTTAAGAAATTTTCGTCATCCTCCAAGTCCACCCGGCGTCGTGTGCGTCCGTTCGTGCTTCCCTTACGGCTGGAAGAGTTGGAAGGGCGACTCGTTCCCTCGACCAGTCCCCTTAATCCCGTTGCCACTCCCGATTTCGGCGTATTGACGGCCAGCACGGCCACGCCTTCGGGTTTGCCGGGACAGCCGGCCGGATTTAGCCCACAACAAATCAGTCAAGCCTATGGATTCAATCAAATTACTTTCAGTAATGGAACTATCGTCGGCAACGGCAGCGGCCAAACCATCGCCATCGTCGATGCCTACAGCCAGCCGAACATCGCCAGCGATTTGGCCAGCTTCGATTCGACCTACGGATTGGCCGCCCCGCCGAAATTCACCGTCGTCAATCAAACCGGAGGCTCGTCGCTGCCCACTTCGGACACCAATTGGGGCGTCGAAGAGAGTCTCGATGTGGAATGGGCGCACGCCATGGCACCGGGCGCGAACATTCTGCTCGTCGAAGCGAATAGCAGCAGCTACTCGGACCTTATGACCGCCGTGAGTTATGCCGCCAATCAGACGGGCGTGTCGGTGGTGTCGATGAGTTGGGGCGGCAGCGAATGGTCCGGCGAAACGTCTTACGACAGCTATTTCACCACGCCTACCGGACACAACGGCGTCACCTTCGTGGCCTCGACCGGCGACAGCGGCTCGTCGGGCGCGCCGGAGTACGGATCGGTGTCGCCGAACGTGCTGGCCGTCGGCGGCACGCAGCTGACGCTTAACAGCACCGGCGGCTACGGCAGCGAGACCGGCTGGAGCGGCAGCGGCGGCGGCATCAGCGCCTACGAGTCCCAGCCCAGCTATCAAAACGGCGTCGTTACCCAGACCAGCACCATGCGGGCTGTGCCCGACGTGTCGTACAACGCCTCGTCGAACTCGCCCTATGCCGTCTACGATTCGTCCGGCTATGGCGGCTGGATCGAGGTGTATGGCACCAGCGCCGGCGCGCCGCAGTGGTCCGCCCTGGTAGCCATCGCCGATCAGGGCCGGGCGCTCAACGGTCTGGGTACGCTCGATGGCCCTTCGCAAACGCTCCCCGCTCTGTACAAACTGCCCACCAGCGATTTCCACGACATCACCACCGGCAGCAATGGAGCCTACTCCGCCGGAGTTGGCTACGATCTCGTTACCGGCATCGGCACGCCCATCGCCAACGATGTGGTTGCCGGCCTAGTCTCCTATGGCAGCTCGTCTTCGACGCCTCCGTCGAACCAAGGGCCATATGTGGTCAACGCCGCTAGCGCCTCGCCCTCCACCGTCACCGGAACCTCGACCAGTCTGAGCGTTCTCGGCGGCGACAGCAGCGGCGCTTCCAGCCTGACCTACACTTGGTCCGTCCTCAGCGAGCCGTCTGGCGCGTCCGCCCCGACGTTCAGTGTCAATGCCAGCAATGCCGCTCAGAACACCACGGCCACCTTCCATGCCGCCGGCACCTATACGTTTGAAGCCACCATCACCGACTCGTCCGGCCTTTCGACGACCAGCGATGTGTCCGTCACGGTCGATCAGACGCTCACCGGCCTAGTGGTATCGCCGGGCAATGTCACCCTGGCCGACGGCAGCACGCAACAGTTCACGGCCACCGCCGAGGATCAGTTCGGCCAAGCGATGGCGACGCAACCGAGCTTCACCTGGACGCTGACCGCCGGCAGCGGCACGCTCGGCAGCAACGGCTTGTACACCGCGCCCTCCACCGGCACGGGTTCGGCCACGATGCAGGCCGCCGACGGCAGCCTGAGCGCCACCGGCTCGGTCACCTTCGGCTCCGCCCCCGCCGCACCGTCGAATCTGTCCGCCGCCGTCATCTCGACCCATCAAGTCAATCTGTCGTGGACCGACAACGCGACCAACGCCTCCGGCCTCGTCGTGCAACGCTCCAACAACGGCAGCAGCTGGAGCACACTCACCACGCTCTCCGGCACTGCCACATCGTATTCCGATACGAGCGTGAGCAAGGGCAAGACTTACTACTACCGCGTCTACGCCGAAAACAGCTTCGGCAATTCGTCCGATAGCAACGTGGTGACGGCCACGACTTCCGGCACCTCCAGCGGCACCAGCGGCACCGGCGGTGGTAAACACGGCGGCAAAACCGGCGGCAAGACGCTGTTCGGCACCTTCAACGCCGAACTGTCCAATTACTCCAGCAGCAATCAACAA
>JAKBCS010000127.1 GCA_021807595.1 Planctomycetota bacterium | reverse complement strand
GTAAGGAGGTATATCGTCGAGCGTGGCCGACGCCGAACCACGGGCAGTATCTACGCAAACAGTAGGACATTTGCCACTCGACCGCGAATCTCGTCGAGATCGATCCGAATCTTTTCGGCATTCGCACGTTGGCCTTTCCGTTGAGTCACCTTAAACCGTAAGGCCGCACGCCGCACATGGCCTGCGTTCTACGGGTGGTGATGCCGCGGAAGGCGGAGGTCTATCCGATGCCGTTGCAGGATGACAACGACGTGTCCCTGGATTTGCAGGTATTGGTGGATCGATGCTCTCGCAACGACGGCTACGAACGCACGCTCGATTATGCGGTCGATCCCGATCCGCCGTTCCTTGGCGTGGATCGAGATCGGGCCGACCAATGGCTGTGTGAGAAAGGGTTGCGAAAACCGAAAGAATCGCCGCGCCGCAAGCGAAAATCGTAGGATGGGTCGAAGGGAGCGAGGCCCATCCTACGAGTACGAATGTCCTTTCACAGTTGCACTTCCGGCAGTTCCGGTCCTTTGTCGATACTTTGCAACCGCTCGGCCACCGTCGCCGCCAGAGTGCGATACGCCTTGGCAACGCCGCTTTCGGGGTACTTGCAAACGATTGGCTCGCCGTCATCGCCGCACTCGGCCACACGCGGATCGATGGGGATCTCGCCGAGGAACGGTACGCCGGCCTCGTTCGCCAACTTCCGGCCGCCCCCCTGTCCGAACAGGTGGACGCGCTTGCCGTCCTCCCCCTCGAAATAGCTCATGTTTTCGACGATACCCAACACTGGCACGCGCACTTGGCGAAACATCTCCAACCCCTTGCGCGCGTCGATCAATGCCACATCTTGCGGTGTCGTCACGATCACCGCTCCGGACAGAGGAGCCGTCTGCGTCAGCGTCAGTTGGGCATCGCCGGTTCCGGGAGGGAGGTCGATGACGAGGTAATCCAATGGCCCCCAATTCAGATCGGTTAAAAACTGAACGAGCGCGCGATGCACCATCGGCCCGCGCCAGATGACGGCCTGCTCCGGCGGCACGAGAAAGCCCATCGACATGAGCTTGAGTCCGTGACGTTCCATGGGAAACGCCGTCGTGCGTTGATCGACGACCTCGCGTATGCCCATCATAATCGGCACGCTCGGCCCGTAGATGTCGGCATCCATCAATCCCACGCGCGGACTGACCGCTGCCAGCGCCAGCGCGAGGTTGGCGGCAACGGTCGATTTGCCTACCCCCCCTTTGCCGCTGGCGACGGCGACGATGTTCTTGATATTCGGCAGGGCGATTTTCTGCGGCGGACCTCCGGGAGGCTGCATGGGAAACTCCTCAAGTAAAGCAGCGCGTAGTAAGGTGGTAGGCAGTAGTCGGTATCCGGTAACAAAGTCGGCATTCCGTCTTTCTCACAGACCACCGACTACCGATTACTGCATTGTGGACATTGGCAGAGCGAGCGTAGATGATCCAGCGTATAAATGCCGGAATCGTGGCCGTCGCTCCAAACGATTTTGTAGGCGTATCGGCCTACCGGCGGCATGGATATGGGCGCGAGCGGCACGAGTTCGTTGGGCTTCAGGATGCGGAAGGGATCGGTTGGTTTCTCGCGCTCGTCGCGGCAGCCGGCGCAGGGGCAATGGTCGCGCAGGTGTTGCCAGGCGTAGACGCTCCGATGTCCGTCGCTCCACTCGATGAGCAGATGCTCCGGACCATCTTTGCGGATGGCCACCGGGATTAACGACTCCGACTGCGACATTGCCGCGTTCTCCCAACGGGTTGACGTTCTCTTGCCACTCTTCATTGTAGGAACCGAGCGGCAGGGTGGGTCGCGGGAAGCATTAGTCGGCCTTCTTCCATTCGAGAGCCGTTCCTCAATCGCAAGTTCGTGCTGGCATTTTGCCCAATGCGTGGTATCTTGAGAGATCGGGGAGTGCCCTCTTTTCTCGGAGGATGAACCATGAAGCAAATACTGGCTTTCTGCTTGGCGTCGGCAGCGTTTACGTTGACCGTCGAGCCGGTTCGCGCCGTCGATAAGGACGAAGTCAATCGGGCGATCGCACGGGGAGTCAAGGGTTTGCGCTCGATGCGTCAGCCCGACGGCAAATGGCCTTACACTCAAATTGGTGCCACGGCCCTGGCGGGCTTGACGCTAGTTGAATGCGGTGTCGGCGCGGACGATAAAGATGTTGCTGCCGCCGCCGACGCAGTGCGCGAAGCCAGCGTCAGGCTTACGCATACTTACTCGCTCGCCCTGTCGATCTTGTTTCTCGATCGATTGGGCGATGCCGACGATGTGCCGTTGATCGAATCGCTGATGGTGCGGTTGTTGGCCGGGCAGAACCCCTCCAACGGCAGCTGGACCTACGACTGCCCCGCCATTGGGGATCTTGAGGTTCGGCGTTTGCGGGCGAAGATCTTGGGGCGGAAGGATCGAACGGAACGGCGGGAAATCACCAAGCCCGACATAAAGCGGACAGTAAAGGATCTCGCCCCGGAAATCCGCGAGCAACTGCGCGGCCTGGAAATGGGCTTGGCGCAACCGCAACCTGGATTTCCCGGCGCGCCGGTGATGTTCGGCATCGGCGACAACTCGAATACACAATTCGCCACCCTTGCCATGTGGGTCGGACGCCGTCACGGTCTGCCGGTCAACCGCGCGCTGACGCGGGTGGATCGTCGCTTCCGTTCCAGCCAACAAGCGGACGGTGGGTGGTCGTACACGGGGATGCCGATGCCGGTCATGCACGGCGGGCCATTTCCGGACGCGGTTGCGGACTCGTCGGCGAGCATGACGTGCGCGGGCTGCCTCGCGCTCGCCATCGTGGACGGTGCCACCTTGGAATACAACCGCGAAAACAAGGTAAAAGGCAAGGAACTGGACCTCGGCGACGACAAGCATCTCCACAAGGGGCTGAAGGCGCTGGGCGGCATCATCGACAATCCCAAGAATCTACGACCTCAGCAGCCGGAGCCTCTGGGCATGCCGCAAAATGGTGGAGTCGGAGGCCGCACTTACTATTTCTTGTGGTCGCTGGAGCGCGTCGCCGTCGCCCTCAATCTCGACACCATCGGCAAGAAGGATTGGTACGGCTGGGGAGCTGAGATCCTCCTCGAAAATCAGGGACCGAATGGCCTATGGTACGGCGAATATGGCGATTCCGGCGCGGACACTTGCTTCGCGCTGTTGTTCCTCAAGCGCGCCAATCTGGCGCGCGATCTATCGGCGCAAATAAAGGACGGAGTGAAAGATCCCGGCGAGCGCGAACTGAAGGGCGTCACGCTGGATCAGTTTCGCGCCAAGAAAGGCATGAAGTCCGGCATCGAGAGTAAGGATTCCAAACCGCTGCGTAAGCCGATCCCCAAAGCCGCCCAGACCGAGAGCGGCCGACTCGCCGACGCCTTGGTGAAAGCGGCACCTGCGCGTCGGACGGAGATTATAGACACGATGGAGAGCGAAAGAGGTGTACAATATACCGAAGCGTTGGCCTCCGCCATTCCAAACTTGGAAGGCGAAGCACACGGCAAAGCCCGCGCGGCGCTGGCCAACCGGCTGACGCGGATGAAAGACGAGACCCTGGCCGAGTATCTCCAAGATGAAGACCCCGAAATTCGCCGCGCCGCCGCCCTCGCCGTCGGCCAGAAGGAGAGTAAGGCTCTGTTGCCCGGCCTTATTTCCATGCTGCGCGATTCGGAAATAAGCGTGGTGCGAGCCGCCCATGCCTCGCTGAAAGTCCTGACGGGACAAGACTTCGGCCCCGCTCTCAAAGCCACGCGCGAGGAGCGCGATCAAGCCGTGCTGAAGTGGATCGAGTGGTGGAGCAAGCAGCGAAAGAAGTCCGCCAAAGAGTGAGACGGAGGCGAAAGCGTAAGCGAGGGCATCGCGAATACCCTCGCTTACACTTAAGGCTTTCGATTCCTAATGTTTCTCGGCCGGGGCTTTTTTCTCCACGGGAATTCGCATCGCATAGAACGAACGCCACACGAAGTACAACGCCACGACCAACATGCCCATGCCGATGAACGGAGCGTAGTCGTTGGTGCCGCGATGCTGCGCATCCAAGCGCATGTGAACGGCGATCTCGACGGCCAACAACCCGAACAGCGTTGAGAATTTGATGATCGGATTCAACGCCACCGACGAGGTATCCTTGAACGGATCGCCGACCGTGTCGCCCACGACCGTCGCCGCGTGCAACGGCGTGCCCTTCTCCTTCAAATCGACCTCGACCAGTTTCTTAGCGTTGTCCCACGCGCCGCCGGCGTTGGCCATGTAAATCGCCTGAAACAGACCGAAGATGGCGATGGAGATCAGATAGGCGACGAAGAAATTCGGATCGAAGAAGGCAAAGGCCAGCGTGATTGTCATCAGCGCGATGAAAATGTTCCACATGCCGCGCTGCGCGTACTGCGTACAGATGCGCACGACCGTCTTGGAGTCCTCCAGGTCGGCTTCCTTTTTGGTCAGATCCATGTTCTTCTTGATGAACTCGACGGCTCGATACGCGCCAGTGACGACAGCCTGCATCGAAGCGCCGGAGAACCAGAAGACCACGGCTCCGCCGCAGATGAAGCCGAGCAACACCGGGGCATCGGTCAGTCTCAGGGCGAGTAGGCCGGCG
This sequence comes from Planctomycetota bacterium, assembly GCA_021807595.1. Taxonomy (GTDB): domain Bacteria; phylum Planctomycetota; class Planctomycetia; order Gemmatales; family Gemmataceae; genus JAJPHU01. The sequence continues at coordinate 11,689 of JAKBCS010000127.1, read as the reverse complement.
TTTTTGAGGAGCAGAATGATCGAGAAAATCATGGTCGTGGCACCGACGACCGCCGTACCGATCAACACCGGCTTGGCTGTGGCCTTGAAAGTGTTGCCCGCCGAATCGTTGGCTTCGAGGTAGTGCTTGCCGCGCTCGAAATTCGGCGTGAAACCGAAGTCGCGCTCGATCTCCTGGCTAATGCCGGGGATGTGTTCGGTCTGAGCCAACTCGAAGACCGATTGCGCGTTGTCAGTCACGGGTCCATAGCTGTCCACGGCGATGGTGACCGGCCCCATGCACAGGAAGCCGAACGCCACTAAGCCGAAGGCGAATACGGAGCCATACGAACCCATGACGAGGACCAGTTCGGCGGAATAATAGTCCGATTTCACGGAACTGACGGCGTAGGCGACGGCCATCAACCCGGCAATGAGCATGCCATTCCAGAAGGCGCTGAAGTTGCCGGCGACGATGCCGGACAAAATCGTCAGCGACGAGCCGCCTTCGCGCGAAGCGGTGACGATCTCGTGAACGTGCTTGGAATGCGAACTGGTGAACACCTTGGTAAATTCGGGGATCAGCACGGCGGCGAGTGTGCCGCAGCTAATGATCGTCGCCAACTGCCACCACAGATCCGGCATCGGCCGAATAATGTCGCCGGCCTTCACCGACAGATCTTTCAGCAGCAGCCAGCTCATGCCGAACGAAGTCGAGATGCACAGCATCGACGCAATCCAGATGAGGCGCGTCAACGGCTGCTCGAAATCGAACTCGGTACGCCCCTTGTACTGCTTCTCCGAGATCCATTGGTTGAGGAAGTAGGAGATGCCGGACATAAAGTCCATCAGGAAGCGCATGGCGAAGATCCAGACGATGAGCTTGGCTTGCAAGTCGAGATAGTTCGTCGTGGGATGCTCCGGTCGAGCCTCGCCGGCCGGTAGACCGAACAGGCCGCGAATGACGTTCTCGGTGACGGCCAGCGTGATGAAGCTGATGAGGGCGACGCCGGTGACGCCGTAGGTCTCGAAACCGTCCGCCGTCGGTCCGACCGAATCGCCGGCGTTGTCGCCGGTGCAATCGGCGATGACGCCGGGATTGCGGGGATCGTCTTCCTTGACGTTGAAAACGATCTTCATGAGGTCGGAGCCGATGTCGGCGATTTTGGTGAAGATGCCGCCGGCGATGCGCAGCGCCGAAGCGCCCAGCGATTCGCCGATGGCGAAGCCGAGGAAGCAGTAGCCGACGATCTGTCGCGGCACAGCCAGCAGGATGATGACCATCATCACCAGTTCGAGCGAGATGAGGAACAGACCGACCGACATACCGGCGCGGAGCGGGATGTTGACCACGTCCCAAGGTATGCCGCGCAGCGAGGCGAAGGCGGTGCGGCAGTTGGCGTAAGTGTTGACGCGGATGCCGTACCAAGCCACGGCGTAGGAGCCGCCCATGCCGACGACGGCGAAAAACAAGACGAGGATCAGCGTGGTGACGGGACTGATTTGATCGGCGGCCGCGGGTTTGTTGGGGTCCGTCTCGTGGCCGAAGCCGAGCAGATAGTAACCGATGGCACAAGCGATCAACACGAACAACATGAGCAGGAATTTGCCCTGCTGTATCAGGTAGGTTTTGCAGGTTTCATAGATGATGTCGGCGACATCGAGCATGGACTTGTGGGCGGGCAGACGATGGATCTGCGTGCGCAGATAGAGGCTCATGCCGAGGGTGCCGACGATGACCCAGGCACCGATGAACAGTAGCCGCCAGGCGCTGATGCCGCCGAGGCTGGCGAAATGGCCGGCGTCTAAGTCGGGAATGGCCAAGTCGGCGTCACCGGCACGACCCGTGGCCGTCGCCAAAAACAGAGCCGTCAGCGCGACGATCATTGTCTTGAAGCTGGCCGGACAAAGCCGGCGCAGGAAAGAGGCGGTGATCATGAGCGGCGGAGTCTCCTTGGGACGATGTCCGTATCTCTATCAAAACAGATGTCGCACCGATTGAAGTCGGCGCGAGGCGGTGTACCTACCGGGATAACATAAGGATAGAAGGCATCAGTGGGGAAGTCTATGGATGCTAGCGCGAGAATTGCGTCATGAGAAATCTGGCGAGGGGCTTGTCCTTGCGTTACCATGACCGCTCTAGCGCCCCTTGGTGGAAAGGCACGGCTCAATGAACGAGACGCCCTCGAACAGCTTGACCGCGGCGGAGCTACAACGATTTCTCTCGCAGGTGGACTCCGCCGTCTTGTTGGTGTCACCGCGCATTCTCCGCCGGGTTATCAAACGCGATCGCGGTCTGACCGGGCTAGGTTTGCAAGTACCGCATCGCAAAAGCTATCTCATCGACCAGGAACGCTTGTGGGCCCTCGCCGACGCCGACGAATTGGGTATCGACCCCGGCCGCGAGTTGCCGCACCGATTGATCCTGTTGCCGCTCCCGCATCGACAGCGTTTGGCGAGAGACGGCCGGGCGGCGACCTTGTTGCGCTTTTGGCGTCTACTCTTTCACATTCGCATTCATGCGGCGCTCCACTGCCGGGCGGGAGACGAATTGCTTTCACGCATTTGTCGCATCGGTCGAACGGAGTTCGACGAAGCGACGGCGGTCTTGAGCCAAGAACGCTTTCTACTGCCGCCCGGCGACACGGCGACGATTTATGAGGAGTTCGCGGCCGTCTATCTCGAATTGCGCTATTTCGCGCCTCCTCTGTTGTCCGTATACTTTCCGGCCTGTCTGGACCGGGAGAAGGTGGAAGCGGTATGGGCCGAGGATGTGGACGCGGAGGCTCTTTTCCTTGCCACCTGCCCCGAAGGAGGCGCATCCGGCGAACCGGCAGCTAACCCTGCAGGGATTGGATCGCCGTACCCGGCAGCTAACCCTTCCGGTTCGCCGGATGCGCCGCGCGCCTATCGCCGTTTGCTCCACCGTGCCGACAAAGCCAGTGCGCGCGGCAACTTGGTCCGCGCCGCCATTTTCCGGACGCGCGCTGTGGCTCTGGCTCCCTCCGGTCAAGTCGGTCCCAATCGTGCCGCCGCGTTTCGAGAGATGGAACAGTTCGGCCATCGTTTACAGAAAGCGCTCGGCTATCCCGATGAGGTGTCCGACGATTGGCGACGAGCGCTGTTTGCCTTGATGGAACCGGCCTCGCGCGGAATCTGGCCGAACGAAAGCCGAATGCTCTACGATCTACAAAAGGTTTGCACCGATCGCGAACGGCCGGTCTATGCCGTCGACCTCATCGAATGGCTCATCACTTGGAGACGCCGACCGATGAAGCGACTGCTGCCGTTCCACGATTCCGTGCGCGCGGTCAAACATCTGCGCAGCGCATTGCATCGTCTGACCGCCGTTCGCATCGAAGAACCGATCCGTCGACGCCTGTTGGAGCTACTACTCGATTCCACCCATCGGGGCGAGCATCATCTGCGCGAACGCCTGTATCCCGTCCTGCGCGATGCGCTCGACAAAGTCGGGTTGCGGCCGCGCAACATCGCCGAGGAGGTGGCGCGCGACAAAGTGATTGAGGAACTGATCGATCGCGTCGTGGAACATGGGTTTATCAACATCGGCGATCTGCGCGACATCCTGGCGCGCAATCGCCTCAAACTGCCGGACCTGCCAGACGCGGACAGCGTGAAAGAAAGCGAAGCGGACGAAGGGAAGGACGATTCGGGTTCTCCGTCCTCGCCTCCTCGTCTCCCCTTCTTCAGGAAGGTCTTGAGCGGCGTCAAAACATTTCTCTTCGGCGACGAGCTGCTTAGGGCCAATCGCCGGTTGGCCGTCGAACTCGATGGCGTCTATCGTCGCGGTGAAATCTATCTGCGTTGGCTACAGCGTCTGAGCGCCGCCGCCTTCGGGACGCAGTTGGGCCGATGGCTGACACTGTACGTCGCCCTGCCGTTCGGCTGCTCACTGGCTCTACTGAAAGTTTGGGATGAAGTGGAAGATCTCTTGCACGGTTCGCCGCCCGAAGGCAGCGATGAGGCCGTCGAAGCAGCGAAACGACTCGATCCCGTCGCCTTCGCGTTGATCGGACTTTTTTTCTTGGCGTTGTTCCACATCGCTCCGTTTCGCCGATTCCTCCAGGAGGCGAGTGGAAAACTCTGGCGCGCGTTGCGTTGGCTTTTCGCCGAAATGCCTTCTCGGTTTTTGCACCATCCGTGGGTGACGCGCCTCTTGCAAAGCGGGCCGTGGTTGTTCTGCTATCAGTTCGTTTTGAAGCCTTTGCCGTGGGGGATGCTCTCCGCGCTAATTTTGCTATATTTACGAGTTCCGTTATCGTTGTCTCTCGGCGTCGGTGCCGGCGTGTTCGCGCTCGGCAGTTTCACGCTCAATTCGCGCCTCGGCTTTTATCTTGAAGAAATGGGGACCGACTACCTGGCCCGCACCTGGCAACTCGTTCGCGCCGATCTCGTCCCCGGATTCGTGCGCTGGCTGATCTATCTCTACCGCCGGCTGCAAGAACACGTCGAACGCTTCATTTATACGGTGGACGAATGGCTGCGATTCCGTCCGGGTGACAACAAAGTGTCACTGTATGCTAAGCCGGTACTCGGCTCGATGTGGTTTGTCATCGCCTATGGTTTCCGCGGGATGTTCAATCTTTTCGTCGAGCCCACGTTCAATCCGATTAAACACTTTCCGGTGGTGACGGTGACAGCCAAACTCATCGTGCCGATCATCCCGTCGCTGGCCGCCGCGATTACTTCCCAGCTCGATCCTCTCCTGGGCAAGGCCGTGGCGGCAACGGTGGCGGCAGCCGTCATCTTCTTTATCCCTGGCCTGGCCGGCTTTCTCGTCTGGGAACTCAAAGAGAATTGGCGTCTGTATCGCGCCAATCAACCGGCTACCCTGCGACCCGAAATCGTCGGCCATCACGGCGAGACGATGCTGCGCTTGATGCGTCCCGGACTGCACTCTGGAACGCTGCCAAAACTGTTCGCCCGGCTGCGCCACGGGAAAGACCGCTCTCAGCGCAAACAGTACGAAGCGCTGCACCACCTCCGCGAACGCCTGCGCCATTTCGTCGAGCGTAACCTATTCGCCGTCTTGGCCCGTAGCAAAAGCTGGGGCGACGCCGTTCCGCTTCGCGTCGGCGACATTCGTATCGCCACCAATCGCATCCGCATTGAACTGGCGAGCAACTCCGCCAGCATCCACGTCGATTTTACCGAGCGCGAGGCTACGCTGCTTGCGGAGTTGACCCGTCCCGACGGGGACGCGGGCACATGGTTGACACATCTTCCGTCCGAACCGTCGGTGGTGTTCCACGACGCGCTCGACGGATTATTTCAGATGGCCGGACTCGAAGACGCATCGCCGATTCTCTGGTCCGATTGGGTGCGAAGGTGGCAAAAGGATGCCGAAGGCGAGGGACACCAGCCGATGGTCTCGGACGGCGGCACGCAAGAGAGAATCGACCGTTGACCCAGGAAGTGGGAGAGTCTGCGGTCCTCGGATGCGACGGTGTTTCGTTCGAGGAACCCGCTTGCAAAGGACGAGGAATCCCCGTACCTCAATACCACGGGGATTCCATTCATCCGTCGAGGTACCACACCGTGAAACGTACTATTCTTGTCGGTTCGATCTTGTTCCTCGTCGTCGTCCCGCTGAGCGCTCAGAGCGACGCAGCGAAGCGACAAACGATCTCTTATCTCCAAAAACTTCAGGCGGAGGACGGCGGCTTTCGTGGCGATGGACGCGCCAAGACGTCGGATGCGGCCTCGTCGACGGCGGCATTTCGGGCCTTGAAGTATTTCGGCGGCGCGCCGCGCGATCCGAAGGCCTGTGCCGACTTCGTGCAAAAGTGCTTCCAAAAGGATGGAGGTGGCTTCGCGGCGCGGCCGGGTGGGAAGGTGGAATATCGCGCCACCGCCGTCGGCATCATGGGCATCGTCGATATGAAGTTGCCCGTTGCATCTTATGCCGAAGCGGTCGTCCATTATCTCGACGAACACTCCAAGACTTTTGAAGAGATTCGACTGACGGCGGCCAGCTTCGAGTCGCTAGGCAAACGACCGCCTCGCGCCGAAGTATGGTTGGCGACCCTCGCCAAGCAGCGCAACGACGACGGCAGTTACGGCAAGGCGGACGGCAGAGCGCGCGATACCGGCGGCGCGGTTTGTGCCGTGCTGCGGTTGGGGGGGCGCGTCGAACATCCCGACAATGTTCTCAAGACGATGAACGACGGTCAGCGAGAAGACGGCGGATTCGGCAAATCCGGAGAAAAGGAGTCCGATTTAGAGACCTGTTATCGCGTCGTCCGCGCCTTTCACATGCTGAAGGCCAAGCCGCGCGGCGCGGAACGTCTGCGCGCGTTCATCGCTCGATGCCGCAACGACGACGGCGGCTACGGCGTCGCCCCCGGCAAACCCTCCAGTGCCGGCGGTTGTTACTTCGCTGCCATCATCTTGCATTGGCTCGACGAATAGTTCCGCGGGTCGCTGTGTTTAGCCGCGACTCGAAGGGGAGTGCGAGGCCAACTCGCTCCCCTTCGAGTCGCGGCTAACCCCTTGGAACGCCCCTCAGGCGCGGCGAAGGGTAAGCAGCGTGGCTTCCGGGCGGCACAAATAGCGCACGGGATGATCTCCAGAGACGCCGCGGCTGACATGCAATAAAGTCGGCGATTCGCTGAAGACGCCGCAATCGTAACGGCGGCCATAGCGGCTCGGCACCAACACCGAACCGAACAGCGGAAAGCGAATCTGACCGCCGTGAACGTGGCCAGACAACATCAGATCGACTCCGTGGGAGCGCGCCCAGCGGATGTTGTCGGGGGTATGGCTAAGACAAAGTCGGAACGGCTCGCGCGGACAAGCGCGAAGATCCGGCGCGGGATGGAGCCACGGTCCTTCGTGGCCGACAACGACCAACGGCTCGCCATACACCTCGATCTCTTGCCAATTGTTGACGAGTACATTCATGCCGGTGCGGCGCAGTCGGCGACGGATGTACGCGACATCCAACCAATGATCGTGATTGCCGAGGATGGCAAAGGCGGCGATGCGCCAACGCAGCCGACCGAGAACCGGAACGATCCAGCGCATGTGCCGCGTGCTGTCGGCGATGTCTCCGGTTAGGGCCACGAGGTCCGGCTGCCAATCGGCGCAGCGATCCATCACGAAGCGAAAATAGTCTCGATTCGGCGTGCCCTTGAAATGCAGATCGCTCAAGTGCAGTATCGTCAAGCCCTCCCACGCCGCCGGGAGTCTCGGGAGAGTGAGTGTGCGTTCGACCAATTCGATTTGAAAGATCTCGTTGCCGGGCAAATAGGCGAGGACGCGCTCTTTGTCGTCGCCAACGGGAAGCCGACCGAGATGTTTGGCTACGTCGAGGACGCGGCTGTGTCTCCCGAGCGAGGGATCGCGGCGGCGCAGGCGGAGGAGCGTATCGATCGGTAGAGCGAGAAAGCCGATGGCCGCGCACACGAGGAGATAAACGGTCGCTAATTGCTCCCAATCGCCGCCGACTTCGCTCCCCTCGCCCAACGGTGGCGTCAGGAAGGGGTATGCCCATATCAGGGCTACAGGAAAGGCCACGATAAGCAAAGCGTGCGTGAGGTGAATAATCGTCCCCGCTTTACGCGGCAGTGCCAATCCGTACCACCAATTGTGGCTGAGGATCATCAAAACGAGATGGCCGAGGCACGCACCGGCAAACAACAAGATCATCGGCTATCCCTGCCCGGAATCGAGGGTTCGTAATATCCGAGCGGAGGGCAAGAGCCACCTGAGTTACGCTCGACTCAGGACGACTTACGCCCCCCGCTCGGAGTCGGCTAAAGCGACGCGCAACTGATCGACGCGGAACGGTTTATAGAGGACGAATCGCAGGCCGTCTTGCCGCGCCTTCACCAGGGCGTGGGTCGGATCGTAACCGTATCCCGTCATCAGCACAACGCGCGCTCGCGGTTGGGCCTCGCGCAATCGGCTGTAGACTTCGTAGCCGGAAATGTCCGGCAAGCGAATGTCGGCGAGGATGGCATCGTAGGGACCAAGGCGGGCCATGGTCAACGCCTCTTGGCCGTCGCGCGCCGTTTCCACGATGCAGCCCCAGCGACCGAGGAGGCCGTGCGCCGAACGACGCACGCGGTCGTCGTTGTCGGCGACCAGAACCCGCAACCCTTTCAAGTCGGGCAACGTCGTTTCCTTGACCCCGAGATACGGGCGAGAGGGAGCGATGTTTTCTCCGACCTTTTGGATACTCTGTTTGATCGCCCGCGCGCCGACGATAATCTTGCGGATCTTGTCGGCCATTTCCGCATCGTGCCCGATGTAGCGCTCCAAGATCGATGTGGCCGAGGCGAGTATGTCGTCCACCGGCAGAGCGACTTCGCGGCTAATCGCCTCGACGGATTGGCTGGCCGTCGTGCTTTTCTCGACTTGGAGCAACTCCAGCGTGTGCAGGGCGGCAGCGATCTCGTGGCAGAAAATCTCGGCGAATTGTAGATCGGTCGGACCAAACGCATGGAGTTTGGGACTCTCGACGTTGAAGGTACCGATGACTTTGTCCTGATAGATTAACGGCACGGTCAACGAACTGTGCGCGTCGGGAGAGCCGGGAAGATAAAGCGCGTCGGCCGCGGTGTCGGAGCAGAGATAGCTTTTGCCGGTGGCGGCGACGCGCCCTGAGACGCCTTGTCCCTCGGGACTGGCCAACAGCACGCGATTGGCCGCTATCGGCGTCATGCCTTCCTGCATCAGCGCTTCGAGACGCCCCGTGCGCGGATCGAGCAAACGAATCTCGATGACCTCGTAATGCAGGAGATCGCGGGTGAAGCGGCGGATATTGAGTTTGAGCAACTCGATGCGTTCGGCAACGCTCATCTCGGCAAGTTGATCGGAAGAGAGCGCCGCCAATTCGCGTCCGGCTTTGTGCAAGGCATCGAGCTTCTGCTGTTGTCGCAGCGTTGCCGTCACATCGCGTGCCAACGCGAGCAAGCAGAGCTTGTCGATATCTGCCTCGCTAATGGAGGTAATGTGCAGTTCGAGAATGCGCTCGTTGCCGCAGGGCAAACGGGTGGCGACTGTTTGCGGCGTCGCTTCGAGGGCAGCACGCATGGACGAGAGCAGAGGATCCACACAATCTGTCGCCGCGCCGAGCGCTTCGTGAAAACAGCGGCCCAGGGGCGAACCTTCGCACCACGCTTCGAAGACGGGGTTGGCCCAACGAATGCGAAAGTCGGCATCGACCACGGCCACCCCATCGGGTAGGGCGGCAAGGATGTGCTGAGCCTGCACCAAGGCCCGCAAACCGCGCAACACGGCGGGATCGGCCGGATTGGCCACAATGGCGTCGATGGATTGATGGTCGAGCCGATCGAGTCCCGAATCCCACGACTCGGCACGAATGAGATCCGCCTCCAGTCCGCACCTGCGCAGCCAGTCCGTCGCCGTCAGCCCGGCATCGCCGAGAACCAGAAATCGCGGTCTCTCCGGCACGAAATCGTTCCTTCCAACCAACGTCAACCGTTCGACGAATCCATTCGATTATAGTTGTGGCGACGCTTTGCCACAAGATTTCATATCCCGGTCGCTCTCTCGTTTTCCAGGTCCCCAACCGCGAATTGACACCGAAGCGAGTGGCTCGTCGGCAAACGATTCGAGGAAGAAAATGGAGCCAAATGTGTCCGCCGGTCCAGCCAACGTCCGCGCATCCTGCAATTTGGTCGGTGAGAAGCGACCCTGCTCTCGTGCCGTTGTTCTATCGAGCGAGGATCTGTTTTAATGCCGCCTCAAGGGTTGGATACTGGAAGCTATATCCCAATCCCATCGCTCGCTTGGGAATCACACGCTGTCCGGTGACGATCAAAGTCGCAGCCTCGCCGACCAGGACGCGCAGCGCCAGCGCCGGTGTCCACACGAACGACGGTCGATGCAGAACGCGGCCTAGAATCTTGCCGAAGTCGCGGTTTGTGACCGGGTTGGGAGCCGTGCCGTTGATCGCTCCGCAGGCTCCAGCGTTCTCGAGCGCCAGAAGGAATAATTCGACGAGATCGGCGTGATGAATCCAACTCATCCATTGCCGTCCGCTGGCGACGGGGCCGCCGCCTCCGAGCTTGAAGGGCGTCAACAATTTGGCCAGCGCGCCGCCTTCTTTATCGAGAACGACGCCGATTCGAACCATCGCGGCCCGGATGCCGAAGGATTCCGCCGCGCGGGCCGCATTCTCCCAATCGATGCACAGTTTGGCCAAGAAGTCCGAGGCCGGCGGGCTGTCTTCGGTCAGTTCTTCGTCGCCGTGCGCCCCGTAGTAGCCTATGGCCGAGGCGTTGACGAGAGCCTTGGCCCCGCCGTCGGCGCGTACCGGCTTGCGGCGCAGTGCCTCGACAATGTTTTGCGTCGAGAGAATTCGGCTATCGTAAAGGTGCTTTTTATACTCGGTACTCCAGCGACGACCGAAGACGTTCTCGCCGGCCAAGTGAACGACCGCGTCGCAATCGCCGACGGCGTCCATCCAATCGCCGCTCCGCATTGGATCGCCTTCGACCAACTGGGCATCGACACCGAACAGTTGCCGCGCGTGCCCGAAACGGCGCGTGAGAATCACCGCGCCATCGCCGCGTTCGTGCAAACGTCGAATGAGCCGTTGACCGACCAGACCCGTACCGCCCGTGATGAAAACTCGCATGGTTGTCCTCCCAGGCTATTGATAGTATCGTCGTCAAGCCTATGTCATAACCACTGTACTGGATCATTCTCTCGCTTGCTCGCCCAAACTTGTAGTTCCGGGAACTGCCCCCGCAGGCGATCGGCCAAATCTTCGATGCCGCAGCGTTCGGTTGCATAGTGTCCGGGCAGAATCAGGGCCAAACCGTGGGCGCGCGCGTGCAAGTAATCGTGAAAGCGCATCTCGCCGGTCAAAAACACATCGGCTCGAGCGCGGAGGGCGTCCGGCATCATCTCCCCGCCCGCGCCGCAGACGATGGCCACGGTTTTAACCTCTTTTTTAAGATCGCCGATCACCTGGATTGGGCCGGACGGCAATGACGCCTTCACCGCCTCCGCGAGTTCGCTCAAAGGCCAACCTCGTTCGAGCGAACCGATCCGTCCCTCTCCCCGTCGCGACGGCAGCGCGTGCAGAGGATATACATCGAAAGCCGGTTCTTCGTAAGAATGCGAACGCCGAATCGCGGCAACTACCGCTTCGACGCGATTCGCCGGACAGATCGCCTCCAAACGCCATTCGTTGACTTCCTCGCGCCGCCCTTTCTGGCCCACGGTGGGATTGGCCGCCTCCGAGCCATGAAAGGTACCGACGCCCGCCAGACGAAAACTGCACTCGCGATACTCGCCGATATTCCCCGCCCCCGCGGCGAACATGGCCTCGGCCACTCGGCTCAAATCCGACTCCGGAACGAAGACAACGATTTTCATTTGTTTGCGTTCGTCCGCGCGGCGCAAGGGCTTCACATCCACCAAGCCGAGACGACGGGCCAATAGTTCGTTGATGCCGCCGCGCGTATTGTCGAACGCCGTGTGCGGGCTGTAAACCGCCACGCCGGCGCGCGCCAAACTCAGCACCATGCGGCCTTCTGGCGTATCGTCGTTCAAACGTTTGACGCCACGAAAGAGAATGGGGTGATGCGTCACGATCAGTTGAGCGCGTTCCTCGATTGCCTCCGCCGCAGTTTCCGGCGTCAAGGTAAGGCAAGTCATGATGCGTTCGACCGTCGCCGATCGCTCGCCGAGCAGGAGACCGACATTGTCCC
>JAKBCS010000126.1 GCA_021807595.1 Planctomycetota bacterium | reverse complement strand
TTCACCGCGGAGAACACAGAGAACGCCGAGAAGAAAAAAGGATATGAATGAACCCCTGAATTTCTCTTGTTCTCTCTGAGATTCTGTTCCGAAAGCTCCCCTCTCTCCTCAACTCAGGGGAGAGGGGTTGAGGGGTGCATTTTTCCGTGGCTTCTCGCCCCCCTCACCCCAACCCCTCTCCCCCCGAGTACAGGGGGAGAGGGGCTTCTGGAACAGACTCTAAGAATATCTCGATTCTTCTCCTCTGCAATCTCCGCGGTGAAATCTGTTATTCAAACCCCCTGCACAGAGATTAGTTCCGATGCCGTCAGCGCGGCGCGGCGCAGCTGGCCGCAAGCGGCGTCGATGTCGGCACCCTTGCGCTTGCGCACTTTGGCGCTCACGCCGCCGGAACGCAAGATGGCCACAAAATCTTCCAACGCTTGCTGCGTCAGACGGCGGTACGGTAGGCCTTCCACATCGTTGAATGGGATCAGGTTGACGTGTGCCTGCCGACCTCGCAATAGTTTCGTCAGTTCTCCGGCGTGGGGGGGTAGATCGTTGAGATCGCGCAACAAGACATATTCGTAGGTAACTTGCCGTCCCGTCTTGGTCTGGAAATAATCCGCTGCGTCGAGGATGGCCGCCAGCCCCGTCTTATCGTTGGTCGGTACGATGCGGTTGCGTAGTTCGTCGTTAGGGGCGTGCAGCGAAACGGCCAAATGATACTGTTTGCCGAGGTCGGCGAATTGTCTCATGCGGTTCGGAAGCCCCACCGTCGAGACGGTAATGTGCCTCGCTCCAATGCCAAGCCCGCGCGGCGAGGAAGCAATCGCCAAGGCTTCGAGCAGGGCGTCGAAGTTGGCCAACGGTTCGCCCATGCCCATGACCACGAGATGCGTCAAGCGTTCGTCGAGGGGAAGGAGACGGCGCGCGTGCAACATCTGTTCGAGGATCTCGCCGCCCGTCAGATTGCGAACCACGCCGCCGATGCCGCTGGCGCAGAAAACGCATCCCATGCCGCAGCCGACTTGCGTGCTGATGCACACCGTTCTTCGATCGGCCTCTCGAAGCAAAACGCATTCGACGACTTGACCGTCCCTCAAGCGCAACAACAGTTTGTGCGTGCCGTCGCTGGAAACGAGGTGGCGCGCGATGTCGCTACCGAGCAACCGGAACGAAGCGGCCAATTCATCGCGCAGTCGCTTCGGTAAATCGCTCATTTGGTCGAACGAGACGGCGCGTCCGTCGAAAATCCAGCGTTGCAACTGCCGTGTGCGCAGCGGCGCTTGTCCGCGCTCTCGCAGCCAAGCCGCCAGATCGTCGGGCGCGACCTCAAGAAGAGGACGACGCGAATCCATCGAGATTGAAATAGGTTCCACGGTTTGCATGGAAGTATTGTAAGCCGTTGGCGGATCGAATGCCACGGGGCGATTGTCCTTCACGGGCTTCCTCATATAGTAACGGCGTTGGATTCCGCGACGATCGGACGCAAACCCCGGCGGCTCGCGCAGCCGGTTCGCCTCAGCGGGCGATCGCAAGATGCCCACAGACACACAGGCAAGAGTAGAACCCATGAGTCAGCCGGAATATCGTCCGGGTTTGGCCGACGTACCCGTGGCAGAGTCGGCGATTAGTTTCATCGACGGCAAACGCGCTCGTTTGGAATATCGCGGGGTGGCCGTCGAGACGTTGGCCAAAGAAAGCTGTTTCGAGGAAACGGCTTGGCTGCTTCTGAAAGGCGATTTGCCGACGCAACGCGAATTGGCCTCTTTCGATCACGACCTCCGCCATCACCGCCGCATCAAATACAAACTCATCGATTTGATTAAATGTCTGCCCGAGACCGGCCATCCGATGGACGCGCTGCAAGCCGGCGTGGCCGCGATGGGCATGTTCTACCCGGCCCGCGATGTCCACAACGAAAAGAGCAATTGGGACTCGGTAGTCCGCCTCATCGCCAAACTGCCGACTATCATCGCCGCCTTCCATCGTCTGCGTCGCGGCGATGCTCCCATCGCGCCACGCGACGATCTACCGCACGCCGCCAACTTCTATTACATGCTCACCGAACAAGAACCGTCGCCCGCCGTGGCCAAGGTTCTCGATGCTTGCCTGATTCTGCACGCCGAACACACCATGAACGCTTCCACGTTCAGTGGCCGCGTTACCGGCTCGACCTTGGCGAATCCGTACACAGTCATCAGTTCCGCCATCGGGACCTTGACCGGCCCGCTGCACGGCGGTGCCAACGAAGAAGTGTTGGACATGCTCGATGAGATCGGCACGGCGGAGAACGCTCACGCTTGGCTCGACGACGCCGTCACGCATAAGAAGAAGATCATGGGGTTCGGCCACCGCGTCTACAAGGTCAAAGATCCACGCGCCACCGTGTTACAAGAATTGGCCGAGAACGCCTTCGTGGAGACCGGCCGACCCAAGCTCTATCAGCTGGCCTTAGAGCTGGAGCGCGTCGCCGCCGGCATCCTCGGACCCAAGGGCATCTATCCCAACGTCGATTTCTATTCCGGCATCGTCTATCTCAGCATCGGCATCCCGCGCGATCTGTTCACGCCCATTTTCGCCATCGCGCGCGTCGCCGGCTGGTTGTCGCACTGGCTCGAACAACTGAAGAACAATCGCATCTTCCGACCGGAACAAATCTACGTCGGCAAGCACGACGTACATTATGTCCCGCTCGAACAGCGACCGTAAGTCGAATCGATTTCACGCTAATCTCCGGATCGCTTTTGTCGAGGGGAAATGGTCCGTTTCCCCTCTCTCATCCAAGACGAGTTCACACTCCCGGTGCGACGACGAGGTAAGCCATCCCAGCCGACGCATCGGGTCGATGTCGATCGCGTTCCCAATCCGTGGATCGCGGGTGTGGGGGAGTTGGCTTCGCCTTAACCTCAACGCTTCCCGCTCATGCCTCTATCTGCTATCTTGAGCGCATTGAGGAATTTCCGCGTTCGTCTACGAGATTATTTCATGGCACAAGACCCGTATGACCCTTGCCATTGTGGCAGCGGCAAAAAATTCAAATGGTGCTGTCAGCCGATCTTCGTTCACATCAATCGGGCCTGGGAGCAGGAGGCGAGCGGCCAACACGAAACCGCGATGCGACTGATGGACGAAGTGGTGCGCGAACACGACGGAAATCCCGAGGCCTGGGGGCAGAAAGCGAGGCTGCTTTATCTGCAAGGCAAGACCGAGGATGCGGATATCGCTTTGCAGAAGGCGTTCGATCTCAATCCGAACTATCCCGCCGGCCTGGTACTGCGCGCCACCTTCCGCTATCAGGAAAACGAAATTCCCGGCGCGCTGTTGCTAGCGCGCCGCGCCGCCGAAGCCTTCGATCCCGATGCCCGGGAAGCACTCGCCGATGTGTACTCCCTCGTCTTTCAGTGCGAACTTCAAATGAATCGTCCGGTTGCCGCCCGCGCCGCACTGCGGATGGCCGCACGCTTCGCACCGGAGGTGGAGGAACTTAAAAAGACCTTCGACGACCTTTTCAATACCGAGGGACGTTTTCCCTTGGCGGCGCGGCGCGAATACGCGTTCCGCAAGCCCGCATCGGGTCCGGGAGCCGAGGCGAAACGCGCCGCGTGGGATCGCGCGTTGCGGGTTGCCGATACACCGCGCCTGAACGATCTCGTCCGCCTCTTCGAGCCGTTGACGAAAGAAGATACCAGCGATGCGGCGGCGTGGTTCAATCTCGGACTATCGCACGCTTGGCTCGGCGACAACCGTGCCGCGATCGAAGCCTTGACACGCTTCGTCGACTTAGAGACCGACGAGATGGCTGCCGGCGATGCGGCCGCGCTGATGGAAGTACTTCGTTGCGGCAAGGGACAAGAAGAGGACGGCGATTATCGGGAATACGTTTTCGTCTTCCCGTTCCGCGATCCGAAGCCGATTGTTTCCCTGGTGGAAGAATGGGAGCGTGGCAGACGCCTCATCGTGATGGAGTCGCCTCAAGAGGGCATGTTCCTGGCCATGCTCATGGAACTCAGCTCGTCCGGCATTATCACCGTGGGCGCTCCGCCCTCCGATGTCGGTCGCTTGGCGGGTTCCGTTTTGATTTACAACGGATTGTTCCAGTTTACCACGTCGTTAAAGGAACCTTTCGAGCGAACTCGGGACGAGGTCCGCCAAACTCTGGCACTTGGCCTCACCGATATAAAAGAACGGCACCTGCCCATGCAGTTCTCCTCCGTTACCGACGAGGCGCTTTTGCATCCGATAAAACGAGGCCTCGACATCGCGCAGTTGCTCGTGGAAAACATTCAGAAGCACTACGAGGAAACGTGGATAAACAAACCGCGTCGATCCCTGAACGGCAACACGCCGCTCGATGCCGCGGCGCATCCGATCTTGCGCAAGCATCTGCGCGGAGTGCTGCAATTCGTCCAAGATTGTGCCCAAGGGAGTATGGTCGCCGCCTATGATTTCGACCGCCTCCGTCGCAAACTCGGCCTTTTGGATGGAGCTACGCAGCAGGTTTCATTGTCCAACGAACCGAACCGGCCGGCCGGAAGTCCCGACCAACACACCGAGCTCGATTTCGCCGCTATGAGTGTGGCCGAGATCGCAACACTAAACGCAATCAGTCTTTCGGACGCGCAGCTCGAGCGCGCCTTTCAAGCGGCGCTGAAGCTCGACGCCGAGGAATTGGCCGAGAACTTCGCGCGCACCGCAATCGCTCGCCCGATCGAAGCGGAGCAAACGGATCGATATACTTGGTATTCCTATCTCATCCGGTTTTCGTTGAAAGAGGGCGATAAGGACGCCGCCCTCGATTATGTCAACGAGGGAGAAAAGATCGACTGCGAACACAACCAAGGGAGGCGGCGCGACGATTACGAATTGCGACGCGCTCAGGTTCACGCCAAACGCGGCGAGGTCGAACAATCGGCGGACGTGTTTCAGCGTTTGATCGAGCGAGTACCGAACAATTTTCGCTATCGCGGGACGGCGGCCGAGTCGATGCTGTCGCTGCGACAAGGAGCGTTGGCACTCCGCTTCGCCGAAGCCGGCATTGCCGCCGCCGTCCAAGCCAACGACCGCGACTCGGTCCAGTATCTACAAGAATTGGCGGCGGCGGCGATAAAACAGCTGGCATGAGTGACCTTTCCTTGTCGGAATGGGGGGTCGGCAAGAGATTTCGTGCCGTCTCCGCATCCCGGCAAAGGCGGCGTGGGATGAGGGATGCATCCGTTACACGGCAAAGTCGCGCTCATCACCGGCGGTTCGTCCGGGATCGGTCGTGCCACGGCATTGCGTCTGGCATCTTACGGCGCGCGCGTCGCCCTCGCCTCGCGCACGGCATCCGCCTTGGAGCAAGTAGCCGATGAGATCAAAGCAATGGGCGTCGAAGCCTTGCCGTTGCCGACCGATGTGACCGACCGCGAACGGTGTCGTTGTGCCGTGGAAGCCACTGCGTCTCACTTCGGTCGGTTCGATATTTTGATTTGTTCGGCAGGGGTGTCGATGCGCGGCCTCTTCGCCGATGCCCAGCCCGATGCCCTCGAACAAATTATGCGCGTCAACTTCTTCGGCACCCTCTATCCGACCTATTTCGCCGTGCCGCATGTGAGGCGTTCGCGCGGTTCCCTGGTCGCCATTAGCAGTTTGACCGGCAAGCGCGGCACGCCTTCCTATGCTATTTACGGTGCGAGCAAGTTCGCGGTGCGCGGCCTGTACGACAGTTTGCGATTGGAGTTGGCAGCCGATGGCGTCCACGTTGGCGTTGTCTCGCCGGGTTTCGTGGCCACGCCGCTGCGCGAACACGTTCTCGATGGCAGCGGTCGGCCTTGGCCGACGCCGCCGACGCCGCCTTTTCGCATCTGGCCAGTCGAAGCCTGCGTCGATCGCATCGTGCGCGTCCTCATCAAACGGCAGTCCCAAGCACTGCTACCGGCTTTTGTCTCGCCCTTCCTCGCACTGGACGAGATCAGCGGCGGTCGTCTGGGCGACTGGTATCTCGGCGGCAAATTCGATCCCGCCGACGCGCGCCCACCGGACAACTCCTAACCGGCGAATCGGCAGCGGAAGCTGCCGGTTCGCCTTTCAGTTCCGGCGGTCAAAATCCGATAATTAGAAGAATCGAATCGGATTTCCCGCCGGCTACAAGGAGGTTGCGGCATGTTCGCGGCGTTGTACTCGATGGTGGCATCGGCAGGTTTATTCTACGGCGGTACGCCAGAAGCTCCCTACGGCTACTTGTGGTTTTATCATCCCGACGGCCACGGTGGAACCGTTAAGCAAGTCTGTCCCTACGTTCCGCGCGAGGGCGACATCCTCTTCTTCGACGACATGAGCAAGTTTTGGGAGTTTCTTTACCACATCGGACGCACCGCGCCGCCGTTTCATACCGGAATCATGTTCAAGAAGCCGGACGGCACGTTCCATGTCCTCGAATCGGGACCGGACGATACGTTGCACGTTTATCTGCTCGAAGCCTGCGAACGGGTTCACACCTTCAAAGGCATCTTGCAAGTGCGGCGTTGTAAAGTGCCGTTGACGAAAGAACAGTCGGCCACGCTGACGAACTTCGCAATGGCGCAAGAGGGAAAACATTACGCCATGTGGCGATTGCTACTGCAAGGCACGCCGATCAAGACGCGCGGCGGCCCGATGCGTTTGGCGTTGGCCAAGACGCGCTACGAGCGCCGCCGTTGGCTCTGCACGGAAATCGTCGTTGCTGCCGCCGAGTTGATCGGCCTCATGGACCCCAACGTGGTCAAGGCTACGAATACTTATCCGCTCGATATTGTGGACGACCATATGTACGATCTGTCGGCAGTATGGGACGAAGCCGGCTATTGGTCGCCCAAGCCGTAGCGTCGGGGACGGACGCATTCGTCCGGCGGGATCGACGTCAGGGCGATGCCACCCGCACGCGCCTTCCTTCGACGTGCAATCGCCCTTGAGCGAACCATTGAATCGCCTGCGGATAGGTTTCGCACTCCGCCGCGAACACGCGCGCGGCCAGACTCTCCGGCGTGTCGTCGTCGAGAACCGGCACGACGCGCTGAGCGACAATCGGGCCGCTATCGTAGGCGTTGTCGGCAAAGTGAACGGTGCAACCGGATACTTTCACACCCGACTCCAGCGCGGCGCGGTGGACGGCCAATCCGTGATAGCCCTTGCCGCAAAATGCCGGTATCAACGACGGGTGAATGTTGAAGACGCGATTGTGAAACGCTTCGGGGATGTGCAACAGTTGAAGAAACCCCGCCATGCACGCGAGATCGACTTCCGCGCCAGTACAATGTTCAAAGATCCGCGCGCTGAACTCCGCGCGGCTGGGAAACTCCTTGCGATCGACGATGTGGGTGGAAATGCCGTAGCGTCGAGCGCGCGTCAGTCCGAAGGCGTCGGCCTTATTGGACACCACAACGGCGATCTCCGCTCGTAACACCCCTTCGGCGATGCGGTCGAGGAGATTTTGCAGTGTGGTGCCTCCGCCGCTGAGGAGAACGCCCAATCGAATCGGATCGTGCATGGATAAAACTCGCTCTCGCCGGGTTCCCCGCAGTTCCTAGTACCGATCTGCCCGATGATAAGATAACAGTCCTCGAACGAATGGCGAGCGCATTGAGAGGCCGGCAACACCTTCATGCCGGTTATCAACTCGCTCTCGGCATCCATAGCAAGAAATGCACTTGCGGTACCAACCGGGCGGACAATTGGCGTTCGAAGGAATTGAGCGGCACAAATTCGGTAGATAGTGCCATCGGTCGCAAGCCTCCTGGTGGGAGGTTATACTTCGGCAATCCGACTCCCCGACTTTTTCAGCTGTCTCACTGGGGAGAGGGGAGCCTCTGAAACAGTCGCTGAGCTTCATGAGGTCTCGGTCGTTTCGCAGAGGAGCGGTCGTAACTCTCCGGCGAGAAAGACCGAGCCAGCGATGCAGATTAAGTCGTCTGCCGCGGCGGCGGCGCGGGCGGCGCGGTAGGCATCTGTCGGAGTGGCATAAAGCGTATGCGAAGTCGATCCGTTGACGCGGAGCATCTGGGCCAAGCGGTCGGGAGGCACGCCTCGCGGGTTGTTGGTGTAGCAAGTCAGAAATAGGTGCGCGAAGTGTGGCGCGAGAATGCGGAACATGCCAGCCAAATCTTTATCGCCGCTGCCGGCGAAGACGAGAAACCGACGAGCAGGAGGAAACGACGACTGCAACGCCTTCAGGAGAGCCGACGCCGAAGCAACATTGTGGGCGCAGTCGAGAACGATCAACGGTCGAGAACCGAACACTTCCATGCGCGCCGGCCAAGACACTTCGGCGAGTCCGGCGGCGACGGCGGCATCGGGAATCCGCCAGCCCGCCGCGTTCAATTCCTCAATGCAGGCGACGGCGACGGCGGCATTGGCGGCCTGATGCTCGCCGAGTAGATTTAACTCCATCTCCGGCCAACGGCGGCGCGACGTGGCCACGGCGACGCGCGAATGACTTCGACGGGTCGGGGAGACCTGGCCGGGAACATAGTCGAAATGAAAATCGCCGCCTAGTTGGCGTAGCCGCGAATGCCGTTCGCGGCAAACGCGCTCCACGACCGAGCGCGCTTCGGGAACCGTTGCGCCGCTGACGGTTGGATGTTCCCGTTTGACGATGCCGGCTTTCTCCGCGGCGATGGCACTCAGACGGTCGCCGAGTACGTTGGTGTGATCGTAACTGATACTGGTTATCACCGAAACCACGGGCAGGCAAACATTGGTCGAATCGAGCCGTCCTCCCAGCCCTACTTCCACCACCGCCGCCTCGACGCGCCGTCGAACAAAATGCAACAACCCCACTGCCGTCGCCACCTCGAAGAACGTATACGGTATGCGCGGAGCGGAGCCACTCTCGATCGCCGACCGAATTTCGTCGAGAAGAACCGTCAATTCGGCACCGGAAATGGGCCGATCGTTCACCCGGAAGCGCTCTTCGACTTGGCAAAGGTGGGGCGAAGTGAACAGGCCGGTGCGATACCCCGCCCGTTGCAGAATGCTGGCGAGCATGGCCGCCGTCGAGCCTTTACCTTTGCTCCCAGCGACATGTACGATGCGCAGCCGCCGTTGAGGCTCGCCCAGTCGGGCCAGCAACGCGCGCATGTGATCGAGCTTCAAATCGTCGGCGCACGGCGTCCGCTGCTCGAAGTTAATGAGTCCATACCACCAATTCCGTTCGGAGTTCGGAGTTCTGAGTTCTGAGTGCATCGCCAAGTACGGAGTCCAGCCCTTATCATTCCACGATCCGCCGCTCGATCCGATTATACTCCGCAATCGCAGACTGTCTTACAACCTCCCCCTCATCCTACCCCCTCTCCCCCTGAGTACAGGGAGGAGAGGGGTTTCTCTGATCGCCACTCCGAACTCCGCACTCAACGATGAACTCAAAACTGCACTGGCATGCAGACTTGTTCGAGGAGTTTTTCGCATTTCTCTTGGAGGAGATCGGCGAGATTGGGTAGCGGTTGTCCCTCCGGCAGCGCTTCGGTCAGGCTGAGGACGAAGCGCGGCAGGGCGGAGAGAGCGGCGAAGGTGTCCAACGAGACCGGCTCCACGCGCGCGTGGCGGCCGCGCCGTTCCGCTTCTTGCCACAGCGACTTGCTTTTGCCGGAGAGCGAGAGGTCGTCTTCTGGACGCAGCAAAATCAGGTGATCGACGACGCTCGGCTCGATTTCGAGGGCGGCCAATTTGGTGCCCAGATCGCGCGGCTTGGCTGGGCCGCGTCCGAGAAACAGACCGATGCCCACCTTCCACGGTTGGCCGTCCTTGCAAACCCAATGCGCGATGCTCAACGCGCCGTAGGTCGGATGATCGCCGAACGACCATTCGCCGACGACGTGATGCAAGCGCCACGGTCCCACCTTGACGCCGTGTTCGTGACACAATTGCAAAAACGAGCCGAGTCCCGATTGCAATTCGCGCGTGGCTCCGGTCAAGGCCCCTTCTGGTTCCAAACGTCGGCGAGCGGCCCGCACTTCTTGATCCCAAGAAGAAGCGAGGGCGGTCGGATCGCAGGGAGACGTGGGGACAACCGACTCCGAGACGGCGGCGGCTCGAGCGGAATCGAATGAAGCCGAACCTGAGGCTGGAGATTCGACGACGACGACGGATTTGACTTCCGTTGGAAGATCGGGAATGTCCTTCAATCGGTTTTCCGCAAGGGGAGTCGATTCCGCCGAGTCCTTCTCGTCGTGTTTCTTCGTTGTCCTGTCGTCTTCCGCGCTGTAGGCGACGCGGTCGAACTGATGGCGAAACTGTTGCAGCATGTCGCGCAGCGTCGGTTCGGTGCGGGCCACTAGCCCCATCTGCTCCTCGGTGAAGGGGAAGATCGGCGACAACTCGGCGGCGTCGGGCAGTTTCTCCAGGGCCGGACGCAGGCGCGCCGCGACGATGGCTCGCACCAGATCCAACGGCGGCGCTTCGAGGCGCAGCGTCTTGAGGGTCCCGTGATTGGGCAAGTGGATCGGGTTGTTTAAGCGATCTTGAATGTAGCCGTCGAGCGAGGGGACGAAACGGTTCCACAAGCCGCGCTCGGCGAAGATGAGGAAGCAGATGCCGTCGAGATGGTGCATCGACTGCACGATGCCGGCGAAAAAGCTCTCCGCCGTGCGATGGCCGTCGTCGCTGCGCCGCGCCAACAATAAGTCTTCCAACTGATCGAAAGCGACGACGACTGGAATGCTTAGCTCTTGCAATACCTGCATGATCGACTTGAACAGGGCCAGCACGAGGTCTTGGCGCGTCGGTCGAACGTGGAAATCGAGTTCGGCAAAACCGTAGGTGAGGAAGCCGGCCAATTCGGATTCGTCGTGAAGCAGTACGGCTCGGGCGAAGCCTTCGAGGATGTGGTGGCGCATCAGGCCGGCGGCGTCGTGTTTCTCGCCGCGCGCGATGCGTGCGCATACCAACTCGACGACCTTCGCCGTATCGATTCCCGCTTCGCCACAGGCTCGAAGCAGACCTCCGGGCTGAAACGGTACGGTGCAGGGGCGCGATAAGGTATCGATCAGCCATTGCGTCCGTTCCTGCGCTTGGGAGCCACCCAACCCCAAACGGCGCGCCCAGCGGCCCAATCCGGGCGCGGGGAATAGATCGAGTCGTTCCGCGGTCGGCAGTTGCATGAGGGCGTCCCGCAGCAGATTGCGCACCAGCTGTTCGCCGATGTAGTCCAGCGGGCGCGCGTTCTTTTGCTTGCCGCCGCCCAGAAGCGTGTCGATTAACTGAAAGAGTAAGTATTCCAAGAAGTCGCTGTCGCGCTGATAGGTTCCCGGCGTGACGAGCAACTGCCAAGCGCCGTCGGTCCCGTGTTTGATCGAATGCAAGAGATGCGTCTTGCCGGACCCTTTGCTGCCCAAGACCGGCACGACTTCCGAATGCGTGGTCGGCGTATAGCGGTACAGATCGACGACGCCGAGAAGTTGTTCGCGCTCGCGAACGAACAGCTCCGGCACATGGTAGAGCGCGCACACCTCGTCGTCGGGGTTGCGCGCGAAATAGTTGCGAAACGGATTGCCGGTGCGGCGCAGCAGCTCCAAGGCACGCTCCGGCAAACTACGAACGGCGGCGGCAGTGGTGGCGGCGGACATGATCCCTCCCGTGGTCGGTATGCAGTAGCCAGTAAGCAGTAGGCGGTTCGCGGTACGCAGCCGAGAATCGTCTGCATACCGCGAACTGCCTACCCCGCCCTGCCTACTGTTTCCGGACGCTGGCGTAATACGCGATTTCGTGGCCGATGAGTAGGACGTAGGGCGGTTCGGGGATGTCGTAAAGTGGGCCGGTCCAGGGGTGCAGATAGATTCGATTGAGGTCGTGGAGTCGGCGCAACGTGTCGTGGAACGTGCCGATGCTGGACGGCGCGACTTGGCGATACAGATGAGGCAGTGGGCAATCTTCCGATGCGCCGGCGTGCTGCCAGCGCGCCAATTCCTCAAGCACAGCATCGGCCAGAGCAGGCGGCGTGGGAGATGCGGGCGAAGACGAGCCAGCTTCGTTGAGAAACTCGGCAAACAGCGATTTCAAATTCCCCGTGCCGCCGCGTTCCGCGGAGCCTTCGAGTTTGCAGGTGTGTTGAAGCACTTTATCGACGTTGGCCTTCATGGCTTCGATGCTCTTCTGCATCCGTCCAGCCGCGGTTAACAATTCGAGGCTTTCCTGCTGCCGTGTTTCGAGGATGCGAACGAAATCCTCCAACACCTGACGAGGGCTTACTTGACCGAGCAGATACGCCAATC
Source organism: Planctomycetota bacterium (assembly GCA_021807595.1). Classification (GTDB taxonomy): domain Bacteria; phylum Planctomycetota; class Planctomycetia; order Gemmatales; family Gemmataceae; genus JAJPHU01. The sequence goes on along the minus strand of JAKBCS010000126.1, from coordinate 4,136 downwards.
CCTTTTCGGTAATGGCGCACAGCGGGGCGGCCGTTTTTTTCTTGACGAGGGTAAGAGTGCCTCCGGCCTCGCCGTTTTCGGTCGGACCTTCGTCGGTGGTTGCGAACGAGAGATAGCCTTCTTCCTGGCAGCGGTGTGCGGCTTGCTTACCGGCAGCGTTGGTGGGAAAGAGTCCGGGATTGCTTTTGTTACCGTGCAGCGGCACGGTGTCGGCAGCAGCGGCGGCTCGACTCAGCGCCGCGAGGATCAATTGATTCGATTTGTCGGCCACGATGCCCCTCCTTGGGTTTGGACGCTCAAATTCGGATGCGTGCCAGCATTATCGCCATTTACCGAAAACGTGCAAGTCCAGGAATCGTCGAAAGTCAGGAGTCGGGGCGGAGTAGTCGGCAGTCGGTAGGCGGTAGGCGAACAGCAATCCGTCCTACTGACTACCGACTACTCCGTCCTGGCTTCCGCAATTAACTTCCGTGTTTCGAGAAATACTCTTTCGAGCCTTGCGGATTGGGCTTGATGGTGTCGCCGCCCGGTTTCCAGTTGGCGGGGCAGACTTCGCCGTGCTTCTCGAAGTATTGCAGGGCGTCCAGCACCCGCAAGGCTTCATCCACGCTGCGGCCCAAAGGGAGATCGTTAATGGTGATGTGGCGGACGATGCCCTCGCGGTCGATGAGAAACAGACCGCGTAGCGCGACGCCGCCTTCGAGCAGCACGCCGTAATCGCGGCTGATGGATTTGTTGAGATCGGCAACGAGAGGGTATTTCAGATCGCCTAGGCCGCCGTCTTTGCGCGGCGTTTTGATCCAGGCGAGATGGCTGTACTCACTGTCCACCGACGCGCCGAGCAACTGGCAGCCGCGCTTCTCGAACTCCGCCGCCTTGTCGCTAAACGCGATGATCTCCGTCGGGCAGACGAACGTGAAGTCGAGTGGATAGAAGAACAGGATGACGTATTTGCCCTTGTACTGCGATAGGGACACTTTCTTAAAATCGCCGCCCACTACCGCCGTGGCGGTGAAATCGGGAGCCGGTTTCTGAACGTGTGCAATCACGAGAGAACTCCTTTGTGTTGGTTGTTTGTGCAAGCGTCGCCCCCTATTCGCTGGGACGACGCGCTCGATACCTACCCTACTTTCCTAGAAATTTCCGCTCTTGCCGCATAGAGAATCCTCTCGTTCCGAGGCGGGAGCGTGGGAACGAGAAAAATGTTCCTCCTACTCTTGACGCTTTCGACTCGGCCATCTACTCTTGGTATTACCTTGTATAACTTGGTATAACACGGTAACACCCAGGGGAGAGAGCGATGAGGCGTTGCCCGAGGCGAATAGCGTTCACGTTGATCGAATTGTTGGTGGTTATTGCCATCATCGCCATCCTCATCGGCCTGCTGTTGCCGGCGGTGCAGAAGGTGCGCGACACCGCCGCGCGCCTCAACTGCGCGAATAACCTCAAACAAATCGGCTTGGCGCTCCAGAACTATCACGGCGTTGCGAACTGTTTCCCGCCCGGCTACATCGACGGCGATACCAGTCCGAGCAACCTCGCGTCCTCGGATGTAGGGCCAGGCTGGGGTTGGGGAGCGGTCCTGTTGCCCTATCTCGAACAGAACAATGTCTACAACCAAATCGACTTTCGGCAGACTGTGGGTATCGCACCCATGTCGCGGCAGTTCTTGACCATCTACGGGTGTCCCTCCGATCCCAATCAGCAAGCCTTCACCGTTGCCAACACCAATACCATCGTCGCCCACGGAAACTACACCGGCTGTATCGGCACCTTGGAGACGAGTGCCTATCTGGGCAACAACACCGGTATCTTCCTCCGTAACAGCTGCTATCGCGTTGCCAATGTCAGCGACGGTTTGAGCAACACCATCTTCGTCGGCGAACGTTCGAGCAACCATTCACTCTCGACGTGGACCGGAGCAGTCCCCGGCGGTCTGGTCCCAGCCCTGCGTGCGCCGGCATCGGCGGGCGGTCCCGCCGCCAATGCCGAAACCGCTCAAGCGCTCGTTCTCTCACACGGCAATCGCTACCACCTACCGAGTTTGGATCAACCGCGCTGGGACGCCGATACGTTCTATAGCCTTCATACGCCGCGCGGGGCCAACTTTTTGTTCGGCGACGGCTCGGTGCATTATCTGAGCAGCGGTATCAATGGATTGACGTATGAGGCCATGTGTACCATTGCCGGTGGCGAAACCTTGGGCGATTGGTGACCGAACTTGTATCGATTAGCCGCAACAGGAATAGCTGGAACCATGCCATCCAACCTACGGATGGGATGCCTCTCGATTCGACTTGGTGACGCGGCGGCACTCTCATAAGATGAAATCGTCGTTTGTCGTCGAACCGAGTGTCCCGCCATGCGTGTATTCCCGCGCCTCCGATTTGGAAGACTTTTGCGATACCGCTTGTGGGTAACAGGCGTGGCAATCGTCTATCTGCTCGTCGCGCTGGAGATTCCTCTACCCGTTTTCGCTCACAAAGAGACCGGCCAGTCGTTTCCTTGTCAGGATCATCCCTGCGGCTGTGAGTCGGCGGAACAGTGTTGGCGGGGCTGCTGCTGTTTTACCGTGGAAGAACGTTGGGAATGGGCGCGGGCGCATAACGTCGAACCGCCCGCCTATGCCGAGAAACCCAAAGAGACAGAAGATGCAGCAGGTTGGAACACGGTCAAGCTGCGCGACCGCGCTCTTAGAGCCAGCGAAGCGAAGAGTTGTTGCAGCGCCAAGCCCGAACGAATCTCGTGCTGCCGAGCGGCGGCGAAGCGTTCGGAAAAATCGCCACCAACCGAAGGGCACATCCGTTGGACGACGGCGCTGAAAGCCTGGCAGTGTCGGGGTTCCTCCACGCTGTGGATAAGCGTCGGTTCGGTGCTGCCCGCTTCGCCGCGCGCCGCCTGGGTTTTCGATGAAGTTCCGCCCACCTGGATGCGTCCGTTCTCGATTCGCGCCGACAAAATCGCCTCGATTCTTCTCGATCCTCCTCCTCGGATGTCCGCGATCTAATTCGCCGAGTACCATCGTCGATTTATCGTTTATACGCAACGGCAATCCCGCCTCCAAAGGGGATGCGTTCGCGCTGCGCCGGACATTCCGTATCGTGAAAGGATCATACCATGAAAATACGCCGAGGATTCACCCTCATCGAATTGTTGGTCGTCATCGCCATCATCGCCGTGCTGATCGGCTTGCTGTTGCCCGCGGTCCAGCAAGTGCGCGAGGCGGCCAGCCGCGCCTCTTGCAACAACCATCTGAAACAACTGGGCACGGCGGCCCACAATTTCGCCGGCACGTTCGGCTATCTGCCGACCGAATACGTCCCGGAGGCGGGCCAGTCGCAGATCGCTGGAAGCTATCCGTATCCGGACCAGGATTGGCACGTTCAGCTATTGGCCTACATCGAACAGCAGAATCAAGTGCAGTTCGTCAACGGCGTGCTGACGCCGGTAAATGCGGCGACGGACCCGTTGAAGCTGTTTCTCTGTCCTAGCCGAGGCTTTCGTTCGGGGCAGGCTTCGCCGAACGCGCCCTCGGCTTCACCTCCCTATGGCGGCATTAGCGACTACGGCTATTACCTCCTCGTGCCGTGGATTGTCCCTGGTGCGCAGTGCATCCTGTGGAATCCTTCCGGCGTCAGCCTGGCGCAGATCACCAATACCAACGGCTCGTCCAACACGGCGCTCTTGACTCACTTGGGCGTCAATCCGAAGGAATACGGTTATGGTCCCACCACTTGGTTCGACTGCAACAATGCGACGAGCGGAACAAGTGTGCCGGACGTTCAAGCGCCGCTGGGCGCTTACCTGTCGCCCAACACCTACTCTACCTCCGTCCTCAGTTCGCCGCATCCGGGCATCAACCTCGTCCTCTTCGCCGATGCCCACGTTCAACCGATTACCCACGATTGGTTGACGCAAAATCAAAATCGCGTGTGGTCGTGGTTGAATGCGACCCCGATTCAGCTGCCCTGACGAACCGAAGCAGACGAGGGGATTGGGCTGGGGCGAACCGGCAGCGTTAGCTGCCGGGTGATTGGACGTGCGGCCTCCACCCGGCAGCTAATGTTGCCGGGTGATTGGACGTGCGGCCTCCACCCGGCAGCGTTAGCTGCCGGGTGATTGGACGTGCGGCCTCC
>JAKBCS010000259.1:2362-3857 GCA_021807595.1 Planctomycetota bacterium | reverse complement strand
CGCTTATCGCGCCGTGGCGGCCCAGGTTTTCCAGCTGGAGGCGACGCGGTCGGGTTTCAGTCCCGCCGACTCGAATGCCTGACCCGTTGTTTTTCGCCCCCGATTCTCTTCGGGAGTGAAACCGGCCGCGAACTTGGGAAAGGCGCGCGTGCCGGGACCGTAAGCCAGAAAATCCACCAGACTGGCTTGGAGTACGGCAGCTTCGTCCCCGGCGAGCTTGCCGTCCCAAATCTCCTCGGCACCGTGTTTGCGCGACAACTTGGCCGCCAGCGCGCGCTCGGCCACGACGGCCTTGTCGCGCGGGGCCGTTCGGTAGTACGTCGCGCGGCCGAAGCCGGACACGAGCCAATCCGGCAACGGTGTGCGTAACCCCGCCCGCCGTGCCAGCATCAGAACCGCCACCTGTTCGCCCGCCTGGACTTCGACCGGCACGCCGTTTCGCATCGCCAGAGGAGCGACGACGATATGCAATTTGTCGTCGGCGGCTTGCATACTGCTCGTCTCGTCCGGCTGCAACCGCCGTCCCTCGATCCGCCGCACAAACGCCTTGAACTGATCGCGCTCCCCCAGCAGATAGACAATCACTTTCCCGGGCAACACCTCGCCACTGTCGTCCTTTATCTCGAACTTCAACACTTCTTTGGCCTTGTCGTGGTGCTTTTCCAGCAATTCACCCACAGACTTGAGGCGCTTGGCCATCGCTTCCGGCGCGAGGATCAAAAAGTGCTTGCTCGCGTACTGAGTGGCGGGAACATCGCTCACCGTCACCCAGTTCGCTTCGGCTTGTTTCGTTCGCGCATCCACCGATTTCGCTTCGTCTGCCGCCTGGGCTATCCCGACAACCACGACGACAAACAACAGTGCCGGCCATCGAAAACTTCGCATGGTTTGTCCTTTCTACACGATGTACAATGTCTGGACGATTATAAACCGTCGCCGAGCCGTCCGCGAGCAGTTTTTTCGCCGACCACTCGGCTCTCAGGCACGCCCTCGGCTAGGGAGGAATCCAAATGAGTCGGACGAGTCTACGTTATGCGGTCGGAATCTCGGCGTTGACGCTGGCGGTGCTGCTGCTCGGCGAAGCGGGAACGGCGGCGGCTCAAGCCAAAAAGCCCGATAGCGTCGTCAAGGTCGAAGCCAAAGCCGACGGCAAACCCGACGCCAGCGGCCATCAGACGCTCACCATTACTCTGGACGTGGAAAAAGGCTGGCACGTCTACGCCAATCCCGTTGAGAACGAAGACCTGGCCAGTGTGCAAACGGTCGTCAGCATTGCCTCCAAGGCGAAGCTCGACGATGTCAAGATTACCTATCCAGCGGGCAAGCCCTACGGCAAAGGCGATGAGAAACACAAGATTTACGAAGGCAAAGTCACCATCAAAGCCCAGGTCAAACGCGCCGCCGGCGACACCGGCCCGCTGGAAGTGAGCATCAAGCTGCAATCGTGCAACGATCGAACGTGCTTGTTCCCCGTCACGCTGAAGAAGGAAGTGCC
>JAKBCS010000259.1:0-2262 GCA_021807595.1 Planctomycetota bacterium | reverse complement strand
TGACGGTGGTGATGTTGCTGGTCCTCGTGATCCGCGCGCTGCCGGAGGAACCACAACCGGCAAAGACCAAGACGCCTCCCGCCGCCGAAGGTAAGGACAAGCCCAAGCACACCAATCGCCTCAGCCGTGAAACCAGCCCCTATCTCCTTCAACACGCTCATAACCCCGTCGAATGGTATCCGTGGTGCGAAGAGGCGTTCGCCAAGGCCAAGAAGGAAGGCAAGCTGGTCTTTCTGTCGATCGGCTACAGCTCGTGCCATTGGTGCCACGTCATGGAGCGCGAGTCTTTTGAGAATGAAGAGATCGCCAAAATCCTCAATCGCGATTTCGTGTGCATCAAGGTGGACCGCGAGGAACGGCCGGACATCGACAACGTGTACATGACGGCCATTCAGGTCATCCCGCCGCGAAGCAACGGCGGTTGGCCGCTGTCGATGTTTCTGACGGCCGACGCCAAGCCGATCTTCGGCGGCACCTATTGGCCGCCGGAAGATAAAGAGATCAACAACGTCAAGGTTCGCGGCTTCAAGACCATTCTGAAAATCGCTCAAGAAGCGTGGACGGATCAACGCAAAGAGATCGACGCCTTGGCCGACCGCAACGCCGACATAACCCGGCGCGCTCTGGCCGGCCTGGCCCTCGGCGCGGCGGTCGCACCGCTTAACCGCGAGCTTGTGGCCGGGGCGGTGGACGAGATCAAAACAACATTCGATCCGAAATATGGCGGATTCGGCTCGCCGGAACGGAGCTTTCGCGGCCCCAAGTTCCCCACCCCGCCGCGCCTGGGACTGTTGCAGCACGAAGCGCGGCGCGAGAAATCCAAGGAACGCCGCAAGGAGCTGAACGATTTCCTCACCCTCACCCTCGACCGCATGGCGCGCGGCGGCATTTACGACCAACTCGGCGGCGGCTTCCATCGCTACAGCACCGAGCGCACCTGGACCGTGCCGCATTTCGAGAAAATGCTCTACGACAACGCCCAACTGTGCGAGATCTACGCCGACGCCTACCGCGATTCCAAGAACCCAGGCTACCGCCGCGTCCTCCAAGAGACGATTGCCTTTGTCGCGCGGGAAATGACCGCGCCGGAAGGCGGGTTCTACTCCGCCCTCGACGCCGACGCGCAAGGAGAAGAGGGGCGATTTTACGTCTGGACCAAAAAGGAGCTGGCCGCCGCCCTGCCCGACGCCGACAAGAGCGCGATCACCCTGTTCGAGCAAGTGTACGGCGTGGACGGCGTACCGAATTTCGAGTCGAGCGCCCACATTCTAACGCTGCCGCAACCTCTCGACGAACGAGCGAAAGCGTTGAAGACGACCGAGGAACAGCTCGAAGCGCGGTTGAGTCCGTCGCGTGCCAAGCTCCTCGCGGCGCGGAGCAAACGACCGCGTCCCTTCCTCGACACCAAGATTCTGACGGCGTGGAACGGCGAGATGATCGCGGGGCTGGCCGTTGCCGGCGAGGCGCTGGGCGACAAAAAGGCCATCGAAGCCGCCGCCCGCGCCGCCGACTTCGTGCTGAAAACGCTGCGCACCGATAAGGGCCGACTCCTCCGCAGCTACGGAGCCGCACCCGGACAGAAGGCCGAGGCTCGCCTCAACGCCTATCTCGACGATTACGCTTTTCTGGTACACGGCCTGCTCTGCCTGCACGACGCCACGAAAGAGAAACGCTGGCTGGACGAAGCGAAACGCCTGACGGACCTGGCCATCGAATTTCACGGCGACGATAAGCAGGGCGGCTTTTTCTACACTTCCAACGATCACGAAAAGCTGTTCGCGCGCAGTAAGGAACAGTACGACGGGGCACAGCCGTCGAGCAACAGTACAATGGCGATAAATCTCGTCCGTTTATGGCAAAAAACCGGCGAAGCGCGTTACGAACGTCTGGCGGAGAAGACCTTTCGGTCGCAGGCGGCGGCACTACAAGCCAACCCCGGCGGCCTCGCCGGCCTGGCCCACGCCCTGGCGCTGTACCTCGACCACAAGACCGACAAGAAATAAGCGAACGCTTAGCCGCGAGCCGCAGGCGAGCGCGAGGAATTCTCGCTCGCCTGCAGCTCGCGGCTAACAATCTCGAATATGCCGCGTTGATCCAAAGCAACGGGCATGCGACCCCGCGCTCTGGTTTTCAGTCGGCCAACGCCCATTCGTTTCGCAGCCGTTGTTGGAGGCCAGGGCGGAATTGCCGCGAGAACCGCAAGGAGATCCGCCGTCCCTGCCGCACTCCTCCAATCCATCCGCTTACCACGCCATTCTCTCG
>JAKBCS010000258.1 GCA_021807595.1 Planctomycetota bacterium | reverse complement strand
GTCATCGAAACGATGCGTCAAACCGGCGTGGATATGAAGGACAAGTACAAAGAGACCTCGCGCGGCGGACTGGCCGTCAACGTCGTCAACTGTTAAGCCGAACCCGCTTGTTTTCGTCAAACCCCTTACCCCTGGCCCCTCTCCCCTTCGTACAGGGGAGGGGGGAGTAGCGCTGTAAGGCTAATGCATGTCGCGCTCGCGCCGCCGGGCCACGCCGCTGTCGTGTGCCGCGCGGGCCACGGCGCGGGCCACGGCACGGACGACGCGCTTCTCGAACACGCTGGGCACGATGTAATCTTCGGTGAGATGATCTTCCGGGATGGACTCGGCGATGGCGTGGGCGGCGGCGAGTTTCATCGGCTCGTTGATGGCGCTCGCGCGCACGTCGAGCGCGCCGCGGAAGATGCCGGGAAAGGCGAGGAGATTGTTGACTTGATTGGGGTAATCGGATCGCCCGGTGGCCAAGATGCGACAGTGCGGCAACGCCTGGTCGGGAGCGATCTCCGGATCGGGATTGGCCATAGCGAAGACGATGCGATCGGCCGCCATCATTTGCAAATCCTCCGGCACCAGAATGTTGCCGCGCGACAGGCCGATGAAGACATCGGCGTCTTTTAACGCCTCGTGCAGTGTCGAAAACGGCGCGTCGAACCGGATGAGGGCGCGAAGATTCTTGTTGGCCTGCTCGAGATTGTCCGTCGTTACGTCGAGGACCGCGCCCGCGCGATCGCAGCCGACCAGGCGGCGCACACCGGCAGCGATCAGAATGCGACAGCACGCCGTCCCCGCCGCCCCCAAGCCGTTGACCACCACTTTCATTGAAGACAATTGCTTGCCAATCACCTTGGCAGCGTTGATGAGCGCCGCCAAGAGTACCACCGCTGTGCCGTGCTGATCGTCGTGCATGACGGGGATGTCCAATTCCGCCTTGAGGCGATCTTCAATATCGAAACAGCGCGGGGCGGCGATGTCTTCGAGATTGATGCCGCCGAACGAGGGAGCGACGGCCTTGACGACGCGGACAATTTCGTCGGCGTCCTGGGTCGCCAAGCAAAGAGGCCAACCGTCGATGTCGGCGAACTCTTTGAAGAGCATGATCTTGCCCTCCATGACCGGCATCGCTGCTTCTGGGCCGAGGTTGCCCAAGCCGAGAATGGCCGACCCGTCGCTGACCACGGCCACGCTGTTGGCCCGACAGGTGAAGGCGAACGACTTGTTCTTGTCCTCGGCGATGGCCCGGCAGACGCGCGCCACTCCCGGCGTGTACACCATCGACAGCGTGTTGCGCGTCTTGACCGCGACCTTGGGGCGCGTGGTGATCTTTCCTCCCAAGTGCATCAAAAAGACGCGGTCGGAGGCCGAGCGCACGCGGACGCCGGGAATCGAGCGCATGTGTTGCACCACGCTCTCGGCGTGCGCTTCACTCCGCGCGTCGAAGGTGATGTCGCGGACCATTTTGTTGCGCGCGACTTCGACGATGTCGATTGCGCCGAGGTTAGCCCCCTCTTCCGCCAACATGGTAGCCAAGCGGGCGAATTGTCCGGGTTGATTCGGGATCTCAACTCGAACGGTCATGCGATATTCGCAATACGGTTGATCGTGCATGGAACGCTCCTACGATGCGAGCGAAGGACGTAAGCCCTCCGTTAGACTCCTTACCGGGAGGCTGACGCCTCCCGCTCGCCAGTTCACACAATTGTCTTCTGTTTACTCTTATGTGGGACCATTGAGATTGATCGGTGAGTGCGGCGCGTTTGCCGATCCGATTTCGGTCGAGAGTTCGAGTTTTTGCTCCGCCGAGGTATTCGTGAACGATACGCGAACACTTGCAAGAGAATTGTCGCCTATCTCCAAGACACCTTCTCCTCCGTAAGGAGAGACGGCGTTCGGCGTTCGTTCGTTGCAGAGAACCGCCAAGCGCGCGAGAATCGCTCGAAATACCGACTTGCGCAAGGGTATATCCGACCGCGCACCGCCGCCCGAACACGCTCGCAGCCGATCCCCTTGCCATTCGAATTGCAGATGGTGTTCTCGGCACCGTTGCAACAGGGCGTCGACGATTTCGACGACCGAGATGTCCGTGCTAGCGAAAAGTGTGCGGAGATCGTCGAGTTTCACCGAAGTCGTATTCATACGCCTTCCACCGCCAGGATCTGCTTCGACAGGGGCACCCACGCGGTGCAAAGCTCTTCCAAGCCCGCTCCCTCGTCGAATTGGATAACGCCTTGACTGAGAGGAAAACATACGTCCTCCACAGCTTTGGCGATCAGTTCTTCCGGAACCTCCACAAGCAGTATAACAGGGCCGCCTTCGTTGGGGAACGTCTCGGCCTTGCGGCGCGCGTATTCTTGTGGAGTTCCCAGCGGGAACGGACCGGAAGCTAGACAGGTCGAAAACCCTTCCGCACATACTCCTCCACCCGGTTCGATGAAATCTGGATCGGGACCGCGTTTGCAGATGGATTCGGCTCGAAGGCGCGTCGTGCCATGAAGTACAACAATCATCACCGACTCAATCCGTGTTCTTCGTCATGGGATCGATGCCGCAGAACGAGTTTCTCGGCCCATCACAATCGATGCCGGATGGCCCAGAGATCGTGAAACACCGGATGGAACAGCGTCCGCTTGAGAAAATCGACGCCCAGCGAGCCGCCCGTTCCCTTTTTGTTGCCGATGCTGCGCTCGACCAGTTTGATGTGACGATAGCGCCACTCCTGAAATCCCTCGTCGAAATCCGTCATTAACTCGAATAGAATCAGCAAATTCGGCTGCGTTTTGTAGAGATGCAAGATACCCTCTTCGACCGTTTCATCGGCAATCGAGGGATCGGTTGCGTCGCGCGCTCGCAGAGTCGGTGGGATAGCGACGCCGCGACGTTCGAGAAACGAATAGAAACAATCGACGAGCGAGGGTTCGTGAAGGCGGCGAACGAGCCGTTCGTGGGCCGCCGTGCCGGCCTGATGATAGCGCAGCATGTCCTTGCGCTTAAAGCCCAAGACAAACTCGAACTCGCGGAATTGGCTCGACTGAAAGCCGGACGCCGTCTCCAAGCGATCCCGGAAGCTGTTGAACGACATCGGCGTGAGCGTTTCGAGAATGTCGATCTGCTCGACCATTACTTTCATAATCGTGCGCACGCGCTTGAACGAGGCGATGGCGTCGTAGAGCCGATCGTTGAGGAAATCGTCTTTGATTTTGTCCAGTTCGTGCAGTTGCAACTTGAACCATAGCTCGTAAGCCTGATGGCTGACGACGAACAACATCTCGTCGTGTTCGACCGGCCGCGAGCGCGGTTCTTGAAGAGCGAGCAATTGATCCAAATGAAGATAGGAAGAGTAGTCTAACTCCATGCCGTCGATCCTCAACGCGCTGGAAGGCGAGGTCATTCGGATGCGCCGGGGTGGACCCATTCCGTCGAGCCGTCCGCCCAGTTTTCTTTCTTCCAGATGGGTACGAGTTCCTTGAGACGGTCGATGGCATGGCGGCAGGCCTCGAACGCCTCGGCGCGATGGGGGCAGCTGACGGCCACGCCCACAGCCACGTCGCCGACTTCCAAATGGCCCAAGCGATGCACCATCGCCATCTCGCCAACCGGCCAACGGCGGCGCGTGTCGGCTTCGATCTCGGCCATCTTGTTCTCGGCCATGCCGGCGTAGGCTTCGTAGTCCAACGCCGCCGTCACGCGCTCGCCGGTCAGATCGCGCACCGTGCCCAGAAACAAGACGATGCCGCCGCAGTGCGAACGGCGGACTTGCTCGGCGAGCGAAGGATAGTCGATCGGCTCATGCGTCAAACGAACCATGCGAACGATGCCTCGCACAAAGATACCCGGCTGCTCGCGCAGCCAGTTCGCCGATTACTTGG
>JAKBCS010000010.1 GCA_021807595.1 Planctomycetota bacterium | reverse complement strand
CTGCAATTATTTGCCGATCTTTCCTGCCGCAAGGCACTGGTACCGGGCAATCACGATCTGTGGGTAAAGTCCGACTCGCCCCGCGACTCGCTGCATCTGTACGAAGAAGATCTACCGGCGCTGTGCAAACAATACGGTTTCCATTATCTCGACGGAGGGCCGCTGCTCATTCCGGAGTCCGGCTTGGCTGTGGCCGGCTCGATCGACTGGTACGATTATTTCTGGTCGTTGGAGGCGTTGTGCCGCGACTTTCCCAATGAAGAACGCCGCTTGACTACCAAGCAATTCACCCGCGGCCGACACAACAGTGTGGCGGACGTTTTTCCACGAAGGCGCTCATCCCCTCTTGGGCATCGCGTTTGAGTGCGTTGCAGGTCATCACTTTCACGGCCCGTTCGTAGGCACGGCCAGGGTATGATAGTGTTCAGTCCGTCATTGCTCCCGGTCTATTCGATGACAACGAGAATGGTGTCCTTCGCGCAGGGCTTGCCGGCCTTTGGCGCGGCGGCGGCGGTACGGCCCAGAAAAGCGGGAGCGCCGAGGCTGCAAGTCACCAGCCCAGCACCGGCCAACGACGTTTTCAGAAAGTCACGACGGCTTGTAGACATTCGTAGGCTCCTCGATTTGGTTGAGCCTATCCACAAAGCCCCCCTCACTCCAACCTCTCTCCTCCTGAGTCCAGTGGAGAAGGCTTCTCGGATAGGCTCTTGTTAGCGATCCGCAATCGGCCTCGAAGAACGATTTTATTGTAGTTAACGGATAGTCGAGAGCCGATAGGCGACCGCCGCCCCGAGGCGACTACGATCCCGTTGACCGCCGGGGAGCGCTACGACTGCCCGCTCCCCAACGGCCACGGCTCGGATCGGGGCAGATCCTCACGAGCGGCACAACGGATGTTTCAGCGACTTCCACGCGCCGTTCTCCGCCGCGCTGGCCACGCATTGAGCGATGAAGTGCATACCCTCCACGCCGTCGGCGACGTTGGGATAGATGCTGTGGGAATCGTCGATCTTTTTACCGCTCGCCCGCGCGATCATATCTTCGTATGTCGCCGTGTAGACGTTGGCGAACGCTTCGAGAAATGCTTCCGGGTGGCCGCTGGGAAGACGCGAGGAACGACCGGCCAACTCGCCGAGGTAGGGACCGCCGGCGCGCGTGTAGATCTGATGCGGCTTGCCGTTGACGCGGAAAAGCATCGAGTTCGGCTCTTCTTGCCGCCATTCGAGCGATCCCTTGGTTCCGTCGATCTCGATCCAGGCTTCGTTCTCGCGCCCGTGGGAAATCTGCGAGGCCGTCACGGTTCCCAGCGCCCCGTTGGTGTAGCGGATGATGGCCGTGCCGTAATCGTCGAGCGCGCGGCCCGGCTCGAACGCCTTGAGTTGACAGGAAATTTGCTCCGGCATCAGTCCGGTAATATAGCGTCCGAGGTTGTAGGCGTGCGTGCCGATGTCGCCGAAACAGCCGGACGCGCCGGACTTCTTCGGATCGGTGCGCCAGCTCGCTTGCTTCTGCCCCGACGTTTCCAGGCGCGTGCGCAGCCAGCCTTGGATGTAAGACGATCGAATGGCGTTGATCTCTCCCAACTCGCCGCCGCGCACCATCTCACGGGCCTGGCGGACGAGGGGATAGCCGGTGTAGGTGTGGGTGACCGCGAAGACGACACCGGTTTTCCGCACGAGCTTCGCCAGTTCCTCGGCTTGGGCGAGATCGAAGGTCATCGGTTTGTCGCAAACGACGTTGAAGCCGGCTTCGACGAGCGCCTTGGCAATCTCATAATGGGTGTGATTGGGCGTGGTGATGGCGGCGAAGTCCATACGTTGGTCGGCGGGCAGTTTCAACTCGCCTTCGATCATCTCCTTGTACGATCCGTAGGCTCTGCTAGCGGGGATGTCGTAATCCGGAGCCGACGCCTTGGCTTTGACCGGATCGGACGACAGCGCTCCGGCGACGAGGGCGGCGCGATTGTCCATCGTCCCGGCGATGCTGTGGACTTTGCCGATGAAGGCTCCTTGGCCTCCGCCGATGAGGCCCATGCGAAGTTTGCGATTGAGAGGCGCGTTGATGCCCATGCGAGAGTCTCCCTTGTGTGTCGGTTCGCGGTTGCGCGTGCGTTCTGAGGTGACAATAGCGAAGGAAGGGCGGAGCGGCATCTATTTCCTCTCGAAAATCGCTCTGGACACGATGCCGTTTTCTTGGCATATCTTCCCGCCATTCTTTTTACAAACGATCGATCGAACGAGAGCGGACCGACCGGCCGCGCTCGACGGAGGGTGGGTCCGCTCATGTTGCAAAATCGCCTTCGGAGCCAATACCTGGTGGCACTTTTGATCGCTTGCCTCGCCACTCTGAGTTGCCGATCCAACCGCAATGTTCGCACTTACCACGCTCCCCCTCCGCCCGAAATCAAACCTTCCGTTCTCCAATACGTCGAGACCGATGGCTTCGACGAATTGTTTGAGACCGTTTTGACCAGTCAAGATCCGTTGGTGCTGATTCAGACGGGCGCAACGCAACCGAATTGGGGGCCGCGTCTGAACGCCTGGATCGCCGCCTGGAATCAGGGAGGCAAGGTCGTCGATGAGCCGCGCCGGCGCGTTCGCATGCAGGCACCGTTGGCCGCGCTCGCTCCGACGGTCGTGAACGGCGACAGCGTGCATGAATTTCGCCTTCTCATCGCCGATGTCTTAACGCGCGCCGAAGACTTGGCTCGACGGGGTTCCTCGTGGTGGATCGAAGAGCGCGTGCGACGGCACCGCGTCGAATTGCTTCGACCGTACAGTTTGCGGTTCCACCTCGACGAAGAGAACAAAATTCAGTTGATCTTCTTTAACGGCAAATATGCTCGCTATTATCGGGAAATGATGCAGGCGCTGGCGATGCCTGCGGAAGAGGACGAGGAGGGATGGTCCCGTATGGCCACTTGTTCGCGCGGCAAATCTCCGGCGACGGCGCAAACGGCTCAGCGCGTCCGCATCGCGGTGGACGCGCCATGAGACGCTCGCGGAATTCTTCGAGATTCCGACAAAAGGAACTGGTAATCCGACGGCGAATCCCCCACAATAAAGCATCAGCCATCCGTGCAACCCGCCTCGAAGGAACCGGATTATGATGCACCTCCGCCACGCGATAGCCGTACTGTTCCTCGCTTTCCTCGTGCCGGTACCGCTTCGCGCCGAAGCACCCAAGAAACTCCCCGACAAGCTACCTACGACCGGGCTTGCTCCATCCAAGCTCGTTCCCGATCTATGCTTGGTGCGCTATCGCATCAGCACAACTTCGCCGGATTGCCAAGCGTACTTCGATCAGGCGCTGGGGTATTTCTACTCGTATGTCTGGATGGAAGCGGCGCGTTCCTTCGAGACGGCCTTGGTTTACGATCCGGAATGTCCGTTGGCGTGGTGGGGACTCAGCCGCGCGCTCGAACGCTGGGGCAAGAGCAATCACACCGAAACCCTGTTGAAGGCGAGCAAACTGCAAGAACGCGCCAGCCATCGAGAACAGCTCTTGATTCTGGCACGCATGCAAGAGAAGGGACAAGCCCCCGGCGTCGGCGACGGCGAGACGCGCAAGCGCAAAGCCATTGCGACTCTCGACAACCTCATCGCCCTGTATGACGACGACGAGGAAGCCTGGTACTATCGCGCCCAGCTGGCGGGAGGCGAACGGTTGTTTGGCGGACAGGCTTCCTCGGTTCCTTTCTACAAAGCGCTGGTGCGCGTCAACCCATTGCATCCGGGTGCCAACCACGAATTGCTGCACTATTACGAGAACTCGCGGCGACCGGCGTTGGGATGGATTTACGCCGAGAATTACATCAAGTCGTCGCCGGGCATTCCGCACCCCTTTCACATGCAGGCTCATCTGGCCATGCGCATCGGCCGTTGGGCGCGAACTTCGGATCGCTCGGCCCGCGCCGTCGAGATCGAACGCGCCTATCACCGCGACATGAAGGTCAAGCCGAACGAGGATTCGCAGTACGCCCATCACGTCGAGACGCTGTTGCGCTCGTTGATTCACGACGGCCGTTTCGCCGAGGCACGGGAGATCGAGAAGGAGCAGCGCGCCTGCGGATTCAAACCGTGGCAATTGTGGTTCCAGCTGCGCCTGGGCCAACGCGATTGGACCGCAGCGAGGCAACTTGTTGACGAGATGACCAAAGCCAACAAGAACGACAAGACGACTGCCGCCTACTTTTACGCTCTACTTTATCTCAATCAAGGCGACGCGGCGCGTGCCCTCCCCGAAATCGAAGTCTTGCAACACGCGCTGCGCGACCGGCCCAACGACAAGTCGCTGTCGTGCCGCTTGTGGGAGACGCAAGGATGGCTGATGTGCCAGACGGGCGACGCCGACGCCGGACTGAAATTGCTGTTCCGCGCCGTGGACAAGACGAAAGACGATTACGCCCATCACGCCTGGGGCAACGGTGCGTATTACATGGAGCGATGGGGCATCGCGGCCCTCAAGAGCGGAAGCGACGCCGTCGCCGAGGAAGCATTTCTTGAGTCGTTGGCCCACGACGCAGGTAGCGTCCGTGCCGCGCTGGGCATGCAAGTTCTGTGCGAGCAACAGGGGCGCGGCGTGGAAGCGCGGCGATTCGCCGAGTTGGCCCGGCGTTGTTGGAACCGCGCCAGTTCCGAGAGCTTCAACGCCGAACTCGCCTCACTTCGCACCGAGAGGTACGAGAATCGCCGCGTGGAAACTACCTCGAAGGCGGATACACCGTTGTCCCAGTAGCACTTCGGCGGACCGGCGGCTTGAGCTGCCGGGTGTCTGGCTTCTACCCGGCAGCTTACGCTGCCGGTTCGCCTCGGCAGCTTACGCTGCCGGTTCTACCCGGCAGCTTACGCTGCCGGTTCTACCCGGCAGCTTACGCTGCCGGTTCGCCTCGGCAGCTTACGCTGCCGGTTCGCCTCGGCAGCTTACGCTGCCGGTTCGCCCCTATCGAATCTCATAGGTAATGCGGCCGTGTTTCTGCGAGCGTGAGATGCGGTCGGCGGCGTACAAACCGGCCAGAACGAACTCCACGCAGGAAGCGCGAACCGCCTCGCTCTCGCCGGGATTGACCTCGAAGGCTTTGTCCCATGCCTTGGGCACGCGCTTGAGCCGTTCGGCGTAGTGCGACGACGGCAAGAGATCGCCGACTTCGATTTTGACTCCCTTGCCGAAAACGCCTGCGATCTCTTCCAAGCCGTTCTTTTCGACGTACTCGGCGAAGACGAGGCCGATCGCCTCGGCTAGAATCGCTTCGAGAACCTGCCTTTCCGACATCTGTTGGCTGCCCATCATGTCCAGTTCCAGCTTGCCCAGCGACGAGGAATAGAGATGGCCCAAGTCGCTGATGCGCGGCACGGCGGGACGTTCGCCCAGGCGCACTCCGCGCTGGCGGGCGCTGGCTACCATGGTGCGATAGTTGGCAATGGAGAAGCGAGCGCTGACGCCGGATTGATGATCGACGTACTTCGATTTGCGGGCGCACATGCTGATTTGCTCGACGATTTCCTTCATAAAATAGGGAACCAACACGGGATAATCGCCGTCGAGATCGATTCCGGCTTCCTGCTCCATGATGTCGATGCCCAGCGATCGATCGAGCGGATAGTGCGTCTGGATCAACGAACCGATGCGATCCTTCAATTGGGGGATCACTTTGCCGGAGCGGTTGTACGTCGCCGGATTGGCCGAGAACAAGATGAGTACATCGAGGTCGAACTGAATCGGATAGCCTCGAATCTGCACGTCGCGCTCTTCGAGGATGTTGAACAGACCGACTTGAACCAACTCGTCCAATTCGGGCACTTCGTTCATGGCGAAGATGCCGCGGTGCATGCGTGGAATCAGACCGAAATGCAGCGCCTCCTCGGTTGACATGCTGACGCCGGCGGCGAGCTTGGCGGGGTCGATCTCTCCGATGATGTCGGCGAATTTGGTGCCGGGAGCCAAGCGTTCGGCGTAGCGCTGTTGGCGCGGCCACCAGGCGATGCGGATCTGGTTTTCCGGCAGCTCGGCCAACAATCGCTTCCCCGCCGTCGAAATGGGACGATAGGGATCTTCGTGTACAGGACAAGAGGGATTGTCGATATAGGGTATTTCGTCGTCGAGAAAGCGGACCAGGGAGCGCATCAATCGGCTTTTGGCTTGCCCTTTCTCACCGAGGAACAGTATGTCGTGACCGGCGAGAATGGCGAGATTGATCTCCGGCAGGACGGTGTTTTCGTAGCCGATGATGCCGGGAAAGAGATCGTCGCCCGCTTGCATCATACGCAAGAAATTGTCGCAGACTTCCCGCTTGACGGATTTCGAGATCCAACCGCTGGAACGCAGATCTTGAAGGGTGCTGGGTCGCGTGCCGTTCGTCATGTTCCGATTGACTCCACGTTGAGGAAGATCGAACGCAGTCCTTCCTCATTGTAGTCACGGCGAAGACAGATTGGACCAGACGAATGCGATGCGACCCGAGAAACTCCTCACCCCCGTACTCAGGGGGAGAGAGGTTGGGGTGAGTTCTCCGAGAATTCTTGCCCCTCACCCCTGAATACAGGGGGAGGGTAGCGTAGGAGACAGTCTCTGAGATGATACTCTCGTGTGGGCGCGCGCGGCCGCGTCGGCCTCAAGGAAGCCTCACTCTCGATCTTCGGCTTCTTTCAGCAGCAATTCGATCTGTTTCTCCATCTCTTCGAGATCGAGAGGGAACGAACTTTTCCAGCGAATAATCCCATCGGCGTCGATCAGATAGAGAGACGGCAAGCCTTCGATTTTCCAATGGGATGCGATCAGACCTTCCATGTCCCACCACGATCGCCAATTCAAATCGTGCTTCTTTTCGGCGTCTCGAAGTTTTTTTGAACTGCTGTCTTCGTTGACGCCGAGCAGAACGAACGGCCTGCCTTCATACTTCCGCACGAGCGACCGCTCGTGAGCAAACAAGTCGCGGCACGGCCCTCAGAACTCGGCCCAAAAGTCGAGCAGAACAACTTTGCCGCGCGAGTCGCTGAGCTTGAACGCTTGTCCGCTGGAATCGACGCCGGTGGCATCTGGCGCAACCTTCCCGATTCCGACGGTCTTGTCTCGCGCAGAGCGTGTGGAGGTAGAACTGTTGGATAGGCAACCGGACACGATCGCGCCCAGAACGAGCAGCTTCACGCCGCGGGACAGCTTGCGCATGACGAGTCTCCGAATGAGCAAACATTTCTTCCTCGTCATGGTAACGCATCGGAGAATCGTTGTCAGCATCGTTTCAGCCGAGTCCGCGCCCCAAGACCGAGAATCCGAAGCGAAGCCTCTGGGCGAGCGGTCGAGCGATCGAACGAGGGAAAATCGACGGCGTACTCTTGCCTTCCTCGCTAGAATAAGCTGCACTTTGCTCGGCTGTTCGGCAAAAGGAAAACGCGGAGATTGTCTCATGCAATGGCGACCGAAAAAGCCTACCTCGGGCAAGCAACCGAAACGTCGCAAATCTTCTCTCACGGTAGTGCGATCTACCGAGCCAGCGGCGGAGCAAACGCAGACGAAACAGCGTCGTGCGCCCAAACTCTCGCGCTTGCACAAGCCCGAAGGCATGTCGTTGGAAGATTGGCAAATCGAACTGCGGAGACAATTTGGCCGCGAACAGAACTTCCGCATCGAGAACGTCGGCAATCATCCGATCTTCTCCATCTTCCACGTCACCAATCCTCAGTCGAACAATACCTACCGCGTTCACATTCGCGGTGTGGAACCGGGAGATAACTACTGTTCGTGTCCGGATTTCGCCACCAACACGCTCGGTACCTGCAAACACATCGAGTTCGCCTTGTCGGTCCTCGAGCGCAAGCGCGGCGGCGTCCCCGCCCTCCGCGCCGGCTATCAACCGCCCTACAGCGAGGTTTACCTGCACTACGGCGCTCGGCGCGAGGTGCGTTTCCGGCCCGGCAGCGATTGTCCTGCCGGCTTGGCCCGATTAGCGCCGCGCTATTTCGACGACGAGGGGGCGCTGATACCGGAGGGGTTCGGTCGCTTTGAAACCTTCGTCGCCGATGCCGCCAAGCACGATCACGAAATCCGCTGTTACGACGATGTTCTCGCCTTCATCGCCGAGGTGCGTGATGCCGAACGCCGCCGCGCGCGCGTCGCCGAAGCGTTTCCGAAAGGTGTGGCCAGCGCCGCCTTCAAAAATCTACTGAAAGTGTCGCTTTACGATTATCAGCGTGAGGGCGTGTTGTTCGCCGCTCGAGCCGGGCGCTGTCTGCTCGGCGATGAGATGGGGTTGGGCAAAACCGTCCAGGCCATCGCCACCGCCGAGATCATGGCCCGTCTCTTCGGTGTCGAGCGTGTCCTCATCGTCTGCCCGACTTCGCTGAAACACCAGTGGGAACGCGAGATCCAACGCTGCTCCGAGCGCAGCGTCGAAGTCGTCAACGGATTGCGCGAACGGCGCGAGGTCCATTTCGCCGCCGATTCGTTCTTCAAAATCACAAATTACGATACGATTTATCGCGATCTCGATCTCGTCGAAGCCTGGGGGCCGGATTTCGTCGTCCTCGACGAAGCCCAACGCATCAAGAATTGGAACACGCGCACGGCGCGCAGCGTCAAGAAAATCGCCGCCCCCCACGCCCTCGTTCTCACCGGAACGCCGCTGGAAAATCGCTTGGAAGAGCTGGTCTCCATCGTGCAGTTCGTGGATCGCTTTCGTCTCGGACCCACCTTCCGCTTGCTACACGAGCATCAGATCCGCGACGACGACGGCAAGGTCGTCGGCTACCGAGATCTCGATAAGATTGGCAAAACCTTGGAGCCGATCCTCGTCCGTCGGCATAAGGACGAAGTCCTCGATCAATTGCCCGAGCGCATCGACAACAACATCTTCGTGCCGATGACCGAACTGCAACGCAAGCACCATGCGGAGAATCAGGAGATCGTCGCCCGCGTCGTGCAGAAATGGCGGCGCTATCGCTTTCTCTCTGAAGCGGATCAGCGGCGGCTGATGATCGCTCTCATGCGCATGCGGATGTCGTGCGACAGCAGCTATCTCGTCGATCATCGCAGCGATTGCGGCACCAAGGCCGACGAAGCGGCGACGCTGCTCGACGAGATGCTGGAAACTCCGGGAACCAAAGCGGTGGTCTTCAGTCAATGGCTGCGGATGCACGAACTGGTGGCGCGCCGCTTGGAGGGCCGCAAGTGGGATCACGTCCTCTTCCACGGCGGTTTGTCCAGCAACAAACGCAAGGAGATGCTCGACCGTTTCCGCGACGATGCGAATTGTCGGGTGTTTCTGTCCACCGACTCCGGCGGCGTCGGTCTGAACCTGCAACACGCCTCGGTGGTGGTGAATATGGACCTGCCGTGGAACCCCGCCGTGTTGGAGCAGCGCATCGGTCGCGTACATCGTCTGGGCCAACGCCAGCCGGTGCGCGTCGTCAACTTCGTGGCGAAGGGCACCATCGAAGAAGGCATGTTGGCGGTATTGAAGTTCAAGAAATCGTTGTTTGCCGGAGTCCTCGACGGCGGCGACAAGGAAGTGTTCCTCGGCGGCAGTCGGCTCAACAAATTCATGGAGACGGTCGAATCGGCGACATCGGCGATCCCCGAAGCGCTGATTGAGGACGCCGAAGAGGCGTTGCGCGTCCCGCCCGACGAAGTGGCGGGTCCGCGACCGGGTGCAGGCCGCCACGGTCGCCGCCGCCCACGCCCCTCGCCGCTCGGCATCGTCGTGGATACGGAAGATGAATCGCCTTCCACTCCCACCGCGGCCCCGTCTCCGTCCGACCCATGGACGAGCTTGTTTCAATCGGGCCTCGCCTTGTTGCAACAACTGGCCGCGCCTGCCTCCACCTCTCCACCCCCTTCGGACAATGGCCCATCCCCGCGCTCCCTGATCCAGCGCGACGAACGCACCGGCGAGACGTTCCTCAAACTGCCGGTGCCGCCCCCAGAGGTGCTGAATCAGGCGCTGCAAGCGTTTGGGGCATTGTTGCAGAGTCTGCGGAAGTGATTCGATACATGCTGCGTCATAACAACCGGCGAGCCTCTTTATGAGCCAGAAAATAAGGGCAACCGCAGCTTTCTAAGACGCCTCCGCTTCGTCTGCCCTAAGAGTTACAGCCCTGCTCCCCTCTCCCCTGTAGTCAGGGGAGAGGGGGTGAGGGGTACGAGACGGATGGCGACGCCGAACTCACTCGTTTTCGCCAAATCCCCACCTCCTGCCCCTCTTCCCTCAGTACAGGGGAGTAGAGCCGTATTGCTAAGAAGGTCGAATCGCTCGGAGCAGCGCTTCGGTATGGGGTGCGTTCGGATCGATACCGGCTCGGCGGAGGGCGGCGAGATGGCCGCAGAGCATGTCCCAATCTGCCGCTTCGTCCACGTCGTACCACGGCGGCAATAGGGATAGGTTCCATTGAGGGTCTTTCAATGCGTTTATCGTTTCGGCGAGAACGCGATGGCTGCTCCACGCCACGTTCTCGAAGAGCGGCGGATGGCGGGCGCGGCAGCCGATGAGATAATACCCGCCATCGGTGGAGGGGCCTAAAACGACATCGGCACTCTCCAGGGCGGTAAAAGCCTGCTGTACATAGGCCATTGGAAGCGTCGGGCTATCGGTTCCCACTGCCGCGACGGCATGCGCTCCCCTCTCGAATTGTTGTGCGAAGAAGACGTTCAGCCGTCGGCCGAGATCGCCTTCTCCCTGCGGCGTAAGCTCATAGCGCCTGCCGGTCAGCGCGGCGAAGTCGGCCGCCCGTTCGACGGGGGCGAACGCCAGCACGCGCCGCGCTTCGAGTTTCTCGAACCGAGTGAGTCCGTCGCGCAGAAACGCCTCGGCGACGCGCGCCCCCCAAGTCGGATCGGTGGGCGATAAGCGCGTTTTCGCTTGTCCCGGTGACGGCCACTTGGCGAAGATCCCCAACACCCGACTCGAAATGGAAAGTGACGCCATGACGATTAATCTTTCTTCGATCCTATCCGGCGCATTAAATCGGGGCAGACCGAGCCGTTGACGATGCCGCCGAACTGGCCGATCTCGCTGGCCTGATTCTCGAAGTGGTTCCACCAGTGTGGCCCTTCGCGGAACAGCGTGAACGCGCCGCCGATGGGCCAGTAGAACACACCCAAACGCAGCATCTGCCAAGTATGACCGCACTCGTGAGCCAGCACTTCGCTGCAACTGGCGAACGGGGAGGCTCCGGCGTCGGCTCGGCGAAGGTGGTCGCGGATGCGGCCGGAGGCAACCTCTACGGGACGATCGCGCGAGGCCGGTTCGCCGATCTGCTCGCGTAGCACACCCTCGGCGAAGTCCCAGCCGACGGCGACGACTTCCGCGGTCCAGGTGATGCACGTCCCACGAAAGAGATAGCGTGGCCAACGACTTTCGTAGTCTCGCCGATGCGTGGCATATACGCCAACGACACGCCACAGCGCTTCTCCGCGCGCCTTGCCGTGGATCTGAAAACAAGGAGGTCCGCCGAGGCCGTGAAAAAATGTCGTCGCCAATCGATTGAACATAGCGGGATCGCGAAAAGGGGGCGCTCGGTGGTTCAGGGATCGATCTCTTGCTCGAACTCGGCTTCGGGACCGGCGGACTCGCGCACCGTCGTCTCGCTCTTTTTGTCGTGTGGGCGGGGAAGGGATCGCGGATCGGCACCGCAGGACTCGATCGCATCGGGAGGCCGGAACGTCGACGGGGTCAATTGGGTGAAGGAAACATCGGTCCCCGGCGGACTGGGCAATACAACATTGTATTCGTTGTTCATTTCTCCTACCATTTCGCGCTTCCACTTCTCCTGATTCAACGACGCCGGCATTTTCATGGTGTCCAGCGATTGCAGTTCGAGCAAGGCGGGGAATTTTCCGTAGGCGTTCTTCTCGCCGCTTTCCCATATTAGTTTGTCGCGCAGGCCGCTTTCCTCGCTCTCGGGCCCTTCCAATCGCACCAGAGCGCTGCGGTCGCTTGCCGGCAAGAAAAGGCACCTCGATGCGAGACAGTGCGTTTTCGCAAGCCCCTTGATGCTTTTAGCGGAGTGGAGACGCAGCAGATTCTCGCCCAGATACGTCGTCGTATTTTGCAGATGAAGTTCCGTTTGATCCGCAATAGCCGGTCTCTCTTCCGTCTCGTCCGACTCGACGGTAAGCAGCGATCCATTGAGCGCGACGAGACTCCTCTCAACCGTCGCGCGGAAGCACGATCCGCAGCGAACGACCATCAAATTGCCGTAGCCGCGCACGAGACAGTTCTCCAGCGTGATTTGCGGAGGTTTGGGCGGCGCGGGGGTCGTTCTTTTCATGCGCCGCTTGGGCAATATGGCCAAACTCGTCTTTTGGTTGGAGCGTTCCAATGTCACGACGCAATTTTTCAGGAAGCACTCGCCTTCGCCGAAAAATGAAACCACCGCGCACCAGTCATCGCCGCCTCGCGCTTTCAGCCGCACCTCCAATCCTTCCAGCTGGAGTTTGCCGTTGTAAATCTCGAACAAGGCCGAAACCGTGCCTTGTTCGTCCGAGCTCAGCGATAACACGGGGTGAAAACCGGGGGCCGCTCGAAGCGTCAGGTCCGACAGCTTCTCGCCGCTGAGTTGATGGGAATCGAGTGGCACCTCGCCATTCCATTGCAGGTGAATACGATCGCCGGGACGCGCGTCCAACAGTGCGTGATTCAGCGTGGGATACAAGAGCTTCTCGTGATCCGGCGTCGCTCTCCGTTGAACGATCAACGTGCGATGGCCCGCGCCGGCGGGGGCTTCTGTCAACTCGGGCAGTTTCGGATCGACGTAGGAAAAACTCATCATCCGTTCGACGCCGATGAGTTCCCGCTTCCAATCCGGCCCGCGCAACTCCCGCTGCGACGCATCGACCTCGAAGGCGGATTTCACGTCCATCGATTTCAACGCTTCAAGGGGATTCGAATTTTTCCAAGGCGAGGTTTCTAGGGAAAGCGACTTCTTGTCGGTCTCCCGCATTTCGTCGAGCCAAACCAAAACGGTTTCTTGCGATGCGCCGGCCACGGCAAGGAGTCGATCGAGCCGATGGTAACGATTGTCGAATCCTCGATAGGAGACTTTTCCCTGCGGGGAAGCGCGGCGCAAAAGAACGGACCCTTCCTCCTCCATCATCTCCATCCCGATGGGATCTCTGGGATGAGAAAAAAGCGAGAAACTGGCTTCAATGGAGGCGTCGGCATCCTTGGCGACATCGAACACCGCCGAAGAGTGGGAGACGATCGCGGAACAATGATTCATTCGCACCAAGCCTTCTTTGCCCTCGGCTGGGCCTTCGAGGCGAAAGAGTGCGGCGTGTGGTCCGAAGGCGCAATCTTGCGCGTCGATGAGAACGCGGCCGCGCCGAGCGATCGCGTCCTGTCCGCCCGGTTTGTCGAAGGCCAATTTAAAGCGTCCTTCTTCAGAGGACGATTCGGCCGAATCGAAACCGAGAAAGCACGATTTACGCACCGTCAGTGCGGAGGACTCGGTCGTCCCCGCTTCCACCAACACGGAAGCCATGCGCGACGCTTCGCCGCGCGGCGTGAGTTGAACGAATTCGCAGCCGGTCAGGCGAATGTCGCGCGTCCCCTCGAAGCGGAGCATGGCCATCGGCACGTTGCAGCCATTTTGATCGAGTACAAAGCGGATATTTTCTATCGTACAAATCTTGCTCCGCACGGTGAACGTCGATTGAAAGGTTTGCGACAGCTGCGCGAGATATTGATCGCGGACGGTCGGACGCTTATTGGGATTGAGCGGGCGAATCTCCAAAACCGGGTTGCCGACGACTAGTTTGGACGTTTCGTCGTCGCGCGACCTCAAATCGCAATCGGCGAGGGACAGCACGATTTTGTAGGCTGTTTCGTTGTCGCGGAAGAACTGCGACAGTTTTTTGACGGTCGGTTCGGGATCGTTGAATTCGGCGACTTTTCGCTCTTCGACGGGGGTTAGCGATTTCTCTTCCTTGCGGGGCTTGACGTTCGAGGAGTCGCTCGGCGACGGCGTGGACGAAGTGTCCGTGCCGGCGATCGGTTTGCTCGGCGTTACGTCGAGGGGCGGCGACGGTTCGGGCTTTGGAGAGAAAGCATCGACGAGGAAAATCAAACCGACGACGGCGACCACGGCGACAGCGGCAAGAACGAACGGTCGGTTCGTTGGCGGCGCGGGCAGCGCGGCCTCCACGGTCAACACTCCTTCAGGAATCTCGGCGGCCGAACCGAGTTTCCGCGCTGCCAAGTACAAATGATGTACCAGATGTTCCGGTGTCTGATAGCGGTCGTTGGGTTCTTTGGCCATCATGCGGTCGAGGATGATCGCCGCTTCGTCCGGTAGATCGGGGACGAACTGGCGCGGATCGGTCGGCTTGACGTGCTGATGGTGGTGTAGCTTCTTGGCAGCGGTCCCTTCCGGAACCGGCGGTTGCCCCGTGAGCATATGATAGAACGTGCAACCCAGCGAATAGATGTCGCTGCGAACGTCGGCATCGCGCGGCTCCAGCGCCTGCTCCGGCGAGATGTAGTCGAAAGTGCCCAACGTCACACCGGACTGCGTCAACCCCATGTCGTGTTGCGGTTCCAGGCTGCGGGCCAAACCCATATCGACGAGCTTCGCGCGTCCGTTGGGCGTGATGATAATGTTCGACGGCTTAATGTCGCGGTGGACGACGCCGCGGCGCGCGGCGTGGGCCAAACCGGCCGCCACTTGCAGCATGTAGTGCAGTGCTTCACCGACCGGCAAACGACCGCGCTTTTCTAAAATGGTACGAAGATTGTCCCCCTCGACGAACTCGAAGGCGATGAAGTGCAGCCGTTGATCCTCGCCGCAGAAAAACACGCGGGCGATGTTCTCGTGATCGAGCCGCGCGGCGCTGCGCGCCTCCTGATGGAAGCGGCGGATGTTCTCCGGGTCGGACGCCGTCTCCGGCGGCAAGATCTTCAGCGCCACGATGCGATCGAGTTGGGTATCGCGGGCGCGTAGCACGGCAGCCATACCGCCGACGCCGATCGGTTCGATCAACTCGAAGTGTGCCAGCCGATGTCCGCGAACGCTGGAGCCGAACAAATCGTCGGGGCGAGACGCACTTTGCGGCAGCGGCGCTTTGGAAATCACCGTCGGGGAATCGTCGGTTGGCTCAATCGAGCCATCGAGCAAAAGCGCGGCATCTTCGTCGTCGTTCAAGATCGAGGAAGGGGGAGTGGGAAGAGGTATCGCTTTGCCGCGGAGAGGATCGCCGAGTGAATCGGACATGACATCGGTGCGGGAACCCCCCGCCCCTCCAGGAAGAAGTTGGCCTCACGGCGACTCCACGATGAAACGCCTGACAATCCGTATTATCGCACACAGACCGTTGGCGAGCTGGGGCGTATGCCCACCGAACTGTTCCATCGAAGGGCTTACGCCTCCCCTGGCTCGCCGAATTATCGACGGTTTGGTCCGATAACACTAAAACTATATCTTGCGTTCATGGCGACTGTCAATCGAGCAACGGCTCATTGGCGCGACGACCGCTCCAATCTGCGAGCGATCCGTTCCGCCAAGATGTCGGCCCGTTCGATGCAATCGTTGAGCGCCACCCCATGAAACGCATTGCCTCCCAGCAATAATCCCGCATGCCGATCCAGACGCCGATCCATCCACTCCACGCGCTGGCAGTGCCCCAAATGGTACTGGGGAATCGCCTTGCGCCAGCGAACGATGCGATGAAACACGGGCAGTGCCTGAATCCCCATCGTTTGACGCATCTCGCCGCGAACGGCATTCAACAAGCGTTCGTCGTCCCAATCGACCATTTCCGGTCGATTCCATCCTCCGCACATGGCGCGCAGTAAAACCAATCCCGGCGGTGCCCGGTCGGGAAAGATAGACGAACACCACTGCGTGCCGAGTACATCGCGGCGAAGGCGTTGCGGCGACAGGTAACCGAACCCGTCGAGCGGAGTGGGCACGTCGGCAGCCCGGTAGCCCAATGCGATCACGGCCAAACGATTGTAGGGGATGCCGTCGAGAACCGTCGCCAATTCCCCATCCTCATCCGCCAGCATTCGCGCTTGCTCGAAGGCCGGACAGGTTAGCACGACGGCTTCTGCGTCCCAACCGTCGCGGCCCTCACTCTGCACGCGCCAGGCGTCGTTGGCCAATCGCCGTACCGTGCGGACAGCAACGCCGGTCAGCGGTGCGAAGCGAAGGCGGGCGCGAAGCGTGTCGATGAGCAGCGATAATCCCTCTCGAAACGACCACATCCGGCCGGCGGGAGGAGGCGCTTCGCTGCGTGCGGCTGCCTCGCGTCGGCGTTGTTTCGCAGTCGCACGCATGCCCCGCAGCACGCTGCCGTAGTTGCGCTCCAGTTCAACCAGACGCGGAAAGGCGGCTTGGACGCTCAATAATGTCGGATCGCCGGCGTGAATGCCGGTGACGAAAGCATCGGCCAACGTCTCGGCAACCTCCCGTCCAACGCGGCGGCGAACGAACGCATCGATGGATTCTTCGTCCGTTTGCACGCGCCGCGGACGAAAGCGTTCGGCCAATAGCAAAAACCGCGTCCGCCAACTGAACACGTCACCGGTCAGGAACGAAGCCATACTATTGGGCAAAAGACGCAGCCGGTCGCCGAGAAACAGATAGCGATTTCGCCGAGCCGCTTCACTGGCCGCGATCAGACGTTCGCTCAACCCCAAATCGCGGCACAAAGATAGGGCAAACGGTTTGTTGTCGAGGAAGCCGTTCGGCCCCGTCTCGATCTGGAAGCCGTCCTGCCGATGGGTACCGATGGTTCCACCCAACTGCGCGGCCCGTTCGAGAACGACAACCTCCACCTCAGGCGATCGCCGCTCCAGTTGATAGGCGAGAGACAGCCCCGAAATCCCGCCGCCGACGATAACAACTCTTGGCATGGAATCCCACAAATCGCCGGGCACGAGTTAAAAACGAATATCGGCGTCGTCAATTGCGCCTTCGGGCGGCGCGGGCATTTCATGGGGCGCTTCGGGCGGCGAGGCCAATTCGGCGGACGGCTTCTCCGCCAATGGCCGCGCGCCGTTCGGTATCGAATCGGCAATAGCCTTCTTCTTACCCGACCCGCGACGGCGGCGTGCTTTCTTCTTGAGTGACGACGCGACCGAACCGCTCGCACTCGGTTGAGTGTGCAGTTCCTCGCCGAAGCGCGTCACCACATAGGTTCGACTGCGCTTGTCGGTATCCAGTTCCAGCAGACCTTCTTTGTTGGCATCCTCCAGCAATTCGCTGAACGTGCGGTAGCCGTGATACGACTCATTGAACGACGGCTTTTTTCGCTTCATCGTGTCCTTAATCATCGACGACCACAACACTTCCTTGTTTTCCCGCCGCAGTGCCAGCAACGATTCGAGCAACAGCGCGAACGCCTTGCGCTTGGTCTCCGGCAATTGCGCGTCGATGTCCGTCGTCATCGCCGGTTGCTTGCCCAGATCCTCGTAGTAGATGAACTCGTCGCAATTGTCGCGCAGGAGATCGGAGGTCGATTCCTGCATTCCCAGACCGATGACGTGCTTGCCCAATTCCTTCAGCTTCGACACCAGAGGCGAAAAATCGCTGTCGCCGGAGACGATCACGAACGTGTCGATGTGATCCTTGGAATAGGCGAGATCCATCGCATCGACGCAGAGGCGGATGTCGGCCGAGTTCTTGCCGCTCTGGGCGCGACGCGGTATCTCGATCAACTCGATGGCGGCTTCGTGCAGCTGTGTGGTGAAGGTGGCGAAGCGGTTCCAGTCGGCGTAGGACTTCTTGCAAACAATTTTGCCTTTTTCCACGAGTCGCTCGAGAACCCGCTCAATGTCGAACCGATCCCGCCGACCTTGAAAGCCGAGCGCGAGATTCTCAAAGTCGATGAAAATGGCCAGCGAACGATCTCCATTGGTCACGATACTTCCTCACGATCCCTATACCAATCGAAATCCCCCCGCGCCAGTGTATCCCACGAGAGGATCGAGGAAAAGACAGAAGTTATCCGCCGCGGCAAACCGGCTTGGCGGCCTGCCGGGTCGCTCATTTCTCGCTCTCGTTGCGGAAGTCCGGTCCCAAAGCCTCGCGGACTTGAGGATCGTCCACGAGGTCCGCGAACTCGCGCAGCCAATGACGCACTTCGTCGCCAGAGACACCCTCCGGCTTGGCGTTCGATTCCAAACTCGGCGGCTTGCTCCGCCGACGTTTCTCCATCGAATCCAGATAAGCCTGGCATCCCAGTACCGAACAGCGACGCCGACGGCCTGCTTGCTTGAGACGCCGATCGTCGGAAACGACGGTCAAATGACGCGGCGTCGCCTCGCATTCGATCAAATCTTCGATTACATCGTCGGCCTCGCCGTTTATGGCATACAGGATCTGCAAACCGCGATAGTGCGCAATCGCCGAGGCGTGAGGCGGAGCGCCGGCGGCATCGAAGACTACGGTAACGCAGCCGGCGTCGTTGCTATGATCGCCGCACAGACGACCCAACAACGCGGCACGCGCTTGCTCTAAACCGCCAGGGCCGACTTTGCCGCCCAGCACGCCCATCGCATGCAACAGATTGTACCCATCAATGAGATACCGCACGACGCCCTCACGAAAAAATCCCTCCTTGGATTGTGTCAGCAATTTCCCAACTTGAAAAGACAAAAAAGCAGGCGTCCGAGTATTGCATTGCATCGCCGCCACACCCTCCGCAACGCTGACTCCTCCGGTGCAACGCTGTCGACGCTGCCGTCGGGGTCGCGTGGCGAAGAAGGTCTTGGGTGGACTTCTGAAGACGCTGCATTTGGAGGGCAAACTGCCGCTGGTGGACCCGTCGATTTGTATTCACGGCGGGTTGGGCGAGGCTCTGGAAATGACCGTGCAGCGACGCCTGCCGGGGGAAGTGCTGTTGGCCCACTCGGATCGAGGTAGCCAATATGCCAGCGACCACTGCCAACGACTGCTGGCCAAACATGACATCCTGTGCAGCACGAGCTGCCACTTTCGTGGGGAACTCCCAATGGCGCTGTAATGCTAAATCATTACGCTTCCAGTCGCTTGTATTTGCCGCAATAGTAAAGCAACGGCTCGCCTTCGCGGCAGTCTCCGGCCAGGATTTCGCCGATAAAGATGTCGTGATCGCCGCCGGACAAGATATCGGCGAGTCGGCAATCGACCCAGGCCAAGGCGTCGACCAGAATAGGAGCGCCGCTATCCGCTGTTTTCCAGGTCAAATCGCCGACTTCCTTGGGACCGCGCTGGGCGAAGCGGCGCGACAGGGCTTCCTGAGCGGTATCGAGGATGTTGACGGCGAAGTGACGGCTGGCGGTCAAGGCGGCGTGCATCGCCGCCGTCTTCTCGACGGCCACCAAGATCAACGGCGGATGCAACGACAGCGAGGTGACGGCGTTGGCCGTCATGCCCGCGAATTGGCCGTCGCACATGGCCGTCACCACCGTCACGCCCGTGGCGAAATGACCCATAATGTGCCGTTGAACCTGGGGGTCGATGGCCATGAATGTTCCCTCATGCGAACGAACCGTTCGCGTCGCGGTGGCAAAAAAAGCATCCGATTGTAAACGAAAGTCTATTCTATAAGCCCCTCGCCCCTTGAGTACAGAGGGAGAGGCGAGTCCGGCAGGGTGGGTCTCGTTCCTCGACTCATCCCATCGGGTGCCTTCGTAAATACGATAAACAGGCTAGCAAAGTCGTTGAAATGCGGCGCGATACCGCTTAGCTGCACAGCGCGCGGTGGATCGCGCCTTTGATGTCGGTCAGCCGCATGTCGCGCCCGGCGTATCGGTAGGTAAGTCGTTCGTGATCGAGACCGAGGAGGTGGAGGATGGTGGCGTGTAGATCGTGAACGTGCATCGGATGTTCGACGGCCTCGTAGCCGAATTCGTCGGTTTGGCCGTAGGCGATACCCGGCTTCACGCCTCCTCCGGCCAACCAGAGGGAGAAGCCCTTGTTGTTGTGGTCGCGGCCATCGGCGTTCTGACCGTGCGGGGTGCGGCCAAACTCACCGCCCCATAGCACCAACGTCTGATCCAACAGTCCGCGCCGACGCAGATCGGTCAACAGGGCGGCAATGGGGCGATCGACCGCGCGCGCGTTCCGCGCATGACCCGCCTTCAAGCCCCGGTGCTGATCCCAGTCGCCGTGCGTCAGTTCGACGAAGCGGACGCCGGACTCGACGAAACGCCGCGCCAATAAGCACTGTCGTCCGAAATCGGATGTCGCGGGATCTTCGAGACCGTACAGCCGTTTCGTCGCCGCCGACTCCGAGGCGAGATCCATCGCGTCGGGAAGCCTCGCTTGCATGCGGAAGGCAAGCTCGTAGGATTCGATCGCCCCTTCGACGCCGGGGTTCACCCGCTCGCGCTCCAGCAAGTCGCGGTTCATCGACTGGACGAGGTCGAGTTGTCGGCGTTGGGCTTGGGCATCGAGCTTGGGGTTCTTGATATTGCCGATCCGAGCCTCGGCGATGGGCCGACCTTCGTTGCCGATGCGCGTCGCCTGACAGGCCGCGGGGAGAAAGCCGCTGCCATAGTTCTGCGCGCCGCCGTTTCTGCCGGTCGGTTTGATGGCGATGAAGCCGGGAAGGTCGTCGCTCTCCGTACCGAGGCCGTACAGCGTCCACGCTCCCAGCGAAGGACGGATGAATTGCGAACTACCCGTGTGCAGCATCAAGTAAGCTTCGGGATGGGCTGGGAGGTCGGTATGCAGGCTGCGGACGACGCACAGTTCGTCCGCGTGGGCGGCGACTTCGGGAAACAACTCCGAGATCCGCAGACCGCTTCGACCGTGCTGGCGGAATTTCCACGGCGAACCCATCAGTTTTGCTCCCGGAATCCGTCCCGGTCGGGAGGACGACTTACCGTCTTGGTCCGTGAGTTTGGGCTTGTAGTCGAAAGTATCGACGTGCGAAGGCCCCCCGTTCATGCACAGGAAGATCACATGCTTGGCCCGCGCCGGATAATGCGGTTCCTTGGTCGAAAGAAGCGACCGCTTGGCATCGGTCGCCGCCGCCATTGAGGACAGCCCCGCGAAGGCCAAGTAACCGAACCCGGAGGACATGGATTTCAACAGGTTACGACGGCTCATACCATAGGGAATCATGGGATCGGTCCTCTATATCGGGGAACATTCGTCCTCAATCCAGATAGCGAAACTCGGCGCTGGCGAAGAGCGCCTGGCAGAAGAGGGGCCAGCGATTGCGCGCCGCTTCCGCCGTATCTGTCGCCTGGGTGTTCTTGAGGTAAGCCAGGGCGCGCTTGCGTTCTTCGGCCGTCGGCGCGCGCGCGAAAGCGAGCCGATAGGCCCGTTCGATGCGGCGATTCTGGTCCTTCTCGTTCTCACACACTCGTTCGGCGAAGGCGTCGGCTTGTCGAATCACGAAGGGGCCGTTCATAAAATAGAGTGCCTGGGCTGGGCCAATCGTTGTAGCTCGTTCCCCAGTCACCAGGCTCGGATCGGCGAAATCGAACAGAGCGAGCGCCTCGAGGATTTGGTCGCGGATGACCGGCAGGTAGACCGACCGATGCGCGTCCGAGGCATCCAGGCCGGAGGTGCGGAGGAACAAGGCCAATCCCTCACCCGTGCGCGCCACACTCGATCCGACGGGGGGTTCGACTGTGAGCCGTCCGCCGACGAACAACACAGCGTCGCGCACGGCCTCCGCCTCAAGCCGTCGCTTGCTCATTCGCCAGAGCAGCGCATTGTCGGGGTCGGCCTCGAAGTTGCGCGGATCGTGGGTCGAGTCGAGTCCGTAGGCCCGGCTGAGGATCACTCGGCGGATCAGCCTTTTGATCGACCAGCCGTCCGCCATGAAATCGACGGCCAGGGTGTCGAGTAGTTCCGGGTGGCTCGGCGGCATCCCGGCAGCACCGAAGTTATCGGGGCTTGAGACGAGTCCTCGCCCAAACAAGTGCAGCCAGACTCGATTCACCAAGACGCGAGCCGTCAGCGGATTCGACGGGGAAGCGAGCCAGTCTGCCAGTTCTCGACGTCCGCTGCCCACATGGATCGACGGAGTCGTGTCGAGGCAAAGCACCGGAACGAGTCCCCGAGGAACGACCGCGCGCGGCTGGTCGAGATCGCCCCGCGCATACAGCGGGCTGTCCACGATCTCATCCCGCTCCTGAACCCCCATGGCGAAGGCGCGGGGCGATTGTCCAGGACGATCCATGGCCAGGCGGTAACGGAGCATGGCCAGGATCGAGTTCGTTCGTCGAAGCCGATCTCGATTGGCTTCTCCCGAAGGAATGGCATCGCGCTCGCGCACCAGGGCGGCGACGCGCTGTTCGAGTTCTTTCCTTCGCTCTGGGGTCAGCGCGGGCACGGCCGAGGGCAGTCCCGCGCCGGAAGGCAGTTCGATCAACGGCGAGGCATTGAAATTCGGAAAGACGCGCGCCAGCGTGCCGGAGCATGTCTTGGTACTGCGAAAGATACCGGCCAAAGCGTAGTAATCCTTCTGCGCGATGGGGTCCATCTTGTGATCGTGGCAGCGCGCGCAGGCGACGGTGAGACCCAGAAAGGCGCGCGTGGTGGCCTCGATCTGTTCGTCGATCAGATCCAGAATAAACTGGCCTCGATTCTCGGCATCGTGGGCCTTACTGCCGATGGCGAGGAATCCCGTGGCGATGACTTGTTCGGCGCGCTGGCGGTCGTCCTTGGCGGGGAGCAAATCGCCGGCGATCTGCGCGCGGACGAAGCGATCGTAGGGCATGTCGGCGTTGAACGAAGCGATGGCCCAGTCGCGGTACCTCCAGGCTTGAGGATAGGTGAAGTTGGTCTTGCCGCTCGACTCGGCGTATCGTGCCAGATCGAGCCAATGCCGTCCCCAGCGTTCGCCAAAGCGCGGCGAGGCGAGCAGTCGATCGACGACCTTGGCGAAGGCGTCGGAAGAGCGGTCTTGGAGAAAGGCCTCCGCGTCTTCGGGCGTCGGCGGTAGTCCCGTCAAATCGAACGTTGCGCGGCGTAGGAGCCGCGAACGGTCGGCGTCGGCCACGGGACTAAGCCCGCGCTCCTCCAGTTTTGCCAAGAGGTAGCGGTCGATGTCGCCGCGCGGCCAGTCGGCACGCTTGACCCTTGGGGGCATCGCTTTCTTGGGTGGACGAAACGACCAGAAGTCGCGCCCCTTCCCAGGGGCGATCGGGGTAGATGCCGCATCCCCCGACGTTTCGCTCCTTGGGTCCGGCGCTCCCATCTTGACCCAGGTTTCAAAATCGGCAAGGACGGCCTCGGAGAGCTTGCCCTTGGGCGGCATTTGCAACTCCTCGTCGCCATAGTGGATCGCGCGAATGAGCCGACTCTGCTCTGGCTTTCCCGGTACGATGGCGGGACCGGAATCGCCTCCGCGCCGCAGCCCCTCGCGGCTATCGAGCCGTAGTCCGCCCCGTAGTTTCTCGGCGGCGCGAGAGTGACACTTGCCGCATTGCGACACCAGAACGGGCCGAATCTTCGCCTCGAAGAACCTCGTTTGTTCGGGAGTGACAGCCGCCTTCTCCGCAATCGTTCCTTTCCCCTCGTCCTTTTCGGGCCGTTTTTCCTTCTCGTTCCCCGGCCGAGTTGGTCTGCCGGAGAATAGCTTGCGATATTCCCGCACAGACAAGAACCCGTCTCGATCCACGTCGAGCCTTTGGAACAACGGCTCAATGGCGGCTCCGGCATTCTTCCCACGAGGAGAGGCTCGATACAACTCGCGGAACTCCTCAAGCGAGAGCCTGCCATCGAGATCGGCGTCGCCGAACATGAAAATGCGTTCCGGATCGAAGGCGGGGAACTGCTGAGCGTGGTTCGCGGCCGCGAGGGCGAGAACCAAAATGAATGTCGGGACCATGTACCTGGCGAATCGTACCATACCCAATCCCTCTCTTTTCGACTCTCGCACGGTTCAAATTAGGTCCGACGGGGCACTCTTCCATTCCTCCGACGTTGTCGCGAAGAACATCGCCATTGAGGTGGAGGCCGAGGCTCCTATTGAATGAGATGCGAAAGCCCTCGTTGCGAAGCGCGCAAACTTCCACCCTCACCCCCGGCCCCTCTCCCCTGAGTACAGGGGAGAGGGGAGTAACGCTGCACGGCTAACACTCAGCGCTCGCCGCGCTTTTTCGTTTGCCCTTACCCTGCGGGATGCAAGATCATCGGGAGACCGTGGCG
Source organism: Planctomycetota bacterium (assembly GCA_021807595.1). GTDB lineage: Bacteria > Planctomycetota > Planctomycetia > Gemmatales > Gemmataceae > JAJPHU01. The sequence continues at coordinate 37,431 of JAKBCS010000010.1, read as the reverse complement.
CGTCCGCAGGGTGATGCCCGGCTTCGGCTCGACGGGATGGCCGGGCACGAGGTCGAGGCGGAATGTCTGCGCGATGGCGGCGAGGATGATCCGTGCCTCCATCAGAACGAAATGGTTGCCGATACACAGGCGTTGACCGAGGCCGAACGGGATGTAGCAGTGAGGGTTTCGATCCTCCGAAGCCTGCGGCGCAAAGCGTTCGGGATCGAATCCTTCGGGGTTCTCCCAGAAACGTGGATCGCGGTGCGTAACGTAAGGACTGATGACGACCGAGGAACCGGCTGGAATGGTATAGCCGTCGAGGATGTCTTCCTCCAGGGCGCGGCGTTCCATGATCCAGATTGGCGGATAGAGGCGCATGGCTTCCTTGAAAACCATGGTCGTGTAGACGAGACGGGGCAAGTCTTCGGCGGTGGGTATTCTGCCCTCCAACACTTCGGAAACCTCGTCGGTCAAGCGGCGTCGGACGGCTGGATGCTTCGAGAGCAGATACCACGTCCAGGTCAGGGCAACGGCCGAAGTCTCGTGACCGGCCAGCAACAGCGTCAGCGTTTCGTTCCGCAGTTGCTCGTCGGTCATGCGATATCCAGTCTCCTCGTCGGCGCGCTGCAGTAGAAGTGCCAGTAAATCGTTGGAAGCGATGCTCTCCTTTCTTCGCTCGGCGATCAGGCGATGAACGATGCGATCGAGATCGCGCAATCCCCTCTGGAACCGTCGGGAACTCGCGCTGGGGATCCAGAACGGCAGTTCGATCAACTTCTCCAGCCGCTTCCAGGTATGTTCCAAAATTTGTGTCGAGGAGCGCTCCACCGACTCCGCCTCTCCGCCGAGTTCCGCGCCGAAGAGGGCTTTGCCGACAATCGTGAACGTCAGGGCCATCATCTCCGAGGCGATGTCGATCGGCTGCCCTCGCTTCGCTTCTTCGCTCCAGCGTTGGAGCATCCGCGTCGTGGACTGCGCCATGACGCCGGCGAAGCGGTCCGAGCGTTGGAGCGAGAAGGTAGGCTGCATGAGCCGTCGCTGGCGCAGCCAGAAATCGCCGTTGCCGGTCAACAACCCCTCGCCGGTTATGGAACGAATTTTGGCCGAGCTGCGAGTGTCTTTGTTGTAAACCTCGTGCCGGGTCAGCAAGACGTGTCGAATGTGATCGGGATGGCTAACCAGATGGACGATGACGGGGCCGAGACGGTAGCGGACCACATCTCCGAAGCGTCGAGGCCCGTCCATCAGGAGTTGCAAGACATCTTTGCGAAACTCCAACAGATTGCCGAGAAGAAGATGGCCGCGCGGGCCGGGGGCGGTCTTCGGAAGCACATCGGTCTCGACGGAGTCTCCAATCGCGCGGGAGAGCCGTCGTTCCAGATAGACGACGGCCCCGGCGGTGGTAAGCGTCAGACTCCACGGAAGCGCGGGGGAGATTCGCAACAGTGGGATGCCGAAGAATAGGATCGCGTACCAGACGGCAACGAGTCCGACCGCTCCCAGGAAGGCTTCGCGCCTCGGCCGGCGCAGGCTATGCCAGCCCGGCATACAACCCGCATGGAGCGCCAGGGTAAACGGCAGGGCGACCACCAAGTCCACGAAATAATGCTCGCCCAACCCGAGCGTCGCCAGGAAGGTGCCGATAACGAAAATGGCTGCGACGATCCGCGCCCCTCGGCCATAGGGCCAAGCGTGCCAAGCGGCGAGGATTACCGAGGCCAGGTGCAGGGACGGCATGCCGTTGGGCCAGGCGTCCTTGTTGGCGATGGTGAGCCGTTGGCCGAGTCGAACTTCCGCCTGGGGCGGCGCATTGGGGAAAGCGTCGCCGAAGGCGAACAACGGCCCGCAGACGGGGTAGAGAAAATAGAATCCGTAGCCGCACAGCGCCATGAAGAGGAGTACCGTTACCACATCGACGGGCGGCGGTCTCCGCGCCCTGGTCTGCAAGGCGAAAACGAAGACAAGAGCGGGAGGCGGAGCCACATAAATGGCGAAGCACACCCATCGAAGCGGCGGGAGAGCGGCGAAAAGCCGACCGATGGCAAAGCTCGGCTGCATTCCGAAGGCGGAGTCCAGGACATAGGCGTCCGCGTCGTGCGAGGTCGGCGAAAAACGCTTGATGAAGCTCAAGAAAATCCCGGCCTCGAAGGTGTAGACGAGAGCCACGCAAGCCGGCAACAGATACAGCAGCGCTCTCGTTCGATCCGTGCCGCTTCCGCGCCAGGCGCGCAGAGACAGAGTGCCAAGACTGGCAAGGCCGAGGCCGACGATCGATTGGGCGGCGGCGACCTCGCCGGGAGCCAGCGCGGGCGGCAAACCGAACCAGCATTGAAGGCCCCAGAAGAGAAATGCCAACAGCAGACCGAGAACGAGCGTTCCGCCGATTTCCCGCCAGCGTGGCAGACCGCTCAGGTGCAGCACCAGGGGGCAGCCGAAACCGATCGCGAAAAGGATGTTCGCCGTGATTTCCCGAAACGATACTGGCTGCAAGTGAGGTATCCGCCCCGTCCACGCCGCGAACTGCGTGGCGAGAAAAAACGTGCCGATGCCATACAGAAGATGGCGGAAGTACCGCACGGTTTGCTCGGCCCAACGGGGCGCGCCCAGGGAGGAATCCATAACCGTCATCCTTCGGAATTCGCGGGAGCGGCTTTTCGGTCGCTCGGGGCCTTCCCTTGGGCAAAAGGGTTGCCTCTAAGGCTCTGAGCCAGGCCTTCTCGTCGATCGGCGTTATGCCCGACGCGAGGAAGGCCGCGATCATTACCTACCGTTCGGTCCCCGGCGACAGGGGAGGTTCCGATCGGGCTGCCTCCGTTTGCTTCATGTCTCCCTCGCTAACTCCTCGCTCCTCTCATGAGAGTCAGGATGTGAGGAGCTTTCAACCCCTATTCAATGCGATCGATCCACCATCCTAAGGAGACTTGGATAGTCGATCTTGGCGTTGTGCCGTTTGTCCACCGGCAGATCGGGGAAAACCCGGATCTCGTCGAGCTGCGTCCAGGCCAGCGAAGTCTTGAGTGCCGTCAAATCGACGGGAACACTGCTGGGATAAAACGTGACGGCGAGAATCCGCCGTCCCCGATGGGCGATCGTGGCCGCGCGGCGAACGCGCGCGTCCTGATAGACGGCGGTTTCGGCGGCAAAGGGGTAGAGGATTCCTCGATCGTCCTCAATGCGAGCGGTACAACGGCCCAGCAGCCAGACGCGACCCGTATCGTCCAGGTAGCCCGCGTCTCCCGTGCGATGCCAGACCGCGCCGTCCACGCGGAACTTGGTTTCTTCGTCGCCCTGTCCGTGCAGGTAGCCCGGCAAGACGTGGCCGCCGTTGACGACGATCTCACCGGGCTGGCCGGCGGAAAGACAATGGCTATCGAACCCTTCGGCGTCGAACGGACCCACGGGCCTCCCCCACGAGTCGCGCAGGATTCGTAGCTGGATTGCGGCGACCGGCAATCCGGCAAGAAGCCCCTTGCCGGCGAGCATAAGGCGATGATCGGCCTCGGACATATCGCGGTGCGAGATGTGGGCGATCGGCTCGGCCTCGGTCGAACCGTAGACGGCCACAACGTCGGCGGCGGGAGCCATCGCCTGCATCCGTTCGAGCAGGCGCGGAAAGACCGGAGCGCCGCCGGTGAATAGCTTCGTGAAACTTGGCAGCGTCAATCCGCGATCGACACAATGGCGAGTCAATCGCTCGAAAAAGGCGGGCGAGGCAACGGAACTGACCGCCTTATGCTTCCGAACTTGGGCGATAAGGGGAACGGGATCGATGGAACCCGGATGGCGCAAGTCAACGGAGGGGATGAGGCTCGTCACGCCGGAAGCGAGGTTGGCCAACAACACGATGGGCATGGTTGCGACATCGATCTCGCCGGGAGTGAGGTGCAGGCTATCGGCCAGGGCGCGATGCTGAGCCACCAGAAACCCATGACTGCGCACGGCGGCCTTGGGCTGTCCCGTGCTGCCGCTGGTGAAGGTCAGCAGAGCGGGTGTCTCTGGCGATACCGTCTCGATCGGCGTCCTGGGTGCAAGCGAGTCGGCGCGTTGCCAACGAACCGCGCCCGGCACGGGCAAGCCGATGACAAACTTGCGAGGGATGCGGCGGAGCGCGGGGGAGAAGAGGCGCAACAGGTGCGCCCTGGTACCGGCGATGAAGCCGCGCGGCGGGTGCAGGGCGCAGCATCGTTCCATATGCTCGCGTCCGGCCGAGGGATCGAGGAACATGGCGATCAGTCCGAGGCGGAACACGGCCAGAAGAGCCACATACAGTTCTGCCGACATCGGTTGAAACACCAGCACGGCATCTCCGAACCGCAGGCCGTTTTGTTCCAGAAGCGTGGCACAACGGGCGGCGGCGCGGTCCAGTTCCGCGAAGGTGATCGAGCGCTCCCCGCGCCCGGAAGCATCGAGAATGGCGACATCGTTGGGGCAATCCGCCGCCCGCGCCGCGAGGATCTCGGCGATATTCATGGCCTCACCTCCAACGGGCGAGCGAACAGGGTGTAGCGGCGAATCGTTTGAGCCGTGTGGCTGCTGATCCGCCTCGACCGATTGGCCTCGTACATCAAGGCGTGAACGGCTCGCTTGTAACCCAGTTGTGCCGCTTTGTCCTGACAGTGGGCGATGAGGAGCGTGCCCAGACCGCCGCCCGCTTGCTCCGGATCGACGGCCACGGTCTTGAGGATGACGGTATCCACCGCGCGCCCGCGCCGCGATTGATACAAGTCCGGAACGCCGAGCATGAATCCGATGGGTTTACTCTCTTTTTCTGCTATTAGCACCAACTCCGGACGTAAGTGGGGACGGAGGGGAAGGTATTGCGCCAGGAAATCCTCTTCCGAGATCGGCGAGTACAGAAAATTCTGCTGAAAACTGGCCAAGGCCAGACGCCACAGGGCGCGCAGCTCGCTCTCGAAGCGATCCAGATTGAGACACCGGAGACGGATGCCCCGGTCGGTCAGATGGCGCATCATTTCCTCGGTGCGCGGGTCCGACCGGCGGAGGTCTTCATTGAGCGCCGAATAGTAATTCGCCAACGGCGTGAAGCCGTTGCTAGTAAAGTGCGCCGGCCACTCGTCGGGGTTATCCGGTTCGAGAAAAAACGGCGGCTCCGTGCCGCGCTCGGTGAGCAGGCGATAGCGATTCCAAGTATTTCCGTCGATGGGCGCGACTGCCAGAGTGCAGTGTTGAGTCAGCTGCGCGCAGGCTCGGTCGAGCAGTTCGGCAGCGGATGGGGAATCGCATGCGGCGTAGTGGCCGAGGTAGCCGAGTCGCTGGCCTTCGTGTTCCGGGAGGTCGCTCCACCACAGCGAGCAACGGGCGACGACCGTGCCCTTCGTCGTTCGCAGCATCCACTGCGCGTCGGGGCGCTGCCGGGCAATCGTTTCGGGATGCAAAGGGGACAATCCGGGCAAGGAGCAAAACGCCTCCAAGTCGGCAGCGTTCGTCGGCTGGACAAATTGAGACATGGTTGCTCCTAGAAAAAGTAGAGGGGAATCAGACCGAGAGTCGAGCCGAGTGCGGAGGAGCCGGCCTGACGGAGCCAACGCGGCGTGTCGGTGGCGCAGTCTTCCATGCCGGGCTGCGTGGCATGAAACAACAGTGCCGCGGTAGCCACCCCCGCCAACGCGGTCAGGCCACAGGCTATGGGCGACGGCGAAAACTCCGCGATGAGAGCGAAAGGTACGAAGAGGATGAGCCAACCCTTGACAATGCACGCGACCAAGATCGCCGTCGGCGAACGCTGAGGATAGTCGTGACGGAGGCGCGCCACACCGACGATGGCCAAGTTGGCGGCGAAGGCGATGGCGTAGGGCAGCATCAGTTCGGGCCGGTTGAGCGTGCGGGCCAGGAACAGCCAAATCAAGCCGGCCGCGGACACGCTCACGACGGCGTGGACATTGTGGACGCGCCTACTGTTGATCTCCGTGCGCGGCGAGAGCAGGGTATAGGTGAGGAACAATGCCGTTGGAAATACCAGCCAACGCCAATCTCCCAATGCCCACGCGAGGTAGCCGACCAGAGCCGCCGCCAACACGCCGCTGGCGTCCAACGTCGAACGATGACGCCAGATCAACAGGAAGGCGAACAGAGCCAGCAACGCCGCCGCGCGAGCGAGCAGAGCCGCCAAATCCATACAAGGAGGACCGAGATAGATCTTTAATATCAGAAAACAGACGAGCGGGATAAACAAGTTGTCGAGACCGCGCCAGGCAATGGCCTCGAAAAGCATGATGAGGAAGCCGACGATCAGGGCGATGAGCAGCGTCTCGGCACGGCCCACATCGGTCGCCAGGAGCAACGGCACATGGACGCTGAAGAAGGCGGCGAGAAAGAAGGCCGTGGACCCCTCGGCGCTTTTGATGCCGTCCACAGTTGTGTACTGGAAGCGCCCATAGGCCACGCCGATCAGTGCGGCCACGGCATCGGCCAGTGCGAGAACGAGCAACGGCACGCCGTACAAAATGTTCGCATAGGGCTGCCCGCGCGACAACACGAACAGCGCCGCCACGCTGATGGCGAAGTAAAATTCACCGAGCGACTTGCGGGCCACGCCGCCCAGAACGCTTCCCATCTGAGAACGCGGCCCCGATACGAAACGCACCGTCGCCAACAATCCCAGCGACGATGCGATGACCAACACCACCGGCCAGACATCGTCGAACAACCACGGAAAGGCCAGCACGGTCAACCCCATGCCGACGTGCATCAACTTGCGGACCACCTCCGGGTGCGGCTGAGCCAGCGACTGGAAGCGGCTCAAGACGGTCATCCACGCGCCCAGCGCCGTTAGCATCAGGATCACGCCGAGCCAGGGGTTCATGTCGCGCTGCCTTGCCTCGCCACCTCGGGCGAAGGCGGTTTTGAGCATCGGTCTCGAAAGCCTCTTTCACCCACGCACAAATCGAAATGGAAACCCCGCAGGAAGAAGCGAGCGATCGGAAACTCACCCCCGCCCCCCAACCCTTCTCCCCCTGAGTACAGGGGAGAGGGGCTTCTAGGATCGCCTGTCACAACATCGTCTGTCGATTTACTCATCCGCTTTCGGCGTTGGCAGTGGCGGAACGGGAGGCGGAGGCAAGAGTGGCAGAAGTCCAAAGCCAGGTAGATTTTGCGGTGGATTTCCCAATTCGATTCGGAAGATCACGCCATCCACCAGCTGAGCCTCGTTGTCCAGTATCCACGATAGGCCGATGTCGATGACCGTCGCCGACGCGCTGGGCAGCTCCTTCTGTAGGAACTCGATCCGCAGGCCATCGTCGAGTCGTTTGATGGAGAACATTGTCGGCGGCATCCCGGCCATCGGCACGCTCAACTCGCGCAGATAGCGAAGGGCGCGGAGATGCCCCTCATTCTGTTCGCTTTGTTCGGAGGCGATGCAAACGAGGCGATGGAGCATTTGGTGGCACGAGAACATACCCAAGGCGCTCAATTCCCCGACCGCCTCCACCGCCTCTCTTCCCCGTCGCAGATTCAGAAGGTCTTTTTTAGATGTCATTTGCCGAAGCGTGTTGGCGACGGAAACGGGATGCCAGCCGAGAACGACGATCTTGCCGCGCCGGCCATAGTGCGGGGGCGGCCCTTCCAGCGCGGGGGCCTTGCCTTCGCCCGCCAGAGAGAAGATGGGCTGCCCGGCGATGTCGATCTTTCGTGGGGCGACGTTTTTGCCTCCGAGAGAATAGAGGCTGGGCAGCATCGCCACGAGATCCTTGGCGGCGCTCTCGCTCTTCGCCTCCACCAACGCGATGGGCCACACCGTAGCATTCTTCTCAACCGGTAGTTGCAAAGCGAAGGCCATCGCGCCGATCTTCCCTAAAACTTCTCGCCCCAGAATTCGCTTCAGACGTTTCTCTAGTTCGGCAAGTTGTTTGCTTGGAGAGAGCGCGTTCTCGCCGCCTTCGGCCACATAAGCGTCGGCAAGTTCGACGAGACGCGCCAGCGTCTTCGCGCCGTCGGCGAGGGGAACGGCGCAGCCAGCGAAGGCGTCTTGGGGCAGGGCCTGCAACAGCTCGTCGCTCAACTTTTGCCGGCTCAAGACATCGAGGAGCGGACTAGTCTGTTTTTCACGCATGCGCAGATCGAGACGGCAAGCGAGATCGCCCCCGTGCAGCGACCACGAGGCCGTGGCGTATCGCATGGCGGCGGGACGGAGGGCGCGCTGCAACAACGTCCATTCTTGAAGCTCGCGGCGATGTTCGATCTCGGCTTGTTGCAACGCGCGTTTGAGACCGGCGGCTTCGCGCTTCGACTTCTCGGCAAAATGCTGGCGACGGATCTCGTCTTGGGCGCGCTGCAATTGACGATCCATTAAATCGTTTATTCGCCCCGTCAAGCGCCGCGGATCGCACCAGGCGAACAGACCGGGCACACGTCCCCGCGCGGCCTCGCGAAAGGTCGGATCGCCCGCCAACGACGGCGCGGCGGACTTGCTGCGCAGGCGGCGCACGGTGTCGGCGAGGACTTTCGGCGTCGTTCCAAAGGCCACCGCGCCGGGAGCCAGCGCGACGAAGCAGCCAAACTCCGGCTCGACCTGCGGTTCTTCGACCTGCATGGTCTCCAGCAGGGCCACCTGATAGAGCGAGGTCTTGCGCGGAGCGCGGAACCGACGGGCCAAACGCTCGGCGGAGATGCGTCGGCGTTTGGCAATCTCCGGTTGCTCCGGCGACTTGGCGTCGCCGATCTGAAAGATCGGCACGCCTTCCACGCGCGCGATGCAACGAAAATCGTTGTCTTCGACCATGGCGTACCGCAAGGCCAACGGGATCATGCGATTTTTGCCGGTGCGCAACACTCCGACCACCTCCGGCTCGTCGCTCTTGGTGAACCCCGTCAGCGCGACGAAACCGCCTTCCAAATCGCCGAGTTCGTCGATGAACTCGGAACTGCACATCCAGGCAAAGAGATATGCCTCCTCGTTCGTCTGATTCTGGTTCTTCTGTCCTCCGCGTCGAGCGAGAAGCAACTCGGGACGTTGGAGATACGATCCTTTGACGAGGGCGCGCAAGGCGTGCGCCGTGGCTGCGGGATCGTGTAGCTCCAAATAGGCCAGCGTGCGCGCGGGCGCGAGATCGGCCAACTCGGTCTCGGCAGCCTTGGCGCGGCCGGTTGCCACCGAGGAGAATCCCAAGCAGACGGCGATAAGCAGGCGTGCGTTCATAGCTCCCATCCTTGAAAATCCAGGTTGGATTGGTTGCCGTTGGGGTTGCTCGAAACGGAGTCGTCGCATCGTTTATCGCGCGGCGGGTTTGCCGAAGTGTTTGTCGGCGAAGTCGAGAAACACCTTCCAATCGCCCACGGTCATCGAATGTTTGCCCGCGCGGAGCGAAAAGCCGAGCTTGCCGTCGCTGCATGTGCCCACCTCCGGCATCTCCCTGGCCTTCAAGCCCGTAGTTCCGAGAAGGCGATATACCGGATCGGCTGCTTGTAACATCTGGAATTGGCCGCTCGGATTGGCCCATTGATCCTCGACGGCGTTGCTCAGCAGGATCGGTCGCGGTGCCATCAGGGCGATGAGGCAGTGTTGATCGAAGGGCAATTTGTCGGTGCAATCGTTGAATCGCTTGAACGCGCCGTCGAACCAGTGGGGGAAGCTGGTGTTAATGCGTCGGACCGATTCGGCCTTGGGGTTGTTCGTTCGGCTCGGTGCGGTTCCGCCGCAGCCGGCTTGATGCGGGATGGCCAAGGCGATGCGTTCGTCCAGCGCCGCCGCCAAAAGCGTCGCCTTGCCCAAACGCGAATGGCCGACCAGGGCGATGCGAGTCCGATCGATGTCGTCGCGTTCGCAGAGATAATCGACGACGCGCTGCGCGCCCCAGGCCCAGGCGGCAATCGTGCCGTAATCGTGGTCCGTCGCCTTGGCGTCCTTGGCGCGCAAATGGGCCTGAATCCCCTCGCGCACATCGGGGCGATCGGGATCGACATCGCCGCTATAGAACGTGGCCACCGCGTAGCCGCGGTCGATCGATTGCTCCAGCGCCCACACGTCGATCTGCTTGCCGCGTCCCGCCTCCGTGGCCCGATGATCTTTGACGCCGGGGCCGGGATACATCCACACCGTCGGAATGCGGACGGCGGGATCGCTGACCAGCGCATGATTGCCGCAGAAAGTGATGCCGAGGAAGACCGGGGCCGGCTCCTTGCGGGCGTTGGGAACGATCAACAAGAGTTGAATCGGCGGCGTGCCCGGCGGCCCGAACGAGATCGTCACGTCGCGCAGGGTGGCCTTGCCGCCGAATGCCTCGGTGTCCTCGTGTTGCACCTTGGACTTGATTTTGACCGGCGGCGGGAGATGGCCGTACATGTAGTTCTGAAACAACGCCTTCAGTTCGGGACGACGTTTCTCGATCCACTGCTCTTTGCTGGTGACGCGGGTTCCGTCGAACAGCACGAGCGGATTGGGCAATTCCGGATGCGAGGGGAGTCGATCCGGTTCGGGAAAACGCGCTTCAGCCACGACGATCCTCGTTGAAACGGAAAAGGCGAACAAAAGCAAAAAGGGTATCGCAGTCGAGAAAATGCGGCGCATGGGTGAAGGCTCCCCAAGAGGGCTAGAGGTTATCTTTGCCGATGACACCATTCTATACGCTTTGGGAGCAATTGTTGATTGACTCGCTCCTCATTGGGGCATACCGTGGAGACGGACTCTTACACGGCGCGGCGAGGGGGTTGCCCTCGCGCATAAAAAAGAGTGGATAATCGCCTCGAACACTCCCTAGAGGACGGAACGATGAACGGTGTCTTGGTTCGTTCGGTCGGTTGCGGTTGCTTACTGATTTTCCTGGCGTCGTTGCCGGCGGCGGACGATTTCAAAGTCGAGGCGGGGTATACGATCCTGTTCGACGGCAAGGATCTGAGCGGGTGGCGCTACCCCGGATTTAAGGGCGGCGACATGGAAGGCAAGACCGAGACGCCCGACAAGCGCGTTGCCGTCGAGAACGGCGCGATTGTCATGCGCGCGACGGACGACAAAGGCAAAGGCGGCATACGCGATCTGTATACAAGTAAATCGTTCGATAGAGACTTCCATCTTATCCTTGAGTTCCGCGCCGCCGCCAAAGCCGACAGCGGTGTGTACATTCGAGGGCCGCAGCTGCAGGTGCGCGACTTCATCCGGCGCGGCGAACAGAAGCATATGAAGAAATTCAAAAACGACGATTGGAACGAACTGGACATCACCGTCGCGGGAACGGAGGCGGTTTGTCGAGTGAACGGCGAACGGCTTCAGACGATGAAAGTACCGGCAAAAGGCGGCATCGGACTCCAAGCGGAGACGGGCAAGTTCGAGTTTCGCCGCGTTCGCATTAAGGTAAAGAATTGAACTCTCGGCTTCTCCTCTCCGCCGCGACTACAGGAGCGACGGGAGCGGAGCGAAGCAAAACTTCCCGGTTCACCCACTGGGCTTGGCTTCGCTCCACTACCTCTCGCGCGGGTATTGATGCTCCGCGCGTCGATGGACGATTCGCCGCGTAGCCGATCAACCACAGCGCGAAGACCGCGCTGCCGACCGGCAGCGCGGTCAGAATCAGCGGCGACAGCGGAGTAACCGAGCGTGCGATCGCGCCCCAACCGAGAACCATGACGAGCGCGAATGCCAGCCAAACGAGTCGGCGTCCGCGGGGCCAGACATCAGGCTCCAACAATGCCCAAATCAAGGGCGGAGCGAGAAACACATAGGTGGCGTGTTCGATGGCCGGGCCGAAAAGCATCAACCACGTCAACCCCATGCTCAGCGTCACATGAAGCGCCCAACGCGATCCCCATTGGAATTGTCGAGCGCGGCTTTTTTGCCACACACACCAGACGAGAACGCCGACTGCCGTTCCCAGTTGAATCGCGCGATAGACCGACGAATGCAACGGCTCGCCCAAGTCGATCTGCTTCGGCGCGAGGCCGAGTTGAGAACGCAGTACGACCCAAATCGTCCAACCGTCTCGAAAACCGGTCCACCGCACACTCCCCGAAGCGATGAGATTGTCGATCCATTCGCGGTATTGAAACAAGACAACGTGCGGCGGGCGCGTGAGAAACGGCAACAACACAAGCCCTGCCGCGACGACGAGCATTCGCCCCGCCAGTTGTCTCGGCCAAAGGGCGACGAGTAACAATACGGGAGCCAAAGGGGTGAATTTAAGACAAACCGGCACTGCCAGAAGGAACGCTGCCCACCACCAATCGCGGGAAGGGGCGATTCGACGAGAGACGGCGCGCGCCAGCGCCGACGCTCCTAATAAAAGGAACCCCACCATCAGCGCGTTGCTCTGCGCGTTCCACAATCCGCGGAGCGCTCCCGCCGCGCCGAGCGTTAAAAACAGCGCGAGGCGTCCTCGCGTCCACGAGGATGGAATCACATCGTGCGCATAGCGCCATAGCCCGGCGACGAAAACCCCCATGCTCAGCCAACTCCAGAGCATCCCGCCCATCGTGAAGCCCAACGAGCCGAACGGCGTCACGAACAAAGCGAAAATCGGCGGGTAGCGAAACCGATCGAGTCCCGGGTACAACTCGTACAACGATAGATCGCTCCACCAATGGGACGCGCTGGTTGCAAAGATGGGGAAGACGGTATGACTGATCGGGCGTGCGAAGGTCCGCACCGCGACCGCCGCGGCGAGGATCAGCCAGACGGCGAGCGCCAATTGTATACAATAACGATGAGCATAGTCTTTGTATGTCGATTTGCCCCGCCAGCGCCGGTAGCGCTCGGAGAGTCGGGGTGAAAGAGATCGCGCGTTCATTCGTTCGTATCCTGCATACCGGGCCGAGGGCTTCCTTTGGGTGGATTGGGTTCGTTCGTCTCCGGGTGCATCTTGCGATTGAATAACTCTGGATCGTACGGATCGACCATCAAGGGCATGGAGGCAGGCAAAGTCGGCGTGGTTCCCTTGCTGGGGTTGGGCGCGGTTTGTGGCAGAGGCAAAGGCGACGGCGCGTCCGGATTGTGCGTCGCTGTCCGCGCGTCGGCCCCCCACTCCGATTCTTCTTCGCTCTTGGTCTGCTTATCCTTTACGCCAGCGGGCGTGGGCGCAGATCGGGCCTCGCGACCGTTCAAATGGGGATTGTTGGCCACGGTCAGCTTGACCCATTGCTCCAGCGCGCGATAGGGAGGAGCCTGTCGATCGCGGATCGGAGCTTGTCCGGCATGGGCGTGGTCGCTGATGGCTTTGATCAGGAACCGGCTTGCCTGGGGTCGCTTGAGATCGACTTGCTTGATAACGGCCGCAAGATTCTTCTCCATCGAACGGCGATTCCCGATGCCGTCGTCGTAAACTTGGGTGAGATGAAAATCGCCCCCTCGACCCGAGGCATGACAGCGCGCGCATGCGTTCATTAAAATCGGCTGCACGCGGGTGACGAATAGACCCAAGGAATCCGTGGTCACCTCGACGGGAGGCAACTCCTCGGCCTCGGTCGATGGCTTCGCGGACGCCGCCTCCACCGGCTTCACCGGCTTCGAGACCGCTTGTTGCCAATAGAGCAACAAGCGGCGTGTCTCGGCGTGATCGGGCCGCAATCGGGCGGCCGTTTGCAATTCGGACATCCCCTGCTCGGGGAGATTGTTGGCGAAACACCAGCGCGCCAACCACAAGCGCTCGTCCGCATCGTCGAGATTGGTCCGCTTGCGCAGATAGGCGTAGGCATCCGTCAGGGTGGGAACCACGGCGCGCACGCGGTCGGCGGGAACCCACGTCTCGCCGCCCTTTCCGCGCACGCGGTAGCGATTCTCAACCCGCTCGATGTCGCCCTCCATCGTATACTCATTTTTAAGAATGAGTACTTTTCTAGGAGAAGAAGACGGTGGGGCCTCGGCCGCGCGGACGTTCGTGCCGTCCCAGCCCGCCAGCGCCGCCACCAACATCAGGTTTATCGCATTCGTTTTCATGGCGTCGGGGATATAAGAGGCATTTGCCCGAACGTCAAGGTCGATTCGGGGCGGCGTAATGGGGTTGATTCGTTCGCGGCTCGAAGTACACTTTGTCGCAACTGGTTGCGTTGGCTTCCCAGGCGTCGGTATCTTCGATGCCGGAGTCGTCTACCGATGACGAACGCCCCGAGCGAGCGGGCCGAGGCCAATTCCCGCACTCTCGGTATGGCCGTTCCTTCCCTCGAAGTGCCTCCGTCGTCGGCGATGCGCCGTCTGCCGCTGTCACCCGTCGGTGACCGGCGTTGGAGCGGAAGGGAGCCGTCGCCTTGTTGGAAGCGTTCGACCAAGCGATCCACGCGCTCGCACGCGGCTTCGTAACAGCCGTGCAGGTTCTCTGGATCGATGTGCGCATGCGCCACCACTGCCACGGTTTTGTTGATGTGGTCGAAAATCACCGTGCGATCGTAGAAGGCGAAACAGAGATCGGGTAAGCCGCGATCGTCCGGCGGCGAATGCGGCAGACGTTCGCCGCCGATGACGCTCTCGAACGGGAACGAACGATCGCCCTCTTGGAACTTGCAGAAGGCGCTCACCGGCGTCAGCGTGTTGGCGCAGACGGGCACCAAGCCTACGGGGTCAGAGGAAGAACGGATTAGAGCGACAAATTCGTCGAAGCTCGGACGGTAGCGCACAAAATCGAACACCCCAGGCCAAGTACGAAGCGTAAAATGACGAAAACCAGAGAAGGACGTATAACACCCTACCCAGGAGCGGCGAGCGCGTCGCCCAACGGTGTTGGAACCACCTTCCTCTCCTTTGTACTTCGGATTTTATGGATTGTCCGGCCTGTCACGCTGCGAACACTGCCGAAGCCGTCGCTTGCGCCGCTTGTGGAAGTCCACTTTCTTCCGAAAAGAAGCCGTCTCGGCCGTCTCGGCGGTCCAATGGACGACGGCGGAGCGACGACCCCAGCGAGACTGCGGTCGAAAGCAACCATCCGACCGCTTGGCATGCGTATCGTTTGGCTCTGTGGTCGCTGCTGCCGGGCTTCGGTCTAGTGTTAGGCCCTCTCGGAATGTTTTATGGCTGGCGCGCCGTGCGCGGGGTGGGTGACGACCGATCCGCGCGCAATCGCGCCAAAGCGTCGGTCCTTCTGAGCGTGGCAGCCACGCTGCTGCAATGGCTCGGTCTCGCTCTGATGATTTATGGCTGGGATAAATAGGTGCCGGTGAACCGAGTGCCTCGCCGGAGGCTCAAGGCATCTCGGCGAGGTACTGCTGGAGTTTATGAAGATCGACCGGCTTGACGAGATGGAAGTCGAAGCCCGCCTGTATGGCGCGGCGGCGATCCTCCGGCTGGCCGTAGCCGGTAAGAGCGATCAGTCGAATCGCGTCTCCTCTCGGGAGTTTGCGAACTTGGCGAGCCAATTCGTAGCCGTCCATGCCGGGCAAACCGAGATCGATCAGCGCGACTTCGGCAAAACTGTGGCGCATGAGTTCTAGCCCTTGCAATCCATTCCCCACCCCTTCGACTCGATGTCCCCACGCGAGCAACAAATTGCGCAGCATCTCTCGATTGTCGTCGTTGTCCTCGACGAGGAAGATGTTCCGAGGCACGAAAGGTTTCTTTGGCGGGGGTAGGATTGGAGCCGCAGCAAGAAGCAAGGGCGGTTGGCGGCGCGGCAGACGAACGATAAATTCGCTGCCTTTTCCCTCCCCCTCGCTCTGGGCCTCAATCGTGCCGCCGTGCAATTCCACGATCCTCTGAGCCAGAGTCAAGCCGATGCCCAATCCCCCTTCCGTTCGATCCAACGAGACGTGCAATTGTGCGAACAAATCGAAAATACTGATCCGTTCTACTTCGGGAATGCCTACCCCAGTGTCTTTGACCGACAGGATCGCTTGGGAATCGTCCGAGCGAAGCGTCGCCTCAATGCGACCGCCC
This sequence comes from Planctomycetota bacterium, assembly GCA_021807595.1. Lineage (GTDB taxonomy): Bacteria > Planctomycetota > Planctomycetia > Gemmatales > Gemmataceae > JAJPHU01. The sequence continues at coordinate 21,644 of JAKBCS010000010.1, read as the reverse complement.
GGCGGCGTGTACTTTGTCGCATTATTAAGCAAGTTGACGATCACTTGTGTCATGCGCGTCGGGTCCGCCTCGACCCACAGCGTCTCGGTGGGCACGTCGGTCGTCAATTGGAGATTTCTCGCCTCCGCCAGATTGCGGCTGGCTCGAACGGCATCGGCGAGAAGCGTCCGAAGATCAATCGGTTGTTTGCGCAAGTCGATCTTACCGTGCGTCACCCGAGACAGATCGAGGAGATCGTCCAAGATGCGAACGAGGTGTTGGCTCTGTCGTTCGATGACGGCGCACGCTTCTTCGAGTTCGGCGGTGGGCAAGCCGCGCTGGTGCATGAAGTGAACGGCGCTCAGAATGGGCGCGAGGGGATTGCGTAGTTCGTGGGCCAGCATGGCCAAAAATTCGTCGCGGCGACGGACGGCTTCCTTCCGTTCGGTCACGTCGCGCAGCGCGGCCAAATAGGCGGGTTGTCGATCCCAAACGATCTCCACGACCCGCATCTCGGCGATTCGATAATTCGTCGCGGGCGGCGAGGGATCACCCTCACCCTGCGCCAAGTACGGGCGCGTATTCGGCCGCAGTTCGATTTCCACCGTTTCGCCGGAGGCCAACGGTCTCCCGAACCAGGTTCCAATCAGTTCTTCGGCCGGATGGCGCAACAGGCACTCCGCTGCTGGATTGACGTAGAGGATAACGCCTTCCGAGGAGACAACAACCACGCCATCGGCGATCTTTTCGATCAAGTTGTGATAGCGCGCCTCGCTGACGGCCAAAGCGCGCTGGTACATCTCCAACATTGCCGGTTTCCCTCGCCTTGGCCCGTTTCATCGCCCCCGATCTCCTGCGCCTGGAATGTTCAGCGTTTGGGCGACTCCGTCCGCGTCTTCTTTGAACATTTCGCGCAGGCGATCCATTTCGTCTTGAGGTCGATGGATGAAATGGCCCGATAGGATGCCGGAAATGTTGCGGAATGGCTTGCCGACGTGCATGCCGTTGCCGTCGATGGTGAACTCGCGGATATTCTTTTCGTGCGTCGAACCGCGCATCTTGAGAACGGTAACGCCTCGCCGCATCTCGCCGTGCATCTCCACATAGCGGAGGAGAATAATGGTGTCGGTGATGGTGGAGATGTGCGTTTCCGTTACAGAGGAACCGCCCAGCAGGCTTGAGGAAGTCGCGGTGAACAGTCCCGCGACATTTTTGTCCTTGATGTACGAGGTAAGGCCGATGGCAAACTCTCGAAAACTCTTGACGGTGGCCACGCGCTCCAAGGCCGACAGGCTGTCGATGGCAATGCGTTGCGGTTTGAATTCGTCCACCACCGCCTTCATGGCGATGAGATGATCTTCGAGGCTGCCGGTTTCGGGATACTCGCAAACAACCTTGAGATTGCCGACTTCTTCCATTTTCTCGAAATCGACGCCCCAGCCGGTGGCATTGCGGAAGAGTTGATCGCGGCTTTCCTCGAACGCAAACAATAAGCAGCGTTCTCCCGACTCGACGCCGCCCGCGATGAAGCTGGTGGTCACCAGCGTTTTGCCGGTACCCGTGGCTCCGGACAGCAGGACGATGGAGTCGCGGAAGAAGCCGCCTCCGCACATGCGATCCAATTCCGGCACACCCGAACGGATGCGCATGTCCGTCGATTTCTGCGTCAGTTCGATGGCCGACAGGGGAATCACGACCACGCCTTGATTGGGGCTGACCGTGAAGGGATACTCGCCTTTCTGGTGAGGCGCTCCGCGAAATTTGAGGATCTCGATAGTCCGTCGCCGTTTCTCTTGCTCCAAGCCGTTGCGTAGAATGATTACGTTGTCGGTGACGAACTCTTCGATGCCATAGCGCGAGACTTGTCCGTACTCTTCCGTGCGCTCGGCGGTGATGATCGAGGTGACGCCCATCTTTTTAAGGGCGCTCACGATGCGGAACAGTTCGTTGCGCACGGTACCACTATCGCCGAGTTGAGCGAAGATTCCTCCCAACGAATCCAGCGACATCCGCCGCGCCCCCGTCTTGCGCACCGCGTTTTCGATCCGCACCAAGAGCGCGTTCAAGTCGTAATTTCCGCTGACAATCGTCTCTTGCCCCGGATGGGGAGACACGTCGACGAAAGCCCATTTCCCTTCCGCCTCCCACGCGGGGATGTTCCAATTGAACCCCTCCATGTTCTTGCGAATGGCCTCGGGGCTTTCTTCAAAGGTGACAAAAACACCCGTTTGACCGCGGCGTATACCCTCCGCCAAAAACTGACAAGCGAAAACGGTCTTGGCACTGCCGGAAGTACCCGATAACAGCGTCGAACGCCCTTCGGGCAACCCTCCATAACCGATTAAATCGAAGCCAGGAACTCCGGTTGCGAGCTTGGCGACAGCAGTGCGTTGGTTATGCCAGGTCAACGCCTTCCTCCTTTCGAGTTGCGGTGTCGCTCCGCAATTGACACGATTGCAGATCTAGCCCCAGAAGCACCTTGTCGGCGTCCGACAAATCGCCGATGATGCGGCGCATGGGCATGGGTAATTCCTTGACCACCGTGGGAGTGGCCAATATCTTTTCGTCCTCGGCAAGTTGTGGCCGATCCAATACGTCGATAACGTGCATTTCGTATTGGCCGCGCAGTTCCTCGTCGCAGATGCGGCGCAGGTTCTCAATCGCCCGACGCGAGCGCGGCGTTTGGCCGGTAACGTAAAGTTTTAGTAGATAGAAACTCATTCCTTCTTCCCTCGGTGCGCCTCCTCGCTTCCCACTCCGCCATCCAACGCAAGTAGAAGAGCCGGAGACGCAAGGGCAAAGCCAAACGCTCTCCTCCGTCCCAGCAGTCTCGACTACGAAAGACATGCCGAACGATAATACGAAAGCAACCGTCCCATGAGTTCGAGGACCAGCAAATGACCCTCCTCAAGATAGGCCCGCTGTAAATCCGGCGAGGCAGTGGCTAGCTTTCGTTCGAGTACGCGACCGTGCAATTCGATCACGTCGCGCGCGCTGGCCCGAAGCTGCCCCAAACCCTCGCTCAGGTCGCTCAACACCGTCGAAGGCGTGAAATCGACCGGAGCAAAGCGCCGATGCACGGCTCGATCCAACAAGAGACTGTAGCGATCGACGAAATCTCCGTGCAAATGGGCCGCCGTCTTGTCCGAACCATGCCCGCTGGAAAAGCGCGATTGGACCAGCGAAGCCCGCACGCCCTCTCGGCTACTTTTAAGTGGAGGGTTACTGGAATCGGTAGCGGGTCGGAATCCAAACGGGTTGCTTTTGTGTTGTATCATGACGATAAACTCCTGCAACTTCCATTCCACTACCGGATCAATTCGACCCGGTTTTCAATGGGGTGGAGATGCTCTCGGTTCACCGCATTCAGGGTGCGGACGCTCGTTCGCCGATGATGCGAATGCAAGCGTGGCAAATTCTCTGTTACTAATAGGCCGGTGGGTAGAGATTGTCCAGGAGGGCGAATCCTGCCCAACCCGCGGCGGTGACGAGAGGAGTAGTCTCCCCCGCGCTCGCTGCGGGCTGGGATCGTGGAATGGAAAAGCTCATGCTTTTTCGGGGTTGTGCCGAAGCGCCGGTTCCAACTCGCGAAGCATAGCTTCGGGGTTGAGGGGCTTGCGGAACCAGCGGTCAATGCCGCTCGGTCCCTCATTGAGTCCGAATTGCTCGACGGCACCGCCAGTCACGCCATAAATGCGGAGACCTTTGTAGGCTGGATTGCGGCGAATGGTGCGAACGGTCGTCGGCCCATCGCAGCGCGGCAAGATCATGTCTAAAAACAGTACGTCCGGCTTGCCTTCAAGATTGAGATAATCGAGAGCGGCCGCACCGTCGCCGGCCGTGTATACGTCCAGCCCAGCTAAACGGAGAAAGCCCGCCAAAAGCTCGCACTCATTGCGATCGTCTTCGACCACCAACGCGCGCCGCTTCTTGCCGCGAGGAGCGGATGGTAGAGCCGTATCGAGGTGGTCGACGCGCTCTTGAAGCTTGCTAAGATTGGCTTCAATTTTGTCGAGTGTCTCGAGCATCGCGCCGGTTTGGCCGAGTTCCAGCTGCCGGCGGAGCAGAGCCAAGCCGATCGTGTTGGCGTTGAGCCGATTGTTGAGCAGATGCGCGAGTTCGGATGCCGTCTTTTCGGACGGAGTACCGTCGCGCATCTCCGCCGGCTGGAAATCGGCACGTTGCAGCAATTCGTCGCGGTAGACGCCGACGTGTCCGGGGGCCTCGATGCCCAAACGCACCACACCGGGTTTGACGGCGACGATTTGTATCGTCGTTTGAATGTCGGGAATAACGATTTTCTGACCGAGACGACGAGTCAAGACGAGCATGCGTGGGTGTCCTTTCCAAATAAAGCAGCGGTAACCGATGCGGTCAAAAGCCACGCATCGGCCATCCCCCTGAATCGCGGGGGAATGCACGAACGAACTTGCCCAAGCATCAGCATGGAAGCGAAATGGTGATAAGTTGGCTTATTACCAAAAGAGGGCAAGTGTTGAAGTGTTCGACCTCCTGCGATTTCCCAGTTGCTGTGGAACGGGCATCCCTACCCACACTTTATCAAACAAACGATATTTACCAGACGCCTCAATAAGAATCAAGAGCGGTTTTTTAACCCCTGGATATCGAGGTTTATGGGGTTGATTCCATCGATGCTGCAAGTACACTTTGTCACACATCTTGGTGTTGAATTGCCGGTCATCCGTTTCTTTACTGCCGGAGTCGTCTACCGATGAACGCGCCAATCGAGCGGGCCGAGGCCAACTCCCTCTTTCTCGACTCTGCGGCTCCTTCTCTCGACGTGCCGCCTCAACCGTCGATTCGTCGCCTGCCTCTCGTACCGATCGGTGGCTGGCGCTGGGCATGGAAAGCGCGTCGCACCGAGTCGGGAAAAGCCCGCGATGAATCCGCACCGTCCTTGAATCGCTTGCGTTCGCGCCGCATGAAACGCTGTGGCCGAGCCGCGCTGATGTGGGTGTTGCTTTGGTACGGTATCTCGTTAATCGTTCCGGGATTACTCAAAGATCGATGGCTGAGGATCGGCCCGGCGAACGAAGCGCGCAAGTGGCCGGCTTTGCGCCATCTCGTGAGCCAAGAGCCGGATCGATCGCTTCTCCTCATGCTCGGCAGTTCGCGCGCCTGCTGGGCCTTTCGCGCCGGCTGTCTCGAAGGCATGCCCGATAGCGACGGCAAGCCTTTGCATGTGTATAACTTCGGCATCCCCGCTACCGGCCCCATCTCGGAGTGCTTTTATCTGCGCGACATGCTCGCCAAGGGGATTCGGCCTCGCTTCGCGCTCATCGAGTTTCTTCCGCCTCTGATGAACGAATCCCAGCGCGGCTCGCTCACCGAGGAGGGAATGACCGGATTTGAAAGCATCGACGCCCACCGATTCCGGCAATGGTATCCCTATCTCAATCGACCGGGGAAACGAGGACGATTGTGGTTGGAAGCTCGCATCGCTCCCTGGTACACCTTCCGCCGCCAGATTCAACTGGAGACGAAGTGTCTGGTGGAAAGGGTACCCTTCCCCACCTATCAGCCCTTGGACGATTGGGGATGGACGATCCTAGCGCCGATGCCGTTCCCCGAATCGGCGCGGCAGGAACGATTGGCGACGGCGCACAGCGGTTATTCACCGGGCTTGGGCAACTTCCGCCTCGGAAAAAAACCGACGCAAGCACTCCGTCAAACGCTCGACTTATGCCGGAAAGAGAGGATCCCGGCCGCTCTGGTGGTCATGCCGGAGTCGTCGGCGTTTCGCAGCTGGTATTCCGACGAAGGCAAGGCCGCGGTGCGCGCCTTGCTCGACGAGTTGAGGGCGACCTACGGCGTTGAGGTGATCGACGCCGAACGCTGGCTGGCCGACGACGATTTCGAGGACGGGCATCATACCCTCTTTCACGGAGCCGAGGTCTTCACCCAGCGCCTTCGTGCCGAACTGCCCCGCCTCCTGTCGCAATCCAAACCCCCGAAGTCCGATTGACACGGCAAACCCGGTAAAGATAGAATCCTCCCACTTTTACGGAACTCAGCTTTCGTTTCGCCGCGATGTGACAGGGAGGTTCTTCGATGGCGCTGCGCGACTACGACGCGATTATTGTCGGCGCGGGATTCTACGGCGCTACCCTGGCCGAACGCATCGCTTCCCTGGGTCGAACTGTGTGCGTGCTGGAACGTCGTTCGCACATCGGCGGCAATTGCTACTCCGAGACCGACGCGAGTACCGGCATCGAATATCACAAATACGGATCGCATTTATTTCACACCAATAGCGAAGAGGTGTGGCGCTATCTCCAACGCTTTACCAGCTTCACCCAATACCGCCATCGCGTGCTAACCGTTCACAAGGGCCAAGTCTATCCGATGCCCATCAACCTTGGCACCATCTGCGCTTTTTTCGGTCGTCACATGACGCCGACGGAGGCGCGCGAATTAGTTCGTGGCCAGGCGGATGCCGAGGCGCGTTTGAACCCGGACAATCTCGAAGAGAAGGCGGTCGCCTCCATCGGTAGGCCGCTCTATGAGGCGTTCGTTCGCGGCTACACAAAGAAACAGTGGCAGACCGATCCGCGCCAGCTTCCGGCGAGCATCATCGCGCGCTTGCCCGTGCGCTTCACCTTCGATCCGTACTATTTTACCGACCAATACGAAGGGTTGCCGGTGGACGGATATACGGCCGTCTTCCGCCGTATGCTCGATTCGCCTTGTATTGATCTCCGCTTGGGTGTCGATTTTTTCGACGCCCGCGATTCGTTGCTCCCCCATCAACTCGTCGTCTACAGTGGCCCGATCGATCGCTACTTCGGCTATCGACTGGGCGAATTGAGCTGGCGAACGCTCGACTTCGAACGCGAAGCGGTCGGCGTGGACGACTATCAGGGGGCCGCCGTGGTCAACTACGCGGACGAGGAAGTGCCGCATACGCGCATCCACGAGTTCAAGCACCTGCATCCGGAACGACGCCATCCGTCGGATCGCACGCTGATTTGCCGCGAATACTCGCGCCGCGCGCGTCGAGACGACGAACCGTACTATCCGGTGAATACCGCGCGGGACCGTCAGATGTTCTCCGCTTATCGGAGTTTGGCCGCCCGCGAGAACAATGTTCTCTTCGGCGGGAGGCTCGGCTCGTATCAGTACCTCGACATGCACCAGGCCATCGCCTCGGCACTCAGCGATTTTCGTAAAAAGGTCGTTCCCTTCTGGGCTAGAACGCTCGAAAGCGTGGCCGGGTGAGGTTCTCCAATGATCGAGCGCATCCTACAGCGCACCGTGATGCCGTCCAAACGATGCCTGAGACGACTGTACTATCGGTGCCAACGAGCGTCGGAAGTGCGGCAACTGGGACGGTGCGCGCTCGAATTGTCCCGGAATGCGACGGTGCGAACCGATACGTTTTTCAACGCCTTTTACGAAAGCTATTGGCGCGAATATACCGCGTTGCGGCATCTTGCCCTGCGGCTTCGGGTTCGAGGTTCGGGGGTGGCGCGAATCTATCGACGAACGCGCGAGCGCGCAGCAATGTTGGTTTGTGAGCGCGATTTCTCGGTTCGGCACGATGAATCGACGCTTGAGATGGACGTTCCGCCCGGCGAGGGGCTCCTGTATTTCGAGATCGTCTCCCACGGCCAATCGACGCGGTTGTCGAAGGCAGAGTGGTTTGCCCGCGAGGTGGAGCCGCGCCCCGTGCGTTTCGTCGCCGCTCTTTGCACCTTCAACCGCGCCGGCTTGCTTCTTGCGAATCTCCATCGATTGTTCGCCGACGAGTTCGCGCTGAAATGGTTGAAGTGCGTCATCGTCGTCGATCAGGGAGAGGAAAAGGTCCGCGATCATCCCCGCCATGCTCGGCTGGCTTCCCTCGCCGGCTCGCGCCTGAGATGGATCGAACAGTCGAATCGCGGCGGCGCGGGCGGCTTCACGCGCAGCCTGCTGGAGGCACGCAAGGAATCTACCGCCACGCACGTATTGTTCATGGACGACGACATCGTGTTGGAGACCGAGTCCATCGTCCGCGCGGCCGCCTTTTTATCGCTGGCGCGCGAAGAAGTCGCCCTCGGTGGACACATGCTCGATCGGTCGGAACCGCGGGTGCTGGTCGAGTGCGGCAGCCGGTATCGGCCCGATCGAATCCGCATCGACGAGCCGAGAAGAAGGCGCGTCGATCGACCCGATGGGCTGCAACCTTTTCTGGAGCCGGAGCCGAGGCACTATAACGGCTGGTGGTTCCATGCCTTTTCTCGGCCGGCGCTGGAGCGCGCCGGTTTGCCGCTACCGCTGTTCCTACGCGGCGACGATGTGGAGTATGGATGTCGCTTACTCCGCAATGGCATTGCCACAGTCGCGCTGCCGGGGATTGCCGTCTGGCACGAGTCGTTCGAGGGCAAAGGGCGAAGCTGGCATCCTTTTTACGAGTTACGCAATCTTTTAATCGTCGGCGCGCTCCACTTTCCCGACATCGCTGCCCGCACGGTAGCACGGCAGTTTTTCAGCCGGTTGCTCGACGAGTTGCTGACGTTCGACTACGGCGAAGCACATCTGATGTGCGAGGCGGCGGCGGCCTATCTGCGTGGCCCGACGGCTCTGGCCGAGGAGGGGGCCGCGCTGCATCGCCGCGTCGCCGCGCTCGCGCGGTCGTTCTCGCCGCCAACCTGTCCGCGCGATGCCGTTGGTCCCTCGAGCGTTCCACGCCCCTCCGATCGCGGCCGGGCGACGCGCTGGGGACGTTGGCGACTCGTCGTCCGCAATCTCGCTCGCTCCAGTCCTCCAGCCGATGCGGTTCCGCAACGAACGCTCCGAGGAGGCGAGCAATGGTACGACGTGGAAGATGCCGATGTCGTGGCCGTGGACGAAACGCATCGCCCCGAATGTCTCGTGATTCGCCGCTCGCGAGGCCGCTTCGTCCGCGGTCTGATTCGAGGCGCGTGGCTGGCGCTGCGGTTGTGGTTGTCGTACCGTCGCGTCGCGCGCGCCTGGCGGGGCGGCAGCAAACCGCTGACAAAGTCCGCGTTCTGGACGCGACACTTAAACGTCCTTGACTGCCATTCCGTCGGCGAGGAGGCGGCCCATTTTGCGCCGAGCCAAACGGAGACGAACCTGGTCCCTTGATTGAGGAAAGCATGCGCAAGCTCAAAATACTCTACTACAATTGGGTCGATTTCGAGGACGAGCAACGCCGGGGCGGCGGCGTCTCCATTTATCAGCGCAATGTCATCGACGCCGCCGTGCGAAACGGCGACGACGTCTGGTATTTCAGTTCCGGCGTTTGCTACAGCCCCTTCTCGCGCAAGCCCCATGTCCGCGAAGCCGCATCGAAGACTCAGGGAGTCCGCAAGTTTGAAATGGTCAACTCCACGATCCTCAGTCCCGGCCAAGAAGCCTTCGGACAGGATGTGGCGCAGTCGCCGGAGATGGACCCTCTGTTCGCCGATTTTCTACGCGATTACGGCCCGTTCGACGTGATCCATTTCAACAACCTCGAAGGCATTCCACTGTCGTTTCTGCGCCTAGCGCGCGAGCATTATCCACAGACAAAGATTATCTACAGCGTCCACAATTATTTTGCCTTTTGTCCGCAGGTCAATCTGTGGTTTCAGGAGCAAGCGACCTGCCGCGATTTCCGCGCCGGGCGAAAGTGCGTCAATTGTCTTACGCATCTGTTGCATCCGCGCGGCACACAACGACAATATCGCTTGGAGTATCTGCTCGCCATGCTCGGCATCTCACCCTATTCGGTGACGCATCGTTTTGCCAATTGGGCAATCTTTGGTTTTCTCCGCAGCCTCTATCACGTCGCTCGATCCGGCTATCGCTGGTATAAGGCGGGTCGGCAAGGTAAGCCCGATCCATCGTGGGGAGCGCGCCGCGCCACCCAAGCCACGGCCATACTCGATCCCGCCGCCGCGGATCGATTCGCTCAGCGGCGGCGTGCGTTCGTCGATGCCCTGAACGGTTACGTCGATGCCATTCTACCCGTCTCCCAACGCGTCGCCGACTTGACCGTGGGGTTTGGCATCGACCCGGCCAAGGTGCAAACGCTGTATATCGGCACGCGCTTTGCCGAACGCATGACGGACGCTACCGCAACCAAACCCATCGTTCGCGGACAACCGCTGCGTTTGGCCTATCTCGGATACATGCGGCGCGACAAAGGGTTTTATTTCTATCTGAAAGCTCTGGAAAAGATGCCGGCGAGTCTGGCGCGCCGGCTCGCGCTCACGTTCGCGGCCAAGATCGTGGATCCGCACGCTTGCGCGCAAATCAAGCGCGTGGCCCATCGCTTCGCCTCCGTCGCGTTTTACGACGGCTACACGCACAACCAGCTGCCCGAACTGCTCGCAGGGGTCGATCTCGCCGTGGTTCCGGTTCTCTGGGAAGACAATCTCCCGCAGGTGGCCATCGAGTGCGTGGCTTCCGGCGTGCCGATTCTGACCTCGGATCGCGGCGGCGCTCAAGAGTTGCTCGGCTGCCCCGATCTCGTCTTTCGCGCCGGTTCGCGGGCCGACCTCTATGCCAAGCTCCGCGGGGTTGTCGCCGACCCATCTATCCTCGCCTCCGCGTTGGCGGGCCGTTCGCGCCTATTCTCGCCTCACGAACATTACGCACGCTTGCGCGAGCAGTTCTACCTCGATGCCCGCGACGACGCCATGCGCCGACAATCCGAGACGCCGTTGCCCGAGTTGCAGAGCGCGGGGGCGGCACGGTTGTAAGCGACGAATTCACGATCCTTTAACTCCTTAGCAGGCACACGGGTATGCAAGAAGCACGATCCTCCTTCGACGGCGTGGGAAATGAACCTCTCCTTGAGGCGAATGCCCCCTCGCCCTCGCACCGTCCGATCGCCCTGTTATCGCTGCCCAATACGGGAACCGATTGGTTCGCGGACATGCTTTTACGCCAGAACCCGTACTTGAGATACTACCGAGAGTATTTTAATCCTATATGCAATCCCCATCACGAGAACGTGCTGAATCGAGCGTTCGGATGCGAGATGGTCGACAATTACGCCATGATTGCCAAGGCTGGCGGTCACCACGAGAAGGTGTACCAACAAACCTGGGCCAAGGAGAACTATAACTTCACCAAGGAGAACTACAGCGGCTTCAAACTCAACTGGTTTGTGACGCGCTTCGATTGTGTGGTGTTGTATCGCCGCGCCGAGTTGTCGCTGCCGGGGAGCCGCCTGCCGGTAAAGGCGTGGTACGACGCGATGTATTCCTCGCTGCTGCGAAATCGTTGGACCTTGGAACCGGACGTGCGCGTTCTAGTCGATTTCGCCGTCGAGCAAGCTGACACCATCGCCAAACGTCTGGTAGCGGCCTTCGTCATCTATTACTACAAGCTCCTCAAGGACGCCCACCGGCACAACGTCCCCATTCTCGACTACGACCGCTTGATGGATCTCGCCCAAGTCGATCTTGCCTCGTATCTACGCGGCATCCCGGCAGTGGCGGACGCCGACAAGTTGGCCTATGATATTTGCGAGTGTCGGCGGCCGGCTCAGAAGGACTTCGCTTCCCTGCGCGCCGACGATTTCTTCGCGCGGCTGACGCGCCTGGCCGGCAAGTGCGGCGGCCATTGCTCCGTCTGGAACCCTTGCGAGACCTCGTTCGAGGAACTCGTCGAGGCGGAGTCTTCCGCAAGGCTGGCCGACTCGGCATAACGGCATAAAGGCTCCGCGCATGACACAACCCCAAATCGCGAAAACGTCTTCCCCCCGCCCCGTCACCGTTCTCCTCGTCGACGATCAACCGATTGTCGGCGAAGCTGTGCGGCGCATGTTGGCCGCGGAAAAAGACATCGTCTATCACTTTTGCTCCGATCCGGCTCGCGCCGTCGAGACCGCGAACGTCGTCCAACCCACGGTGATTCTGCAAGATCTCGTCATGCCGGAGGTGGATGGTCTGACGCTGGTGAAGTTCTTCCGCGTCAATCCGGGCACGCGCCAAGTCCCCATGATCGTGCTGTCTTCCAAAGAGGAGCCGACGATCAAGGCGCAGGCGTTCGCGCTCGGTGCGAACGATTATCTTGTCAAGCTGCCGGACCCCATCGAACTTATCGCGCGCATCCGCTATCACTCGCGCAGCTACCTCAATCTTTTGGAGCGAGACGAAGCCTATCGCCGCCTCGCCGAGAGCGAGCAGCTGATGGCCCAGGAATTGGCCGGAGCCTCCCGCTACGTCCAATCGTTGTTGCCGCAACCGCTCGCCGGAGCCGTCGGCGCGAGAGGAACTTTCGTGCCCTCCACGCAGCTGGGCGGCGATATGTTCGGCTATCACTGGCTCGACCGCGAGCATCTGGCGCTATATTTGCTCGATGTGAGCGGCCACGGCGTCGGTTCGTCGCTGTTGGCCGTCTCGGCCACGAACGTGTTAGACTCGCAATCGCTGCCGAATACCGACTTCCGGGATCCGGGAAAGGTTCTCTCTCGCCTCAACGATGTCTTTCAGATGGACCGACAAGACGGCAAGTATTTCACCATCTGGTACGGCGTCTTTCGACTCGGCGACCGCAATCTCGCCTACTGCAATGCAGCGCATCCCTCGCCGTTGTTGTGGTCGGGGGCCTCGTCTTCCGAGGCGACGCTCGCCACCCTCGATTCGACCGATCCTCTCATCGGCATGTTGCCTCCCGGCACGTCGTTTGAAACGCGCTCCATCGCCTTGGGAACCTACGCCAGGCTGTTGATCTACAGCGACGGAGCTTTCGAGATCGAGACACCGGAGGGCGATATGTGGAAGCATCAAGATTTCGTTCGGTTTCTCTCGACCCTCGAGCGCGACGACGGCTCGCTCGGAGAGCGATTGTTGACCCACGTCCGTCTCCGGCACGGCAGCGACCTTCTCGCCGACGATTACTCGGTGCTGGAAGTCCGATTTTGACGGCTGACGCGATTCCTTCACCTCTATCACTTTCCTTGTCCCTGTCGTAGAATCCGCGACCCCGTCAACTTTACGTCGCGATCCTCGGTGCAAGCTATGGCAAAATAGGCAAAGTGTGTGGATAATAGATTCTTGAATCCCAAGAGATGCGTTTCGCCACGGCAGGCTTAATCCCGTTTGTGAAAGCCTTCAATGTCACGCTATTCCGACACGACGATCAACACCAAACTACGCAGTCTGGTGATCATCAGCACCTCGCTTTTCGTGGCCGTACTCGCTCTCTCATTGTGGGTGCTTCACGAGTACCGCGTGAATGGTCCAGTCTACGACCATCTCATGCTCCGCACGTTGGTACTCGCCGAACTGGAACCGGCCACGTTCGATATGTCCGATCCTTATAGGCTGTTAATCGAGATGAGCCTGGCCACCGACGCCGACGAGATCGAGGCGATGAAAAAACAGTTTGCGAGGCACGAAAGCCACTTTCGAGAGCGCGAGAGCTACTGGCAAGAGAATCTTTACGAGGGCCCGACCAAGCGGATCTTGACGAATGAGGTTTTCCCTTCGATGCACGAGTTCTATCGCGTCGCCAAGGAGGACTACTTGCCCTCGGTGGGGAAATCGGATCGTACGAAATTGGCGCGGGTTTTGATGGAGAAACTGAAACCACGCCATGCGAATCAACGCCAAACTATCGATCGGAGTATCAACGTCGTCAAGGAAACCAACCGAAACGATGAGAAAACGGCCACGGAAAGGATGCGCTTTTGGCTGACGGCCGTGATCGTCATCAGCGTCGTCAAGGTACTCATCATGTCTCTTGGCGGTTGGTGGATGGCGCGTGGAATCGTCGTGGCTACCAACGCGCTGATAGGCCGCGTTCGAGACATGGCCGCCGGCGCGGGCGATTTGACGGCGCGCTTGCCGGTGGAGACCCGCGACGAGCTTGGCGTCTTGGCGGAAGGGATCAACGCCACCATCGGTAAAATTCAGACGATCGTGCAGCGCGTCCGCGAGGCGAGCGTCGAGCTGTTGTCCACCGCGTCGCAGATCGGCGCGGCGGCGCGGCAACAAGAGACGACGGCGCACTCATTGGGCAGTTCGACGGCGGAGATCGCCGCTTCCGTCCGCGAAATCTCCGCGACGAGCAAAGAGCTATCGTCTACCATGAACGAGGTTAGCGAGCGCGCCGAGCGCGCCGCCGCCCTTGCCGACACGGGCCAAACGCGGTTGGAAGACATGGAGAGCGCCATGGAACAACTGGTGCAAGCGACGGCGTCGGTGTCGGCCAAGCTCGGCGTCATCCGCGAAAAGGCCGACGGCATCAACGTGGTCGTTACCACCATAACCAAAGTGGCGGATCAGACCAATTTGCTCTCCATTAACGCCGCCATTGAGGCCGAGAAAGCCGGCGAATACGGGCGCGGCTTTCTGGTGGTGGCGCGCGAGATTCGCCGACTCGCCGATCAAACCGCCGTCGCCACGCTGGACATCGACAACATGGTGCGGCACATGCGCGACGCCGTTTCCGCCGGGGTCATGCAGATGGACAAGTTTACCGAAGACGTGCGCTCCGGAGTCGCGCGCATCGCCGAGATCAACGGACAAACCGGACAGATTATCGAGGAAGTCCACGCCCTCAGCGAACGCTTCCGTTCGGTTAACGAAGGCGTGCGCAATCAGGCTCTGGGGGCCGAGCAGATCAACGAGGCCATGATGCAAGTGACCGACGGATCGCGGCAGACGCGCGCGTCCATCGACGAATTCAAGCGCGCCTCGGAGCATCTGCGGCATTCGGTCGAAACGATCAACCAAGAAGTGAGCCAATTCAAAGTCTAACTGCCGAGGTTCCATCGCGTTATGCTTGCTCTGGTGTTTCAGGTTGGCGACGACCGCCTCGCGTTGGATGTGCGCGGCATTCACGAAGTGACGCCGCGCGTGCGCCTCCATGCGTTGACGTGTGGGCCGTCGTGGTTGGTAGGCACGCTCGTCTATCGGGGACGCGTGGTTCCCATCCTCGACCTCCACCGCCTGGTGGGACTCGGCGATTGTCCCGTCTTGTTGAACAGCCGTATAATTCTCGTGCCCCAACCCGGCGGCAACGGGGGGCAGCTTCTTGGACTGCTCGCCTCGGAGGTCTCCGATCTCCAAGAAGTGGACGAGGGCGGAGCGCGGCGGACTCACTTTGCCGAGGACGGAGTGCCGGACCTCGGGGCGGCCTTGGTCGACCAAAAAGGAGTGCTGCGCCTGCTCGACCTCGCGCGCTTGCTGCCGGATTCGATGCGCCGTCAACTTCCAGACTTCTCGCGGGGCCAGTCGCCATGAACGTCGCCATCGTCGCCGAATGGTTGCGCCGACGCATCGGACTCGATCCGTTGTCGCTCGGCGCGAATGTGCTTCCCCATCTCGTGGCCCAACGCATGAGCGCCCTTCAGGTGGACGAGGTCTCGGCCTACGCAGCCATTCTCGCCGACTCCGTTGCCGAGTTCGAGGAGGTCGTCGAACAACTCGTCGTTTCGGAGACATGGTTCTTTCGCGGAGGCAAACTATTCCCTTATCTGGTGGAGCGCATCCGCCGCGCCGCTACCTACCCCGTCCGCATTCTGAGCGCGGCGTGCAGCACGGGAGAAGAACCGTATTCACTGGCGTTGTCTCTGGTTGAATCCGGCGTACCGCGCGAACAGTGGAGGCTGGAGGCCATCGATCTGAGCGCGCGGAACATCGAGCGAGCGCGGCGCGGATGGTTCGGCCATTCGTCGTTTCGAGAAACCCCCCTCTCGGTGCGACGGAAATACTTTCACGAGAAGGCGGACGGCTGGGAGTTGGATGAGTCGATTCGCAATCTGGTTCGCTTCCATCGCGGAAACATCCTGGATGCCAATTCGATCGCGGGAGCGGGTCAGTTCGATCTCATTTTCATCCGCAATGTCCTCATTTATCTCTGCGCGGAAGCGAGAGCTTTGGCTCTGGACCATATCGAGCTTTGGCTGTCTCCGGACGGCGTGGTCTGCACCGGCCATGCCGAGCCGATAAACTTTACCAACGGCCGCTTTCAATCCCTCGGGCCGCACGAGTTGTTCCTGTTCCATCGGCGGCATGTTCCCGAGCGACCGGCAAAGCGAGACATTGTGTCCGTTGTGCCTCGGCGAAGCAGTACTTCGCGCCCGGCGTCGTCGCCGCGGGTTCCCCCAACGTCGCGCCCGGAAGTCGATCTCATGCTTCGAGCGCGCTCCGAGGCGAACGCGGGAGCCTTGGAGACGGCGTTGGCCACCTGTAAGACGCACTTATCCACTGCCGATGCGTCGGCGGCGGCGTACAGCCTGCTCGGCGTGATTCACCGCGCGCGGGGGGAGAAGACGGAGGCGGAGACTTGTTTTCGCAAGGCCCTCTACCTCGATCCACAACACGAGGAATCCCTGATACACCTCCGGTTGCTGGCTCAAGAGAGCGGCGATGGGGAGTCCGCGGAGCGCTTCCAAGATCGTTTGGCCCGTCTCTCTCAAGGAGGCGAATCGTGACCTCGTTGCCGTTAGCCGAAGATCGCACGGAATGTTGGAGCCGCGTCGGCGTGTGGGGCGACCGTTCGTGTCCCGAATTGCCTCCCGTGGTCCACTGTCACAATTGCCCGATTTTCAGCGCCGCCGGACGCCGCTTTCTGGCCGGTCCCGCTCCGGCAGGCTATCTGGAGGCATGGACGGCCCGCTTGGCCGAGCCGGAACAAGAGGATTCGGGTGAAGAGCGGGGCGCGTTGGTTTTTCGTCTCGGGGGCGAGTGGTTAGCTCTGCCGGTCGTGGCGCTTCGAGAAGTCGTGGCGCTTCGGCCCATTCGCCGCATCCCCTTTCAAGTTCCGCTGCTCGCCGGCGCGGTCAACGTGCGCGGAGAGCTGCATCTGGCCGTTCGCATCCATTCTCTGCTGGGGTTAGCGGCGACAAATGGCCATACGAGTACGCCTTCACTCTCTGGAAACGGCGAATCGAGAAGCCGATTGATCGTGGCGGGAGGCGACAAAGAGACGTGGGTATTCTGCGTCGACGAAGTGGACCGCGTTTTTCGCCTGACACCCAACGAGTTGAAACCCGTGCCGCCGACGTTGGGTCGAGCGCAGGCGCGGATGACGCGCGGCGTCTTCCGCAGTCAAAATCGCGCGGTCGGCCTGCTGGACGAAGCACGGTTGTTCGACGTGATACGGGCGGGCTTGCGATGAGCGACAGCGGTTTCTCGATGATGGACTTGTTCCGCGAAGAGGCGCGCGCGCACGCCGGCGGACTCAGCGAAGGACTCTTGCGTTTGGAGTCGTCGTCTGCCGACGCCCAAACTCTGGAACCGCTGATGCGCGCGGCGCATTCGATTAAGGGGGCGGCGCGGATCGTCGGCGTCGATCTCGCCGTGAAACTCGCGCACGCGATGGAGGAGGTCTTCGTCGCGGCACAGCGGAAAGAAGTGCGCCTTAACTCTTCCGATATCGACATCTTACTGCGCGGGACGGACGTTCTGGCCGAGCTGGCGAAGCTGCCCGGCGACGACCCGACCGCGTGGATTGCTGAGTTCGAATCGACGGTGGAAGAGCTATCGCAACGGATTCGGACGATTCTAACCCGGCCCAAATCGGAATCGGAGCCGAGCGCCCCGACCGATCGAGCCGCCGCCGCGCCTCTTGCATCCGCCGAGTTGACAGCGCCCGCGCCGACCGAAGCGATGGCCAAGGAACCTGCCCCGGCCCCAGCGCCTTCGTCCGCGAACGGCTCCGTCGAATCGGTGGTCCGCGTGACGGCGCAGAATCTCACGCGGCTTATGGGATTGGCCGGCGAATCGTTGGTCCAGGCCCGCTGGCTGCAACCGTTCACTACCTCGCTTCTGAAATTGAAAAAGCATCAAGACCATCTCGCCGCCGTCCTCGACACTTTGGACGACGAGTTGCAGAGCGGCAACACGGATCGGCTCGCCGTTCTGGCGGCGGAAGCGCGCAGGCAAACGGTTCAATGCCGTCAACATTTGGCCGAACGCATCGCCGAATTCGAGGATCACGCCGCCCGCGCCGAGGATCTCAATAGTCGGCTCTATCTCGAAGTGATTGGCAGTCGGATGCGGCCCTTTGCCGATGGAGTGCAAGGCTTTCCTCGGATGATCCGCGATCTGGCGCGCTTTCTCGACAAACAAGTTCGCCTGGAGATAGCCGGTCAGACGACCGAAGTGGACCGCGACATTCTCGATAAGCTGGAAGCGCCGCTGACACATCTTTTGCGCAATGCCATCGATCACGGTTTGGAAGCGCCCGCCGAACGAGTCGAGGCGGGCAAGCCGGAGTGCGGCGTCGTGCGTCTGGAGGCGCGCCATCGCGCTGGCATGCTCGTTTTGACGATCGCGGACGATGGGCGCGGCATCGACTTGGATAGACTGCGGAGAAAAATCCTCGATCGGGGATTGAGTCGCGCCGATCTGGTGTCGGCGATGAGCGAGGTCGAATTGCTCAGTTTTCTATTTTTGCCCGGCTTTTCGACGGCGGAGGCGGTGACGGAGGTGTCCGGCCGGGGCGTCGGCCTCGATGTCGTTCACGATATGGTCGGCAAAGTGGGCGGCTCCGTCCACGTCACTACCTCCCTGGGACGGGGCACGACCTTCCATCTGCAATTGCCTCTTACCCTATCCGTTTTGCGCGCCGTGGTCGTGGATGTGGCCGGCGAGACCTATGCCTTTCCCCACAATCGCATCGACCGGCTGGTGCGACTCTCGCGAGACGGACTCGATTCGCTGGAAAACCGGCAATTCGTAGCCGTCGATGGTCGCAATGTCGGACTCGTCCTCGCGGCTCAGGTGTTCGACCTGCCGAGCCGCACTCCGCCCGGCGACGACTTGCCCGTCCTGCTCGTCAGCGATGCGTCGGGACAATACGGCTTGATCGTCGATGCTTTTCGCGGCGAGCAAGATCTCGTGGTCCGCCCGCTCGATTCGCGTTTGGGCAAAGTGGCCAACGTCAGCGCCATCGCCATCCTCGACAACGGCGCGCCGGTGCTGATCGCCGACGTGGAGGATTTGCTGCGCTCGCTGGATCGCTACATTCAGACCGGCACCCTGAGCCGCTGCGAGTCGCCCAAGCTCGGAGCGATTCGGCGGAAGCGCGTCCTCGTCGTGGACGACTCGATCACCGTGCGCGAGGTGGAGCGTCAAACGCTGGTTAATCGCGGCTACGAGGTGGCCGTGGCGGTGGACGGCCAAGAAGGTTGGAACCTGGCGCGGTCGGAAGCTTTCGATCTCATCATCACCGATGTGGACATGCCGCGCATGAACGGCTTGGAGTTGGTTCAAGCCGTTCGAGGCAATCCCGCGCTGCAAGGCGTGCCCATTGTTATCGTTTCATACAAAGACCGTGAGTCGGATCGCGTGCGCGGAATGGAGGTCGGAGCCAATTACTACCTGACCAAGAGTAGTTTTCACGATAATACGTTTCTGCAAGCCGTCGTCGATCTGATTGGAGAGCCGTGAGGATGCGTGTGGCGATTGTCAACGATCTGGCGCTGGCGCGGGAGGTGCTGCGGCGTTTGCTTCTCTCGTCTCCGGACTATCGAATTGCCTGGACGGCGGGAGATGGCCTGGAGGCCGTGCGCAAGGCCGCCGAGGACACACCCGACGCGATTCTCATGGATCTGGTGATGCCGGGAATGGACGGCATCGAGGCCACACGCCGCATAATGAAAGACAATCCCTGTCCGATTTTATTGGTCACGTCGAGCGTCTCCGGAAACTATGGCATGGTGTACGAGGCGATGGGTCACGGCGGCCTCGACGCCGTCAACACGCCCACCTTGGACCGCGACGGCAAGGTGCGGGATGGTCAAGGCCTGTTAGTCCGGTTGGCTCAGCTGGCGAATGCGAGGCGGGTTAGTTCCGTCCCTCTCGCCGCTTCCACTCCCAGCGGTCGTCCCGCGCGAGAAGCACCGCCCTTATTGGCGCTCGGTGCCTCGACGGGGGGGCCGGAAGCATTGGCGCGCATCGTCGCGGCTCTGCCGACCGAGTTTCCCACTGCCACGGTGATTATCCAACACATTGGCGTCGATTTCGTCCCCAGCCTGGTGGGCTGGCTGCAAGGACGCAGTCGCCTTCGCGTTCGCCCCGCTGCCGCCGGAGACACGCCGCAAGTCGGCGAAATTCTGGTCGCCGCCAGCAACGATCACTTGATCCTCAACCGAGATGGCCGATTGGCCTATCGCGAAGAACCCAAGGATTATCCCTATCGTCCCTCGGTAGACGTTTTCTTCGCCAGTCTCGCCGCGCACTGGCCCAATCCGGGAGCCGCGGCGCTGCTAACCGGCATGGGAGCGGACGGGGCGCGGGGCTTGTTGCATCTGCGCCAGGCGGGATGGCTGACCTTGGCTCAGGATAAATCCACCAGCGTGGTCTACGGAATGCCGCAAGCCGCCGCACAACTGGGAGCGGCGCGGCATATTCTGCCTTTATCCGATCTGACACAGGCCATAATTGCCCACTTCCCGCACTAACCGAATAGCGGGGAACCGGCCGGAGAAGCGCGGCGCTACATCGTCGTATCCACGATCAGCACATCGACCCCGCTGACGATGCGGAGCAACCGATCCAAAGGCGATTGTCCGAACCAGCGGCGATACCAGGGCCGTTGCGTTCGCCCCATGAGAATTTGCGTGATGCCGTACTCGCGGACGAAACCGGCGACGGCATCGGCGAAGTTGGCACCGGCGTAGCTCATCGGCACGGCACCGAGTTGGTGCGCCAGTGCCAGGGCGTCGGCGATGCGGCGTTGCGTCGCCGCCTCGACCCGCAACAGATCTTCGCGCGGCGTCTTAATGTACACCGCGTACCACGGAGCGTGCAGACGATCCGCCAGACGCGCCCCCTTACGCAAGAGAATCTGCGGTTTGGGACTGCGCGAACTGAGGCACACCATCACCCGTCCCGAAGGGGTCGGCGACTCCGCGTCCCGCGTTTGACGTTTGCGATCCAAGATGAAGCGAATCTCTTCGAGGGCCATTTCGCGCAAACGCGTCAGATTCGCCTCGGTGAAAAAATTGTTCAGCGCGCTGTCGATCCGTTCGCGCGGGTAGATTTTGCCGCCGCGGAGACGTTCCTGCAGATCCTCGGCCGGCAGATCGACGTTCACGATTTGATCGGCCAAGGCGAGAAGATAGTCGGGCACGCGCTCCTTGACTCTCACTCCGGTACAACTCTCGACGAGATCGTAAAGACTTTCGAGATGTTGAATGTTCAAAGTCGAGATCACATGGATTCCGGACTGCAACAGTTCTTGCACGTCCTGATAGCGTTTGGTATTGCGACTGTCCGGTGCGTTGGTGTGCGCCAATTCATCCACCAAGGCCACCTGGGGCCGACGTTTCAAAACGGCGTCGAGATCCATCTCTTCGAGAACGACTCCGCGATATTCAATCCGCCGTCGCGGTATCTGTTCGAGATCGTCGATTAACTCAGCGGTTTCGGCTCGGCCATGCGTCTCGACGATGCCGAGAACCACGTCCACGCCCTGTTTTTTCAGACGCTGACCTTCTTGCAGCATTTCGTAGGTCTTACCGACTCCCGCGGCGAAGCCGAGATAGATCTTGAGCCTGCCGCGTTGCTGTTCGCGGATCAACGCCAGAAAACGTTCCGGAGGCGGACGATCGTTCGCATGGGGTGGCACGGTCGGTCCTCTTACCTATGGCGAACCGGCAGCGTAAGCTGCCGGGTTTCACGCCTGACCTGGGGGCTTACGCCGCCGGTTCGCCTGACCTGGGGGCTTACGCCGCCGGTTCGCCTGACCTG
>JAKBCS010000257.1 GCA_021807595.1 Planctomycetota bacterium | reverse complement strand
ATTGTGCAACGCATCCGGAATATGAAACTGATCGAACTTGAAAGCATGAAAATAATCGGGCGACACGGTGTAAGAGATCTGATTGTGCAGCACGCCGTATGAACCTGAAACAAGACAGGCCGCAACCAGAAGGATCGGGAAGAGTAGGATTTTGATCATTGGATGAATCCTTATCGTTCGTGTCACCCCTTGCGGACGCCCTGGTCCATTACAAAACGACAAATCGAATTGCAGCGCAAGAACCGGAGCGCGAAGTGATGCGATCCACTTACAATATCACTCGGATAAACGAGATGGGAGGTGAACCGTGAGCGGCAGAGACAACGAAACAAACGAAGCTTCCGTCACTTCAACGGCCAATCGCTTCTCGGACGACGAGAGCCGATGGCAAGCCTTGCTGCGGCGCGATGCCGAAGCGGACGGCGCATTTTATTATGCCGTGCGCACGACGGGAGTCTACTGTCGTCCCAGTTGCGCGGCGCGGCGGGCGAAACGACAGAACGTGCGTTTCTTCACGAGTTGCACGCAAGCCGAACGAGCGGGCTTCCGGGCTTGCAAGCGCTGTCGTCCCAATCAATCCTCCCTTGCCCAACACCACGGCGAAGCCGTGGCCCAAGCCTGTCGCATCCTTGAAAAGGCAGAGGATCCGCCCAGTCTTGCGGAATTGGCAGACAGCGTAGGCATGAGTCCTCATCACTTCCATCGGGTCTTCAAGGCGATTGCCGGAGTTACCCCCAAAGCCTACGCCCAGGCGCAGCGCGCTCGCCGCGTCCGCGACAAACTGAGCCAGGGCGCGACGGTGACGGAGGCCATGCACGGTGCGGGGTTCGCGTCCAACGGACGTTTCTATGCTTCGGCGTCCAAGGAACTTGGAATGACGCCCTCCGCTTTCCGCGCCGGCGGCCAGGGAGTGTCGATACGCTTTGCCGTTGGGGAATGTTCGCTCGGATCGATTCTCGTCGCGGCTACCGACAAGGGCGTCTGCGCCATCTTCCTCGGCGACGATCCCGATGAACTGGCGCGCGAGCTACAACGTCGCTTTCCAAAAGCGAAGATCGAGGCCGGCGATGACTCTTTCGATACTTGGGTGGCTCAGGTTGTGGCTCTGGTGGAAGATCCAGCGCGTGGACTCGATCTCCCGCTGGACATACGCGGTACGGCATTTCAAATGCGCGTTTGGGCGGCTTTGCGTCAGATTCCGCTTGGATCAACCGCAAGTTACGCCGAGATCGCGGCGCGCATCGGCCTGCCCCAGGCGGCGCGGGCCGTGGCCGGTGCGTGTGCAGCCAACCCCATCGCCGTCGCCATCCCCTGCCACCGCGTCGTACGCACCGACGAATCGCTCTCCGGCTATCGTTGGGGCGTACAGCGCAAAGCCGATCTCCTGAAGCGCGAGCGACAATCGTAGCGAGGTTCAGTCGCTTTCAATGCGTTTTCAGCGAATTCAGCACCAGCCCCGTGAGCAATTTCGGATAGAAATACGTTGATTTTGGCGGCATCTTTTCCAGATTGCCGGCGATCTGCTCGACGTGCTGCATGGTGGCCGGCGGCACGAGGACGGCAAGTTGACATTGCTTGGCCGCGGTCGCGTCGGTCACTTCTCGCAACAAATGCACATACTTGCATTCGGGCTTGCCGCCGATCGCTTGAGGCAACAGATGATCGAGTACGGCGACGTGAAGAATGCTGACCGCGAGGCCGCGCCAGGCGGGGCTGTGATTGCCCGCGCGCTCGGCCATCAGTTGCGGCGAACGAAAACGGGCCGTTTGCCAAACGCCGTCGGTCACCGTGCCGAAAGCTAGCATATCTTGAGAACCGTCCGCCTCGATGGTATCCCAGGCTTCGCGGGCACCCTTCTCGCCCTGGCCGACGCGCTCGACGTGGAAGTGCGGCGCGAGGATTTCGGCCAGACGTTCGGCGCTCAGGTTCGGCAAACCGGAAACGAGACGGTGCGTCGGCAGGATAATGAGGCCGGGATCGCTCATGCCGACGAGCATCATCATGGTGAAGTTCGGCGGCGATTCGCTGTCTAGTTCCTCGCCCGAATTGGCGGCAGCGGCGCGGCGCTCTTCGAGATAGCGCACGCTGGTTTCATAGCGGTGATGGCCGTCGGCGATGAAGACCGGCTTGGGACTTAGCAACCCCGTCACCGCGCTGACGACATGCTGATCCGTTACCGGCCAAAGACGGCTGACGACGCCGAGATGGTCGGTGGCTTGCAACGGCAGATTGCGGCTTACGATCGCGTCCAGCCGGCTCATCACCTCGTCGCCGGGATCGGGATACAGGCCGAAAATAGGGCTGAGATTCATCGTCGTGGCATGGAAGAGTTTCAAGCGATCCGCCTTGGGACCAGACATCGTTTCTTCATGGGCATAGATGCGACCCGAGCCGAACGGTTCGAGGCGGACGCGGGACAGAAAGCCTCGGCGCGTAAACCGGCGGCCCTCAACCTCGAAATCTTGATAAAGGACATAGAGACTGCGCGCGGAGTCCTGAACCAGGATGTCGTCGCGCTGCCAATCGCGCAGGAAACGAGCGGCGCGAGCATAGCGGTTCTCAGTCTCGTTATCGCTCGGTTCTTCCTTGTTGAGTTCGAGGCGAACGACATTGAAGGGGCTGCGATCGTATAGGGCCTGTTGCAAAGCGGGGTCGATTACATCGTAGGGCGGCGCAACCACGTCGCTGAGATTGCCGACGCGGCCCAGATCGTAACGAAAAGCGCGAAAGGCGCGAATGTCTGCCATCGAAGAAACTCACCACCAAGCCATGCGAATCACCAAGATACCACTAGAGTTTTATATGAGATGAGGGCGCGAGAAGCGATGCACGAACGCGGTGGCTCCAGCCAGTCCCTTCGTTTGGAGACGCTCGGATTGGGAGTCGGGCGGGACGAGGCAAGGAGTTCTGTCGAGAGATGAAAACCGCCGACGAGATGCGCTGGCAAGCTCGACGGCGGAATGGAGCAATCGGAGATGGGTCAATCGGCGTAGTCGTCTCGCGGACGGCGACGGGGACGCGGCTTCGACGATTCGCTGTTGCGCATCGTGTAGATGACCAAAAACGTCCCGCCTACCAGAATCAATACACCCACGACAACGATGCCGATCACGAGTGCCACGATGACGCCCTTCTTCGATGCTGTCGAAGAAGTCTCGCCGGTGGTGGTCGAGGAGGAAGTGGACGGATTATTGTTGACCACGGGCGGGACGAACGCGGGTGGATTGACGATGGGAGGCATCATCCCGCCGGGATTCGTCATGCCCGGTTGAGGAATACCGTTGCCGACACCGTTAATGATCCGCGCTCCGCAACTCGGGCACTTGTCCGGAGGCGCACTCAATCCTCGACCCAACTCTTTCCCACATCCCGTACACGTCCAAACGTTGATGATCTCTGTGCCGCCGGGGTTTATCCCAGGAGGGTTAAAGCCGGGAGGGTTCATCCCAGGAGGGTTAAAGCCGGGAGGGTTCATCCCAGAAGGGTTAAAGCCGGGAGGGTTTATCCCAGGAGGGTTAAAGCCGGGAGGGTTTATCCCAGGAGGGTTAAAGCCGGGGGGACGCATGTTCGGCGGATTGAACACCGGCGGATTGATGACGGGCGGGCGGACAATCGGTGGGCGAAATTGTCCTAACGACGCGTTCCAGGCGAAGGCAACTCCGAGGACGGAGGCGATGGCCGTGAGGGCGAGTTTCAGGCGGAGGGCAGGTGTCATGATGCCACCTATACACTTTGGGGGAGGGATCGACACTCGAAGGATGAGAAAATCATAAACGGGAGTGGACGATTCGTCAATCGGTTTCAGTCAACTTTTCGTTTCTCCGGTTTGGACTTCTCGACGAGGATCGAGATTCTTCGACCCAACGCAACTCCCGATCCGTAACAA
>JAKBCS010000009.1 GCA_021807595.1 Planctomycetota bacterium | reverse complement strand
CGCGCCCTCGTTATAGGGATAATTGCCGTTGTAATTGGCCTGCTCCGTGGAAATCGTCTCCCCGAAGTGAAAGGGCGTCGTCGTCCCGGCCCGACAGGCATATTCCCACTCCGCCTCCGTCGGCAACCCGTAACGCTTGCCGTCCCTCTGGCTCAGTTTCGTGAGATATTCTTGGCAATCCTCCCACGATACCTGCTCCACAGGAAGATCCTCGCCCTTGAAATAGCTGGGATTGTTGCCCATCACCGCCTGCCACTGCGCCTGCGTCACCGCATGAATGCCTAGGTAGAATCCCCGCAGCAGCGTGACGCGATGTTGCACCTCGTCCTCGAACCGCTCGGCCTCACTTTCTGGACTGCCCATCAGGAACGTGCCGGGCGGAATCCAGGCGAACGTCATGTCCGTACCCTTGGCCAAAGCAATCGTCTGACGCGGCACACACGGACGCACACCGCCCATCAGCAATTCGACGATGCGCGATTGTTGCCGCTCACGCTCCGGATGCTGATCTGGAGCGCAGCATGTCGCCAACAGCGTCACATGCAGACGCAGCAACTCGGCCTCTTCCGACCGATTGTGTTCGTCCAGCCAATCGGCGAGAATGAGACGCGGCGTGGGATCTGCGCCGTACTCGACAATGGCAGCGAGAAGGCCGTCTAATACCGGCTGATGTTCGGCGGCTTGGATGGGTGAGCGGCGGGGTGGCATCGAGACTCTCCATTTTGATGGACTCTTCCCGGGTTTCCGTCGCTCTTGAAGCGTGGAATCGGGCTGAGAACGGCTGGGGTGATCCGGCGAGTTAGATGCCGTACTGCCGTTGCCTTACGCGTGCTTCCAACGCCTTTTGAACGGTGGTCGGCAGGAACTTCTCTAAATTCCCGCCAAACGTGGCGATCTGTCGTAGCAGCGTGCTGCTGACGTGCGAATAGGCCTCCTTGGCCATCAGGAACACGGTCTCGATCTCTGGATCGAGGTTCAGGTTCATCAACGACATGGTAATTTCGTTTTCCATGTCGCTGGTGGTGCGCAGGCCGCGCAGCATGACGCGCGCCCCGACCTCGCGTACAAACGTGACGGCAAGGCTGGTGAAGGGCAGAACGGAGACATTGGCATAGGGTGCGATGACGGCTCGGACCAATTCGACGCGCTCGCTCTGATCGAAGAATGGCTGCTTGTCCGGATTGATGCCGACGCCGACGATCAATCGGTCGAAAATCGAACTGCCGCGACCGATGATGTCGAGGTGCCCCAAGTGAACGGGATCAAACGTGCCGGTGTAGACGGCGAGGCGATGGGTAAGTGGCGTAGTCATAGCGAAGTCCGTAATCCGTGGTCCGTAGCCATGAGAATACAGTGATTGTACAGTGAATAAGGGAGAGGATCACTCTCGGAACACGTTTCTCGACCCCTGGCCACGGGCTACGGACTATCACACCATGCAAGTGCCAACAACTTTCTTGAAGGATGCTCGCTGTGCTTTTTGAGCCGGAAGAAACTCGATACGATCTGCGTTGGCGTATGTTGGGCACCCCCATCCGCGTGCATCCGATGTTTTGGCTGGTGAATCTCGTCCTCGGATGGCAAGGAGCGATGGATCCTCAAGGAGGCGGATTTCCATCCTTGTTTCTGTGGATCGGCTGCGTGTTCGTGTCCATTCTCGTTCACGAATTCGGCCATGTACTCATGGGCAAATGGTTCGGCTCGCACGGTTACATCGTTCTGTACGGCATGGGTGGATTGGCCGTCGGCAGTAATGTGCTGCAGAGGCGCTGGCAGCGAATCCTCGTATCCTTTGCCGGACCCGGTGCGGAATTCCTCTTGCTCGCCGCGTTTTGGGGGCTTGTACGGCTGCTGGGGCCGCACCTCTCGCGGGAGTGGATTCCATACGTCAATCAAATGGTGGTCTACATGGTCTGGATCAACCTCTTCTGGGGCTTGTTAAATCTGTTGCCGATTTGGCCTCTCGACGGTGGACAAATTACGCGCGAACTGTGCATGGCCATCATGCCGGTGCGCGGGGTGTCGTGTTCCTTGGGAATCTCTCTCGTGGTCTCCGGCGTCTTGGCCGTTCATACGTTCATGGCTTCGCGTGGACAGCCCCTCATCCCCCTTCGTTATCTCAATTTCGGCAGCACGTTCATGGCGATCTTTTTCCTCATGTTTTGCATTAGCAGTTTCTCGGCCCTGCAAGCGGAAAGCGATCGCCATCGACGCTGGGACCACGACGAATGGACGTGAGGAAGATTGCATCTCCTCTCTATCGGGAGTCCAGTCCATGAATCTGCTTCATGTCTGCTCCTGCGGAAATCGTTGGTCGATCGAAAACGATTTAACCGCTCCGCCCTCTTTTTGTCCCCAATGCGGCCTCCCCGCCGCGCCGGCGACCACGACTGGCTGGCGCGCGCTGTTGCCACGTTTAGCTTTAGCGGCGGGGGCAACGCTTCTCCTCGTCGTTGTCGCGGGCGTTCTCTGCATTCGCTTGCTTCCCGCGTCCCGCCATGAGCCGCAATCGTCCCGCGCCGAGGTTAAGGAACCCGTGCCCTCGCCTCCCGCTCCGATCGTGTCGAGTTCCCCGCCATTACCCGATCCGCCGTTGAAAACCACATTGCCGCTTCTCGATGCGCCGCAATCCACCGCGCCGCCGTTGGACGATCCTCCCCCTCCTCGCGCCGAAAAAAACGGAGTGGCCAAGCCGCTCCCGCCCGCTCCCGCGGAAGAATTCTTTCAGCATCTTGTGGTTGGCCGCGTCTCGCGCTATCGCATCCTGGAATTGGACATGGGGCAAGACGTGCAGTACGTCCTCGTGTCCCGATTTCGCATTGGGAAAAAGAACGAAGACGGCAGCATGGTGGTCGAGCAAAAAGTTGAGGGCGTCCGTCTGAGCAACGCCGATCCCGCGCTACAGGTCAAACTCAACGAAATGCTGCAAAAGACGAAGGGCGCTTCCTTCACGATGACTTTGAACGCCGACCGGGAAGTAACGAAATTCGAGGGGGGAACGCAGGCTTTCAAGGTATTCGATGCCGGCAATCCGCTCGGTGGGCCAAGCTTTCTCTTGTGGTCGTTCATGGATCGAGACGGCTGGAAAGAGTTGGCGCAGTTGTCGTTCTTTCAGCCGCCGAACGACGTGCGGCGCGGCCAACGCTGGGACCGTGCGATGAAGCACAGTTGGGGGCCGTTGGGCGCGTGGGACGGCAAGATGCATTTTCAAGCGACGGGTAAGCAACGCGAGATGGAGCGCTACGATTATGCACTCGATCTGGCGTACCGGCCGCCGACCAAACGCGGAGGTCTGCCGTTTGAGATTGGACAATCGCGCTTCCAAATTCAGGCGGCGCGAGGCGCGATAGCCTACGATCCGAAGCGCGGGCGCGTGGCGGCTGCCGAGGAACGCTTTCACGTTCGCGGCATGCTCGCCGTTTCATTTGCCGGGATCGACTCTGCCGTGCAAATGGACGAAATGCAGCTTTTTCAACTCCGCATTGTAGATAAAAATCCCTTGGAGCCTTGAAAGGTTCGAGCGTTCATTCCAGGCTGCTTGCGACGACGGCGCGCATCTTGTCGAGGCCAGAGCGCGCCACGGTGAGCGCGTCGCGTTTCCAGTAGTCGCGGTTGAACAACTCCAAGGACAGGGTACCTCGAAAGCCGATATGACACAGATCGCGCAGGAACGTCTTCAGCGGCGCGACTCCATCGCCGGGGTAGACGCGCTGGGCGTCGGCGATCGCGTCGCGCGGCGGATCGGCGGGGTAGTCGTTCATGTGCAGGACATGCAAGGCCGAACCGTTGAGCGCGTGAATACCGCCAAATCCGGAGCCGCCTTTGTAGAGATGATAGACGTCGGCCAAAATGCAGGCGTCCTTGTGCCCGCTCTCGACGGCGATATAAGCCGCTTCGCTCAGCCGACTCAGCGTCTTGGAGAAGCCCCACACTTCGACCTGCGGCACGACGCCGATCTCCGAGCCGATGTCGAGTAGGGCGCGGTACCGCTGGGCAATGGTAGATAACGGAATGTTGCCTCGGTTGGTCGCTCCGCTGGGAGGGGCGGCGATGCGCGTTCCGCCGATTTGCTTCACCGCATCCATGCCGCGCCGCGCGTTTTCCAGTCCCTTTTTCCGCTGGGTTTCGTCGTCCACGATCCACTCGAAAAAGTCGATGGCACTTGGGACGCTCAACCCGCGATCGGCAATGCGCTTTTGCAGATCCTTCAGTTTTCCGCCCGATTCGACGTAGCGATCGAGTTCGCGGACCCAAGGCTCGATGTCCCGATACCCGGCGCGCGCGGCGACTTCGACGACTTCGACGATGGACAACTTTTGCCCCATGAGCGTGGCCGTGTTCAGCCCGAAGCGAAACGGCTCGGCCTTTTTGCTGTCCGGCTTGTCGTCTTTGGTCGCCTCGGCATGCGAAGCCACTGCTCCGCCGAGTGTTGCCGCCGTCGCCGTCAACCAGGTGCGTCGATCCATAGTTCCCATCGTGCGATCCCTTCCCGATGCGCTCGCAAGCCGTCTCGAGAACGAAGCTTATCGAGAGCCTTGTAGTTTTTTGAGTGCCACGCGCGCCGCTTCGGCGACGACACGTTGTGGATCGCGCGTGGCCGCCGTCAGCTTCTCGACGACATTTTTGCTCAGTTCGCCGAGATTGTCCGCGCCGAGATTGCCCAGCGCTTCGATGGCCGTGACGCGCACTTCCAAGACGTTGTCGTCCATGGCCGCGAGGATGCCAAGAATCGTCGGTTTGCGTTGGTCGCCGAGTTCGCGGCCCATCTGACTGGCGGCGTGCAGAGACAGCGAACGGACGAATTGATCCTCGTCCTTCAGCGACGTTTGCAGTGCGGGCAGAGCGGCATGCGCTTCCTGCCCCATGCGATCGAGTGCTTCGGCCGCGGCGCGGCGTAAGCCGACATCCGAATCCTTGGCCGTTAAGGCGGCGGCCAACGCCGGCGCGGCGTCGGTGGCTTGCTTGCCAAGCTGGCCTAATGCCTCGGCACAAGCGCGGCGGAGTTCGCCGTCCGTTTTGACTTCGGCTAAAACCTCGCGCAAACTAGGGACGGCTTGGGCCGAGCCGATGCGTCCGAGTGCGTGGGCGCAGTGGACGCGCATCAAGCGTTCCATCTTGGTCTCTTTGAGCGCAGTTTGTAAATCCGTCAGCGCGTCCTCGGCGTCTTTGCCGAGTTGTTGCAATGCGGCGGCGGCCTCGGTGCGCGTGCCGGCGTCGGCGTCCTTGAGCGCCAACCCCAACACATCGACCGCGCCCTGCGCGCGTACCTTCATTTCGCCCAGAGCTTTGGCGGCGGCTCGGCGCACGGTCGGTTGCTTGTCCACTCGCAGCGCCGTCGCCAGCGCATCGCGCACTTTCTCAACGGGCACATCGTCCTCGAAGCGAGCCTTGGCCGCGATGTAGCCGAGCGCGCGAGCGGAACCGGCGCGGATCGTAACATCGCTATTCTCACGCAGTGCGGCGATCAGCGCCGGAGTCACTTTTCGGCTTTTGCGCGGCCCAATCGATTGAACGGCTAACAGAGCCGCCCTACGGTCGAGACTCGTCTTGCCGTTTTGCAGCTGGCCGATCCATTCGGACAGCTTCTTCCCGCGCAGCGACGGTTCGTCGTCCTCGGCTCGAATGGCCGTGATTCCCATGAGAAACGCCACAAGCAATAGCAGCATCCACGAACGAATCGGCAACATGGCGAGAACCTCTCATCCCTTGGGGAAATTTCAGTGATTGAGTCCGCGCGATCGACATTCGTGAAGATACTCGGTTGGAGGGTTTCTCGCAAGGAGGCGAGTTGGCAAACGAAATGGTTTTGCCGGGTGAGTATCCGTTCGCGTAGGCGACGGATACTCACCAATCGAGTCGGCAGACTATCGCCGTCCTTCTCCGGTGCCAAGGATGGCAGTGGAAGCGGGGGCGGGGGCGGGAACCGGGACTACGGTTGCGGCAGCTAGCGGCGCGGCGCGTCCGAGAGCGACGGAGAGAAACCACTCCGGCCCCAGTCTATCCGGAGCGGCCTGCTGGTATTTGTTCAGGACGTGCAACAGACGTTGACTGCCGGTTAGTTCGGAGCGCGTGGCCATCTGCACGAGGGCATCCGGTAGATCGGCCATCAGGTAACGCGCCGTCTCCGCTTTGTCCTCGCCGACGTTCTTCTCACAGTAGGGACCGACTGCATTTTCCAGAATGCGCCCTTTGCCGAGCTTGCGCAGCGCATTCAAATCCGCCTCGGACAAGCGCAGGGCTGCATAGCGCTCCGTACCGGATAGCGCCCTCCGAAAGCGTTCGTCGCGGACAAACTCGGTGGTATATTTGGTCTCGCCCTTTCGCGTGGCATCAATGTGGTGGAAGACTTCGTGGTGTAGCGTTCCGGGCAATTGCGCATCGTTGTAATAGGCGGCGACGAGCGCGTTCTTGCCGTTGTAGATGCCGAAATAGCGATAACCCTTCCATCGTTCGTCGAAATCCCGAAAGCCGTCGCCCTGACGCGAGACGCAAGCGGCAAAGATACCGACGCTCTTCAGACCCACTTTGTCTAAATAGCGCGGCGGCAGTTTGCGAATCTCCGCGAGGACGAGACGCGCCGCCTTCAGCTGCCCCTCGTCATTCAGGGACGGCATGATGTCGTGATAGGTTCCTTCCGGGAGATCTTTGGCGTTGAAAACGAGATGTGCGCCGCAATAGTCGGCGAAGGTCTTTTGAAGGTTGGCGAGAGCCTCACTGGACGGCTCTTCCGCCGATGATTGCGATACGAATACAGACAAAAGGGCCAATAATAGTACAAGGGATGGACGTTTCACGATCGGCTCCTCTCGGCGCGACGAGATAACGCACGCGGATCGGCTCTAATGTTTCATTCTCATACAACCCCCGTCGCTGTCAAGAGAATCTCGACGCGAAACCTTATTTTTCTTTCCCGTCGCTGCCAATTGGGGGATGCTTCGACCTCCGCGCCTTCGAGTCGAATCGCGCGATTTTTCAATTCGGGGCGAACGATTGCGCGACCGCGAATCGTTTCTTACGCCAAGACGGCTCGCACCGCACGATGCTCCTCGACGCCGGTGAGTCTCATGTCCAAGCCTTGCGACTTGAACGTCAAGCGACGGTGATCGATGCCCAAACAGTGCAAGATAGTGGCGTTCATGTCGTGGATGTGAACGGGGTCCTCAACGATATTGTAGCTGAAATCGTCGGTCTTCCCGTAGCTGATGCCGGGCTTGATGCCTCCTCCGGCCATCCACACGGTAAAGCATCGCGGGTGATGATCGCGGCCATAATTCTCGCGCGTCAGACTGCCCTGGCAATAAGTCGTCCGGCCAAACTCGCCGCCCCACACAACCAACGTCTCATCGAGCAGACCGCGCCGTTCGAGATCGCGGATCAAGGCGTGGCACGGCTGATCCACGTCGCGGCATTGATTGGGTAGATCGCCGGAGATGTTGAAATGTTGATCCCAGCCGCGATGGAAAATCTGTACGAAGCGCACACCCCGCTCGGTCAAGCGACGGGCGAAAAGACAACTCGCCGCAAATGTGCCGGGCTTATGAACGTCGGGGCCGTACGAATCGAGAACGTTCTTCGGTTCGCGCGACAGATCCATCAACTCCGGTACGGACGACTGCATGCGGAAGGCCATCTCGTACTGAGCGATGCGCGCCTGCGTCTCCGGATCGGCGACTTCGTCGTACTGTTTCTGATTCAGTTTCGCCAAGGCATCGAGCATCCGGCGGCGCGTGGCGGCATCGACGCCGGCGGGATTGGAGAGAAACAACACCGGATCGCCGCTCGACCGCAGCGCCACGCCCTGATGTTTGCTGGGCAAAAACCCCGATCCCCAGAGACGGTTATAGATCGCTTGCGCTTCTTTGCGTCCGCTCCAACTGGCGGTCATCACGACGAAGGCAGGGAGATTACTATTTATGGTACCCAGTCCGTAGCTGAGCCACGCGCCGAGACTGGCGCGGCCGGGCAGTTGATGGCCAGTGCAAATGTATGTGACGGCGGGATCGTGATTGATGGCCTCGGTGTTGACGCTCTTGATGAAGGCGAGTTTATCGACCATCTTCGCCGTCCACGGCATTAACTCGCTGACCCACGCGCCGGATTGGCCGTGCTGGGCGAACTTGTACTTGGACGGGGCCAACGGAAAGCGCGCTTGTCCGCTGGTCATCGTGGTGAGACGTTGTCCCTTGCGGATCGACTCGGGCAGATCTTTATCGAAGAGCTTATCGAGTGCCGGCTTGTAGTCGAACATATCGAGTTGCGACGGCCCGCCGTTCATAAAGAGATAGATGGCGCGTTTGGCCTTGGGGGCGAAGTGCGGTAGATCGGCCTGTCCGCCGGTCGCCGTGGCTGCCCCTGCTCGATCCGGGATCAGCGTGGCCAACGCCGCGCTACCGAGACCAAGCGTCGTGCGGCCAAAAAAATGCCGGCGCGTGAGGGTCTGAATGTGTTCGTTCAAGGGGTGCATGGTACTCACTCCGTCTCCCAGAGCAAGAGGGGTTCTCACTCATACCCCCATCATACACGAAGCGAACCGGCAGCGTAAGCCGCCGGGTGAGCTTTGCCATTCGCTGCCGCAAATCACTTGGGCGGGAAAACCGCGGAATCGTCGAGATCGGGCAGTAAATCACCTTCGTCGAAGCCGAGACCGGGAAGCGGTTTCTTCTCGACGGGCTTCCCTTCGTGGGTCTTCATCTTCGGCGCATCGGGCAGAATGTTGCGATTGGCCGTGCCTAGGGCGTCAATGCCTGGCTCCGGCTGTACATTGGAGGTGAAGCGGCGCGGCAACAATAGTGAGCCGGCCAGCAAGAGGGCCACCGATGCAGCTAATACCCATCGACTGCGCGTCGATCCATGCCCTCTCAGCGAGCGCCGAAATGGCAAGGTAGGACGGAAAGTCGTGGGAGGCATTGGCCACGGATTAGGCAGCTGAGTTCGGTAAAACGCGCGGAGCAAGCCATCCACATTGTCGCCACGATTTTGGGAGAGCGGTTCAACAGATCGCATATCGTCCTTCTTCACTGAGAGAGCGTTCTCCGTCCGACCGGAGACCGGGTTGAGGAAATCACGGCAACGGTCCTACGCCTTCGCTTTTGAGGCGGTCGGCCAAACGCTGTCGAGCGCGACTCAGCCGCATGTGAACGGCCGTGGCGTTAATCGACAGCAGTTCCGCTATCTCCCCCGTTTCGTAGTCCAGAGCGTATCGCAGCGTCAGGATCTCGCGATCCGCTTTCGGTAGTTGTTCCATCACTTCGCGCAGCTGAGCAAAGGTTTCGTCTCGCTCCAGCCGTTCTAACGGCAAGGGTTCCGACGCCTGCACGCCGTTCATCGTCTGCGGGGGACTCGTGCCATTACGGCGAAAAGCGCTTTTGGCATGGTCCTCGGCCAAGTTTCGGGCGACGCGCAATAGCCATGCGCGCGCGTTGAGAATCGTTTCGCCAGTCTCTTGTTGTTTCCACAAGCGCAGGAACGTCTCCTGCATCACGTCGGACGCCGTGTCGGCGTTCATCCAGCGCGCATATGCTACGGCCCAGACTTCACGGCTGTGGCGTTCGTACAGCTGCTCGAAGTCCGCTCGGCGAACATCGGCCGGTGGCGGCTTTGGCTTCATAGTTCCATTATTTCATCCGCCCCCGTCCGTGGGCCAGAGGAATCCCTCGCTCGGTAGTCATTGGTAAGACGATGCAATGCCTTAAAGCTAACATCCTCGAGCAAGATTTCTCATTAGAGCCCAAACTATTTCGTCGCTTCTCTCGTCTTCTCATCGTTCCGCTTTTCTGTTTCGGAGGTTAGGGTTATGTCTCTCCCCGTTCGCATCGTCGGACTATCTTTCGTGGCCAGCGCCGCTGTTGGCATCGCATGGGCCGCTCCCGCTCCGCGCGGGCCGATTATCGAAATCGTCAAAGACCGTAATGTATTCATCCCACAGCGTAAATATCAGGCCTTGCCCGGAAGCACCATCGGCATTGTGGTTAGCGATGTTGTCGCAATGATGGGCCAAGAAGGACGAAGCGGACCTGCCGACGCCATGGGATTCAGCGCGAACGGCAACAGCTACCGATGGATGTACGTTCCCGTCGCCGACAATCCACGCATCACGAATCTTCAGATTGCCGTCGGCGAAAAAGGAGAACAGCGGAAAACCTATCCCCAGCTGGACATGACCAGCCCCACGACGGTGAAGCAATGGGGTATCGACGTGCCGTATGCCTTAGTCGAGGTCGAGGTCAACGATGGGTTGGCCGCGCCGGCCGATCAAGGCTTCGTTGCCACGAGGATGAAACGGATCGATGGCACGAAGGATTATCCGCTCAAGGTACCCGAAGTCGTCGCCCTTCTCCGCAAACGCTATCAGACTTATTTGCAGGACGAAAAGAAGACACTTGAAGAGGCACTGGCTAAAGAGGGGAAAGACGCCCTGAAAGACAAAAAAGCGACGGGACCGCGCGAGACGGCAGAGTTGTTCTACGTCACCTGGATGTCGGAAAGCGAACATCTGCGTGTCTGCTTCCGAACGCGCATAAGCGATGGAGCTTACGAATTTACAGATGGCATCCGCCCTCGCCCCGTTCCGTTGCCGTTGCCGCCGAATCGGAAACCGGGGGTTCAACCGGCCCCTCTCCCGGCCAAGGGGATGGCCATGAAAGTGCCTCCTCCCCTACGTCTCCGGATGCGTCACGGCACGACTTTCGGGATCGAGTTTGGCATGGCCTACGAAGTGGATAAGGCGGGAAAATTGGTCAAGGTATCGACTTTGCCCATTGAGGGCTTCCGACAAGTAATACCGCCCACCCCCGCTCTCGGTGGCCCGCGCCCTCTTCCTTTGCCC
The DNA here is from genome assembly GCA_021807595.1 of Planctomycetota bacterium. GTDB lineage: Bacteria > Planctomycetota > Planctomycetia > Gemmatales > Gemmataceae > JAJPHU01. The sequence continues at coordinate 50,764 of JAKBCS010000009.1, read as the reverse complement.
CTACCACCGGCAAAACCGTAACCGCGAACGGACGGCACCACGTCCAATCGGAGCCGGAAGCGTAAGCGACAGAGGAAAATACGCCGCTTATGCTTCCGGCTCCAATTGCGTTGATGCACTATTACAAATAACGTTCCAAATATCGCAGGCTCTCCTCATCCAACTTCGTCGTGTCCGGAATCAGATAGCGGATGCCGTGAGCGTCGGTGATGAGAGCGCGGCATTCGTCCAATTCGTGAATGTCGTCTTCGCTGTCGAGCATGAAAAGAGTGGGGCCGCGATCCGTCTCGACCTCCCATTCGGACGGTTCCACCGGAGACGAGATGCTCACAATGCGATGGACGATCGGCAAGAATTCGCGTTTCGACAGTTCGTCCTCCACGCGCTGGGCCAGCGATTCCGGCAAGTCGTCGAGCCGATCGAGCCACAGTAATTCTCTTCCTTTCGGATCGCAAATTGAGACAAACTGGCGCGGAGCAGACAGCGGAAAGGCGCGGACCACCTCGACGCCGGAGCGTCGATTTCCCTCGGCGTCGGTCAACACGAGTCGGCCCCAATCGTCGTGCGCGAGAGAGAATGGCGGGGATGCGCCGGGCGCTTTGCTTATCTCATTCGTTGCCATCGGAGACACTCCCGTTGACCAGTTCCATTTGCGCGCGGTGCAAGCGCGCGTAGCTGCCGCGCGCTTCGAGCAATTCGTCGTGCCGGCCAATCTCCGCGATATGGCCGTTCTCAACGACGACGAGTCGATTGGCGCGGCGGAGGGTGCTGAGACGATGGGCGATGGCGATGGTGGTGCGTCCGCGAATCAGATTCTCCAGCGCAACCTGAATCTCGCGTTCCGTCTCGGTATCGACGGAAGAAGTCGCCTCGTCGAGGATGAGAATGCGCGGGTCGATCAGCAAGGCGCGGGCGATGGAGATACGTTGGCGTTCGCCGCCGGACAACGATTGACCGCGTTCGCCGACCAACGAGTCGTAGCCGCACGGCAAACGCAAGATGAACTCGTGCGCGCGCGCCGCCCGCGCCGCGGCCACGATCTCTTCACGGCTGGCATCGGTTCGGCCATAGGCGATGTTCTCGGCGATGGTTCCGTAGAACAAGAACGGATCTTGCAAAACGATGCCGATATTCCGGCGATACTCCTCGACCGGATAAGACCGAATATCGACGCCATCGACGAGGATTGCTCCGGCGCTGACATCGTAAAAGCGACAAATGAGATTGATGAGCGTGCTTTTTCCCGCTCCACTTGGTCCGACCAGGCCGATCATCTCGCCGGGTTCGACCGTCAGGTCGAGACCGTGCAGCACCTCGCGGGCACCGTACTTGAAGCGCACGCCCCGCAGTTCGATGCGTCCTTGGAGCCTGCCGGGGCGAACGGGTCGCGTCGGCTCCGGCACGTTGCTGTATTTATCGAGAATTTCAAAGACGCGTTGGGCGCTGGCCGAGGCGCGCTGCACCGCCGAGGCCATGCGGATCATCGACTCGATGCGCGTGTAAAAGCGAGCGATGTAGGCCAGAAAAGCCGTCAAGACGCCAACCTTGATCGCGCCGCGTTGGACGTGCCAAATGCCGAACGCCCATACGATCAACAGTCCCGCCGTGGTGAGAAGCGTCACGGTCGGTCCAAAGAGCGACCAAACCTTATTTAAGCGATTAGCAGAGTGAAAAACACGCTCGTTGCTGGCATCGAAACGTTCGATCTCGCGGCTTTCCTGGGCAAAGGCCTTGACGACGCGAATGCCGGGAATGGTGTCGGCCAACACACTGGTCATCGCCCCCCAAGCTGCCCCGGCTTGCAGATAGCCGCGAAGTAGCCGGGAGCGCACCCGCGCCACCATCCACAAGATAATCGGGAACGGACACAAGGCTGCCGTCGCCAACAGCGGATCGATGGTGAACAGGATCGCCGCCGTCATCGCGATCATCAGAATATCGGTGGCGAAGTCGATCAAATTCAGCGATAAGAAGTTGCACAAGCGTTCGGTGTCGTTGCTGATGCGCGAGATGAGATCGCCGGTACGTTTGCCTCCGAAAAATTCGACGGAGAGACGTTGCAAATGAGCGTAAGTCTGGGAGCGCAGATCGGCGCTGATGCGCTCGCTGACCCAGGCCAACACATAGAGCTTCCCCCATTCGAGCAGCCAAGCCAAAAGCGCCGCTGCCGCCAGGCCGCTGAGGTACCAGACGGCTAGATGAAAGTTATCGACCTGGTTCTCTTGCCAAGGGATCAAGACGTTATCGATCAGCGGCATCGTAAGATACGGCGGCACTAACCCGGCAGCGGTCGCCGATAGCGTCAGCAGAAATCCCAGCGCGATCAGGCCCGCACGAGGTCGGGCAAACGAGACGAGGCGCAGCAACGCCGACGGCGAGACTTTGGCCGGACCCGCGACGCAGGTTTCACAGCGGCCGTCGTCGGCGTCGATGGTCGCACCACAACTCGGACAAACGGCCCGCGCCGACTCCAAGTCCTCGGTCTTCCCGTTCGACTGCAAAGCCGACAATCGTTGAACCAGTCGATGTGCCGCGGTCGCCTTGGCCGCCGTGTAGCGCCAACAGGCGAGCCGTCCCGCGCCATTTACCCATTCGAGCAGGCCGGCACTCCCATGCTCGGCGGTGCGCAGACTCGTTCCTTCGGTCAAAGGCCAATCGTCCCAGCGCGCCCTACCTCGCGCCAGCACCCGCCGATCGGTGAGAACCACCAAGCCACGCGCATAGTGCAAGCGTTCGTCGAGGTCCGGCTCGAACCAGGCTAATAGCGTCTCACCGGCTTGCAGCTGAGCGGCGGTGTCTTCGCGCCATTCGGGCGGCAGCGCGCCCCATTTCTCATCCGATTCGTTCAAGTTGGTCCAGTTCTCCTCGTTACCCGGCGAATGGGGGATTTACCCAAGATTGGTTCGCCTTCCGGTTTATGTGGCATCCAACGCTCGAAATCGGCAGGCAATTCGCTCCTTGCCCCTGACCGACGACACCGCCACTCTCTATACTAGGTCTTGTTAGGCCAAAGTCAGCCCGACCGGATGCCCAATCGGGACGGGGCTGTATCGTCGTCGTCGGGCGGCGAATAACCCATCGAGTAGGAGTTGACGTGTCCTGCTCCCTTAAGTTTCTCGCTGTGGCTTCGCGCCGGATCGGCGAGGACTTGGTCCTTCGATTCTTCGGGAAGGCACGCGATTTGCTTCCAATCTTCACCGATGTGGGAAACGGACTTCGACCTTAGATACCTCGCAGAGCGCGCCAACGTCGGCGCAATCACGGAGACTAAGTCTGTCGTCTCGTGCGGTAGTGCGCCGCGCGATTCCACAAACCTACGGATTTTTGTTGTATCGTTCGGCAATTTCATGCCTATTTACCTCACCGCAGACTGGGTGGGAGGAGAACTGACAGATGGAGTTCAGGAGAGTCCGGCTTCTTGGCGGTCCCAACATCTGGGCGAATTATCCTGTCCTCGAAGCCTGGGTCGATCTGGGCGTCTTAAAGGATTCCCCGTCCGATGAGTTGCCTGGCTTTACGGATCGGCTCATGGCTTGGCTTCCTTCCCTGATCGAACATCGTTGCAGCGTCGGCAAACGCGGCGGCTTTTTGGAACGCCTGCGGCGCGGTACCTGGCAGGCGCACATCCTCGAACACGTCGCGCTGGAGTTGCAGTCGATGGCCGGTACGCCCGTCGGCTTCGGTCGCACCCGCGAAACCCACGAAGATGGGGTGTATAAAATCGCTCTTGAGTTTGAATGCGAAGAACTCGGTCGTGCGTCGCTTGAGGTGGGCCGCGATCTCTGTTTGGCCGCCGTCCACAACCGATCCTTCGATGTCGAGGGCGCGTTGGCACAACTACGCGAAATCGCCCAACGCCACCGCCCGCATCCGACGGAGACCGCTTTGCGTCAGGCGGCGCGACAGCGACACATCCCCATCGCTCGACTCGATGACTCCGACCGATTCGTCCTCGGTCATGGAATTCGCCAGCGGCAAGTCGCGCTCGCCAATCTCGTGCCGCCGGTCGAGGGATTGCTTCATCGTTTGTTCCCCGCCGGACAGATGGGGCGCATCCCCATCGCCGCCGTTACCGGTGTCAACGGTAAAACGACGACGACGCGATTGATCGCGCATATCCTCGCTTGCACGCAACGTTGTGTGGGCATGACGTGTACCGAAGGCATCTACATCGACGGCCAGCGTGTGGAGGCCGGCGATTGTAGCGGGCCGCTCAGCGCGCGCGTGGTATTGGGCGATCCGCGCGTTGAGGCAGCGGTATTAGAAACGGCGCGCGGTGGAATTCTCCGCGCCGGACTCGGTTTCGATCGCTGCGATGTCGCCGTCGTCACCAACATCGCCGAGGGCGATCATCTTGGGATCGGCGACATCGAGACGCTCGAACAGCTTGCGCGCGTCAAGCGCGCCATCGTTGACGTGGTGGCCCCCGAAGGCAACGCCGTCCTCAAGGCCGATGATCCGTTAGTTGCCGAGATGGCTACTTATTGTCCAGGATCGGTCGTTTTCTTTGCCCGAGACGGACATCATCCAGTGATTGTCGAACATCTCCGCCGCAGTGGCCGCGCCGCTTTTGTTCGGGATCGTCGCATCATTCTCGCGGAAGGAGCCCAGGAGATTCCCTTGGTGAGTCTGGAAAACGTGCCGCTGACGCACGGCGGCCTCGTCGGCTTTCAGGTCGAAAACGCGCTCGCCGCCGCTGCCGCCGCTTGGGTTCTCGGCGTCCCATGCGAAGTTATCCTCACGGGACTCGAATCGTTCGTCGCCGACCTGGATCTCGCCCCCGCTCGCTTCAACGTGCTGGAGTTCAACGACGCCACGGTCATCATGGACTACGGGCACAACACGTCGTCGTTGGCTTCGCTGATTGAGACCTTCGAGGCTTTGCCCCACAAGTTCCGTTCCGCCGTCTACTCCGCTGCTGGAGACCGCCGCGACATCGACCTTATCCGTCAGGGCGAACTCCTCGGCGACGCCTTCGACCGCGTGATTCTCTACGAAGAAGAGAACTGTATCCGCGGCCGCGCTCCGGGCGAGATCAATTCACTTTTCCGCAAGGGGTTGACGGGTCGTCGCCGCGTCAAGCACATCGAGGAAGTGGATGGAGCGATTCAGGCGTTGGAATACGCTTTGGAACGCGCGCGCCCCGGCGAACTGCTGCTGATTCAAGTCGATCTCGTCGATGAAACGATGGCGTTGATGCACCGCTATCTGGAATCGGGTTCGTCGTGCCGTCAAATCGACTTCCGCGAGGCATTGGCGTTGACACGTCCGCGCCGCCGCCATTCGTCGGTCGCCGGCCGATCCACGGGCGACGGAGTTTCTTAACACCCGCGAGCGATTGCCACGCGGTCAACCTGCGTCAAAGAGAAACAGCGAGCCGTCGACAAGGCAAGGGCGAAAGGGACGTGGCTTTACCCGAAGGTTTTTCGTCTGGTCGGGGCACCGGTCGATTCTCGTTTGGATCGATGCCCTCTTTTACCTTCTGTCTATCGCTTTCTGCTTACCGCCCGCTACCGGCTGTTTGGCCCACAATTTGTCGGGATTAAAGTCGTCATCGTCGAGATTGGCGGGGGTCATCAGCCGGTCGTAGCGGTAGTATTCAACTTCGTTGCCTTTATCGTCGAGCGTGACGACGAGTAAAGGGAGACTGCAATCGGGATCGAAGTAGATGAATCGTCGCCCGCCACGGGGTAGATCCGCTTCGACGCCGGGAGGGATGTTGCGTTCGATGGTCTCGATCGGCTGTGCGTATTCGGGGCGCTTTTGGGGTGAGAGGACGGCGATCGTCCCCTGTCGGATGTCGCCGCGATCTTGGGCGTTGAGCATGTCGATCAACGAATCGACGCAGTGGGAGACGCCGGCATCGGTAATGGGATGACGGCTGGCCGAGCGAACCAGGGGGTTTTCGGGAGACAGCGACAGCTTGGCTCCAGCCGGTAACAGAGGAGCATCGCCACTCGCCACCTTGGTATGAATCTTGTTGTCAAATCGATCCTTGACGTAGACAACCTCGCGCCCATTCGCCGTTTTGCCGAGCCATTTGAAATGGACGCTGAACGGATGTTTGCGAAAGGTGAAGGCGATGATCTCTTCCTCGTTGCCCTTGCCCTTGAGATGCTCCCGCCGAGTGAGTCGAACGATGTACGAATCGAGCGAAGCGCATCGAGCGGCGGCTCGTTCAAGAAGCTGTCGGGCCGAGTGTTGCGGCATTGATTTCGCATCGTCGGTAAGAGAGGCGGCCTGCACCGATGGGGGCGAGGAACCATCGACATTGGCGGCTGGAACGGCGGGCGGCGGCGAGGGTGGTCGGAACGACTGATGCACCGGAGGCGTCAACGATGGCAACGGCACCAACGGAATCTCGGGCTGGGCCTGGGCAATTGAGGCTTCGGTGGCGCTCGTCTGGGTCGCTGCGCGAGGCTCCAGAGGGGGATTCGATGCGGATTTCAACGGCAGGGCATCGCCGAGTCCGACGCAGCCCGACAGTAGAAGAACTCCCGCCGCAATGCCTCGCAGTCCGCGCGTTCCGCCAGCCATTGTGCATCCCTTCTCATCGAAACAAGCTCGTCTTCCATGAACGAAGGGGCACTGTACAACAAGCGCGCGAACGGAGCAAGGCGATCTGTCGCCGAGATCGGCCTTGACTTATCGCCGCTCGATCGGCATAACCCCGCCCCTTAGTCGTAACAGAAATTATGGGGGCGCACGGTCGTCGGCTGCGCTGGCGACGAGGCGACGAGGAATCGGTATGGGGCGCATCAACCGCCGACAATTCATCGTCGGAAGCGCGAGCTTGGCGGCTCTTGTGTTCGCCGGCTGTTCGACCGGCCCGCTCCAAGAGAACCCTATTATTTTGAGGCCCGATCAGTGGGTGGCCCAAGAGAATCCTCTCTATCTTCCCCAAGGGCCGCAGCCAGAGGTCTACGATAAGATCTTTCAAAAGGCGCTCGATGTCGTCGATGACTTCTTTGAGATCGCTTACATGAATCGTTTTGAGGGTCGCATCGAATCGCAACCGGCAGTCGCTCCGGGTATCGAGCAGCCTTGGAAACCGGGCAGCCCGGATCTCTATCAGAGAATCTTGGCCAGCTTCCAAACGATCCGCCATCGCTGTATCTTGCTCATCTCAACAGCCGACGATGGCGGATATTATATCGACGTGAAAGTATTAAAAGAGTTGGAGGATCTCCCAGCCCCGATGCGCGCCACGGCCGGTTCCGCCAGTTTCAACATGGTCAGCACCATCGAACGTCAATTTGAAGTGATCGAGCAGCCGGTGTACGAGCCGAGTTGGATTCCCATTGGCCGCGATTACAAGCTGGAACAGGTGATTCTCGAACGCTTGGCCCACTGCGATTTCAAATCGCTTCCCAAACCGGAAACGATCTTCGGTCCTCCTCCAACCAACGGGCCCAAGTAGTCTCCGCGTCGAATCGGCAGCCTTCTCCGTCGAGCCGTCGGATGATCCACCTGTTCCCGGCGTGTCCTTTTTCTTGGTCTCAAATAGAATAACTCTTTCCGACGCGACAAAGCTCACAGGAGCCTGCGAGACATGACGCCGATGACGTTGACCGAAAAGATCCTCGCACAACACGCCGGACGCGATGCGGTTGGGCCGGGCGACAACATTTGGGTAGATGTCGATGTTCTGATGACACACGACGTTTGCGGGCCGGGAACCATCGGCGTGTTCAAACAACACTTCGGCAAGGACGCCAAAGTTTGGGATCGTGAAAAAGTCGTGATCGTTCCCGATCACTACATCTTCACCGCCGACAAGATGGCCAATCGCAACGTCGATGTACTGCGCGAGTTCGTCCGCGAACAAGATTTGCCCTACTACTACGATGTTGGCACCGACAAATACAAAGGCGTTTGCCACATCGCCCTGCCGGAAGAAGGACATACCCGGCCCGGCGAAGTGCTGTTCGGCACCGATAGCCATACCTGCACGGCGGGAGCGTTCGGCGAGTTCGCCACCGGCATCGGCAACACCGACGCGGGTTTCATCCTCGGCACGGGCAAGTTGTGGGTCAAAGTCCCGCCGACGATGCGGTTCGTCTTTCACGGTCAACTGCCGCCGTATTTGATGGCGAAAGATCTCATCCTCGCCGTCATCGGCGACATCGGCTGCGACGGAGCGACCTATCGCGCCATGGAGTTCGACGGCGACGGCGTGTACGCGCTCAACATTGAGGAGCGCATGACGCTGTGCAACATGGTGATCGAGGCCGGCGGCAAGAACGGCGTCATCGCGCCGGATAAAGTGACGCTCGATTACGTCAACGCCCGCAACAAACACGGCAAGGCGTACACCCCGGTCCACACCGACCCCGGCGCGAAGTTCATCTACGAAAAGGTCTACGACGTGACGAAGTTGCAGCCGGTCGTCGCCAAGCCGCACAGCCCGGACAACCGCGCCGCCGTCGGCGACGTGAGCGGCACCAAGCTCGATCGGGCTTACATCGGTTCGTGTACGGGCGGCAAGCTCACCGACTTCCGCGCCGCCGCGAGGATTCTCAAGGACAAGACCGTCAAGATCGACACCTTTGTCGTTCCGGCGACCAGCGAGGTGGCGGCGGGGCTGAAGAGTGAAAAAATCGGTAGTCAAACGCTCGAAGAAGTGTTTCTCTCCGCCGGTGCCAAGGTCGGACCGCCCTCCTGCGCCGCCTGTCTGGGAGGACCGAGCGATACCTTCGGTCGGCTCAATCAGCCGCTCAGTTGCATCAGCACCACCAATCGCAACTTCCCTGGGCGCATGGGACACAAAGAGGCGCGCGTCTATCTGGCCAGCCCCTTGACCGTGGCCGCCAGCGCCGTGCGCGGTGCCATCACCGATCCTCGCGAATACCTGGAGTAAGTCCTGATGGGCACTTTTTCCATCGAATGCCGGATCGAGAACCCTGTAGACCGCTCCCGATCCGCCGTCATCCCTCAGATGTTGGTCGATACGGGAAGCGAATATACATGGGTTCCGACGGCTACTTTGGAAGCGCTGGGGATATCGAGAGAAAAAAAAGACCTGACCTTTGTCATGGCCAACGGCCAGCACATCACCCGCAGCGTCGGCTTCGCCATCGTCCGACACGATAGCTATTTTACCATTGACGAAGTGGTATTCGCGGAAGAAGGGGATTTACTTCTTCTTGGGGCGCGAACCCTCGAAGGGTTCAACTTGCGCGTCGACTCCGCCCGAAAGAAACTGGTTGCGGCTGGTCCTTTGCCAGCCGCTGCTTCCCACTCAATCACTCGATAACGCTGTACAAACATGCAAACGACCATCACCGGCAAAGCCTATGTCCTGGGCGATAACATCGACACCGATCAGATTATCCCCGCCCAGTATCTGACGTTCAATCCGTCGATCCCAGAGGAATACAAGCAGTTCGGCAAATACGCGCTCAGCAGCGTGCCGCCGTCGCAAGCGGGATTGCCCAAGGGGCATGTCCCCTTTCACACCGACGACGAGTTTGTCTCGCCCTACAAAATCGTCGTCGCCGGCAAGAACTTCGGCTGTGGTTCCTCGCGCGAACACGCGCCGATCGCGCTGGACGCCGCCGGCATCGAAGCCGTCGTCGCCGAGTTCTACGCGCGCATCTTCTATCGCAATTCGGTAAACGGCGGCTATTTGATCCCTCTGGAATGCGTCGAAAGATTGTGTGAGCGCGTCTGCACCGGCGATGAATTGCGTCTCGATGTGGCCGCACACACGATGCACAATCTGACCACCGGCGAACGATACGAACTGAAGCCGCTCGGCGAAGTCGCACCCATCCTGGAAGCGGGCGGCATTTTCCCATTCGCTCGCAAGAGCGGCATGCTCGGTTAGCCGCGACGCGCAGTGTAGCGTGACAGCCCGCGCGCTCCGCTGCGCGTCGTGGCTAACCATCGTCACTCCGCCACATACTCGAAGCCGTCGATTACTTCTTGCGACATCAATGTGCGCAGCGACCACACGCCGATATAGAGCGCGAACAGGTAAGGCAGCGAACTGATGCCGGACGAGTAGTAGGCATTCATTTCTTCCAACACCCATGAGCCGATGGTAAAGTAAAATACGCCGCCGACCAAGGAACTGAGGCCGCCGGAACTGAATGGCAAGAGAGTCATGATGCTGGAAGCGATGCCCCAGCCGCGCGATTCCAGATTCTGCATCTTCACCGCGCCGATAATGGCGACGGCATTGTAGATGAATAAGAAAATATACACGCCCATCGCAATGAAGCGGTACAGTCGGGCGTCGGCCTCCGCATCTTGCACGACATCTAAATCTTTGTCTTTTAGATCTTTATACTCCTTAATATTCTCCACGCGCTGAACGGCGTTTTTGTCGTCCTTATAGTAGTCTTTAAGCACTTTCTGCCAATCGACCGGAGAGTCGCTGAAGACCATCGGCCAAAAGCTGACGCAGATGAGGAAGAGATTGCTCAGGCAGCCCAATCCGCCGAGAATCAGCATGTAATTGGAAGGGGAGACCACGGCAGCCTGTGCCGGACCGCGCAAGTCTTTGATGGACATATCGGGGGCGTACTCGATGTCCGGCTTGTTCTCTTCCTCTTTTTTGTCCTCGGAGATGTAACCGTAAATGCCGCCCTCGTCCTCGTCGGCGGGAGGCTGGGGAGCGGAAGGTTTATTGCTGGTTCCTTTCGTCGTCTTGATAGCGGCAGGCTTCTTTCTCGCCGGTTCCCGTTCGAGAAGTCCGGGCGTGGTGAAGAAACCGCCGCACTTTGGGCATTTGACTTTTTTGCCGTCGGGTAACGGCTTGGCCGGACGCAGAACCGATTTGCAATCGGGGCAGGTAAGTCGCTGGGAAGCCATGATATTCGCCCTGATGGATTTGAAGATATATCGGCCCGAAGCACCGGCGACAGGCGCTCGAATGGCCCGTCGCCAACGCTTCGGGCCGATAGTTCATGCTACTCTACTTTGCCGCCTTCCGCCAGACGCTAATAACCGCGGGCTGACCGAGGACGCGGATCGATACTTGTCTTAGCTGTTGCCAACCGACAGTTCGCGCTGCAGAGCGCAATTCGCCGGCGGCGCTGACCACGATTACCGCAACCCCTTCGGGGCGCAGCAGGCGATCGTACTCGCGGAGCATGGCACGGTACAGTGGTCCCACGGCATCGGGACTGCTCAGCTGCTTGCCGAACGGTGGATTGGTTGCAATGCGATCGACGGACTCGGAAGCGAGCGGCAAGTGCGTGGCGTCCCAGCGTGCCAGCATGGCCGGACCAAGACGGCGCAAATTGATGGCGGCGGCGCGAACGGCGCTGAATTCGATGTCGCCGCCCCACGCTGCCGCAAACCCGCCGCGAATGCGTTGTCCGGCGATCATACGCTCGGCTAACAGCGTGCCCGCGCCGCACATTGGATCGAGGAAAACGTGTCGCGGTCGAATCTCGGCCAAGCGAACCATCGCCGCCGCGATGGTCGGACGCAACGAGGCGGGTCGATGCTCCAGCTTGTAGTCGCGATGACGCATGGTCCGATCCGACAGGCGCAGACCGCAAACGGCCGTCTCTTCGTGAATGGTCAACCAGAATTCGACGGCGGCGTTCTCTTCGGCGGGTCGCCAACTCTCTGGAACGACGTCCGCCAAACCCTGTGCCAGCGCCTTGCGGGCATCGCGGCGAAGATAGGCGTGTTGTCCTTCCATTTGCGTCACCAGGCGATACGTCGTTCTTCCCTTCGGTTTCGGTCGCAGGCCGTGATGGATGCGCAGCAGGGTTTGCCAGTCCGCCTCGCGCGCCGTCCAACGGCGGATGCTCTCCAGATCGGCGGCCCGATGCGTAAGGCGATCGCTGCCCCAAGCGAAGAGGAACAGGTCTTCCGTGGTGCGAAAAGTCAGCAAGCGCTCGTCGAGGTTCGGCGCGCGGAAAACGACGATGCCGTTCCCCGTCTTCTTGACTTCCCCACCGAAGTCGCGCTCGATCTCCTCGGCGGCAATCGGCTCCAGGCCGGGATGGACCATCGCGTAACAAGCGGGTGGTGTGGAAGGTTGAGAACGCGAACGCGACATGAACCCTCCGATACATACCCCGGTTAGCTGCTACGCGGCGCGGAGGGCGAGAGTGTCTCGCGCTCCGCTCTGCGTCGCGGCTAACCGTCCTCTCTTGCACGAACAACCGCTACCGTTATACTAACATTTTCCAATCGGTGAAGAGACACGCGCGAGCGCTGGTTTTCATGGGAGTGCGTTGCATGGTTGAGCCGATGTTGATCGATTTGAAAGCCCTGTTGGTAGAACGAGAAGACTGCGATGCCGGAACGGTGTCGAAACTGCGTGAAGCGTTGGCCCAAGGGGGCACGCAATATCGCACCCTCCGCGAAGTTACGGAGGTCATCAAGAAAAAGATCGAGGGTGCCAGCGGCACGGCGGTCAAACGCTGGCATCTCAAACTCGGAATCGCTTCCTTCTTCCTCGGCTACGTTCAGCAAGCCGTCGATCACCTGCGCCAGAGCGAAGGGGCTTTGGCCAATTTCTACCTCGGTAGGGCATTGGTCTCGCGCCGCGAGTTCGACGAAGCGCTCAAAGCCTACGACAAGGCCGAGAAGTCCGGCTACAACGCCAACCAAGTGCAGCTACAACGCGCCGGCATCTATCGCCAAAAGGGCGACTTGCACCAAGCCCACGCCATTCTCAACAAACTCGCCGAGCTGTCGAGCCATAGCGCCGAGTATCACTTTCAACTCGCTTCATGCCATCTTGCCGAGGGCGAACGGCTGACTGCTCTCGACCATCTGGAAAAGGCAGAGAAATATGATCCGGCGCACACCGGCGTTCTGTTTCAACTGGCCCACGCCAACGACTTGGCCGGCAACGACGAGGAGGCCATCGGCTTCTACGAACGCTGCCTGAAACATCCGCCGATCCACGTCGGAGTCTTGAAGAATCTCGGCGTTCTCTACGAGGATCACGAGAAATACGATAAGGCCGTCGAATGCTATCGTCGCGTACTGACCGGCGATCCCACCGACGAGCAAGCGCGCCTCTTCCTCAAGGATTCGCAGGCCTCGCAGACGATGTACTACAGCCCTGAGGAAGAACACACCTTCAACCGCTTCAGTCAGGTGCTGGAAATCTCCGTCACCGATTTCGAGTTGTCCGTCCGCAGCCGCAACTGCCTTAAGAAAATGAACATCAAGACGCTGGGCGATCTGACGCGCATCAGCGAACAACAGCTCCTGAGTAGCAAGAACTTCGGCGAAACGTCGCTCGAAGAAATCAAGGAAATTATGACTTCCAAGGGGTTGCGACTGGGGCAATCGTTGGAAGAAGGCACTCCGACGGACACGCGCTATCGGCCCCAACAGCTGAGCGAGCAAGAGCAGGCGGTTCTCAATAAACCAATTAGCGATCTCAATTTGTCCGTCCGCGCCCGCAAGTGCATGAATCGCCTGGGCATCAACATGGTGGGCGATCTCGTCAATCGCACGGCGGACGAACTCCTGGAGTCGAAAAACTTCGGCATCACCTCGCTGAGCGAAGTGCGCGAGAAACTGTCGCAACTCGGCCTCACGCTCCGCGGAGACTAACGATTGGCCTCGACCCCGAAAGGAGAGCGCGGCGTTCGCGCTCCCCTTCGGAGCGCGGCAAACCGAAGACTTACCGAATGGCCATTCGCTTTGAGGTTTTGGCGCGGCAGGGGGCGGCGCGGCGCGGGAGATTGACGACTCCCCACGGTGTCGTCGAGACTCCGGTTTTCATGCCGGTTGGCACCCAGGCAACCGTCAAAGGTTTGACGCCGCAACAGGTCCGCGAGGCGGGCGCGTCGATTCTCTTGGGCAACACCTATCACCTCACTCTGCGTCCGGGCGATGACGTTATTGCCGAGTTGGGCGGGCTGCACCGCTTCATGGCTTGGGAAGGGCCGATTCTCACCGACAGTGGAGGGTTTCAGGTCTATAGCCTCGCTCCGACACGCCGAATCGACAACCGCGCCGCCGTCTTCCGCTCGCACATCGACGGTACGATGGTGGACCTAACGCCGGAACGCGCTGTCGCCATCCAAGAAAATCTCGGCTCGGACATTGCCATGTGTCTCGACGAATGCCCACCGGGCGATACGCCGCCGGACTACTTGCGCGTGGCCGTCGAACGAACGATTCGCTGGGCCGAGCGCTGCCGATCCACACACCGTCGAACCGATCAAGCATTGTTCGCTATCGTGCAAGGCGGCACCGATTTGGCGCTTCGAGAATTCTGTGCCCGCGAACTGACGGATCTGGATTTTCCCGGCTACGCCCTGGGTGGCTTCTCGGTCGGCGAGACCGAAGCGCAAATGCTGGCCGCCTTGACTCCAACGGCGGCGTTATTGCCGCAGGGCAAGCCGCGCTATCTCATGGGCGTGGGGACGCCGCGCGACTTGCTCGCTGGTATCGTGGCGGGCATCGATATGTTCGATTGCGTGATGCCGACGCGCAACGGCCGCAATGCCTCGGCTTTTACCGACGAGGGCGAAATTCGTCTCCGCAACGCCTGCCACAAGCGAGATCCGCGACCGCTAGAGTCCGATTGTTCGTGCTATGCTTGTCGGCATTTCAGCCGCGCTTACCTACACCATCTGTTTCTGGCCAAGGAGATGTTGGGGCCGACGCTCGTGTCGCTGCATAACGTGGCTTTCTATTGCCGTCTCATGGAAGAAGCGCGGCGGGCGATCGAGGAGCAGCGCTTCGACGACTTTACCGCAGTCCGTCTTGTCCGAGGGGGGCAATCGCCTTAAGATATGCTTTTTAATCCACGAGACGGCAGCGGGTGGAAAGGTTGTTCATGTTACGATTCTTGTTGTTGTTGGGAGATGAGCCGCAGCGTCCCGATCCGGGAACGAGTGGGATCATGTTCCTGTTGCCCATCATCTTCATTGTGTTCTACATGCTGATTCTGCGCCCTCATAAAAAGCAAGAACAAGAACGCATGGCGATGGTCAAGAACCTTAAGAAGAACGATGAGGTGCTGACCAACGCGGGTATCTATGGAACCGTGGTGGACGTGAGCGAGACCGACGACAAGATCACGGTCAAGGTGGCGGATAATGTGCGCGTGAAAATGACCAAGGGTAGCGTCCTCCGCAACCTGACGAACGAAGAGGCGGCAAAAGAGGCCAAGGCGGCGAAGGAAGTCAAGGCGTAATGCCCGGCGAGCGGGGGGCGTAAGCCTCCTGATTCTCTTGGCAGATCATGGGGGCTTACGCTCCCCCGCTCGCCGGAGTGCGATGAAAGGCACGAAGTCCAAACATGAAATCATTTCTCGGCAGGATGATCCTTTGTGTTGTCCCCGTGTTGGTAGGCATTTACGTTTGTGCCTGGGCCTATGCGGCGGGCAAGTTCCGTCTCGGCGTCGATCTGGTCGGCGGCACCATATTGGTTTATGAGGTGGATACGACCAAACAGCAAGCGCAGGGCGAGCCGGTCAAGTCGGACGAATTGGCCGCCGCGCTCAAACGCCGCATCGATCCCGCCGATCTTCTGAACGTCACCATTCGGCCCATCAACAGCGAGCCGGCGCGCGTCGAAATCATTCTGCCGACTGGCGGGCAAGCTTCCGGGCGGCGCACGCTCTCCGACGAAGAGGTTCAGAACATCAAGAACCTCATCGGCCAACAGGGCAAACTCGAATTCAAGATCCTAGCCAATCCCACCGACGACCGCGAAGCGTTGGAGCGCTCCGAAGAGTTCTTCCGCAACCCCGACAACAGATCGAAGTTGGACGATGTGGAAAAGAAGGGGTTGGCTCCCCCCGACCCGACGCCCCAAGGCGGCGGTACCAAGTTTACCGTTAAGCTCAACGGCGAAGACATCGATTACACCTATACTTGGGTGATGGTCGGTAAGGAAGAAATCTGGAATCTGAACCTCAACAATGAGGCCGAGAAGTCGGCTATCTTTGCCGAGCTTGGAAAGAAGGTGGCCGAGGCGCGCGACAAGGAGCCGATCCGTTTCGCCTCCTCGCGCGGCTCGCAGTGTCTGCTCTACAGCCGAACGATTCGCAATCTCAATCGCGTTTCGCCCAAGGATCGAGAACTGGGCAAAACATACGAATACTTCATCCTGACCCGCAACTCCCAGCCGGGCAAGGAGATCACCGGCGACTATCTGGCTCAAGCCACGTCTGGAGCCGATCCGCGCGGCGAACCGGCCGTTCATTTCGCCTTTACTTCCGAGGGAGGCGCGCTGTTCGGCGAGCTAACGAGCCTCAATCGTCCGCCGTCCAAAACCGAGGGCGGCTTCAAACGCCAACTGGCCATTGTCCTCGACGGGCAGATCCAGTCCGCGCCGACCATTAACGATGTCATTTATTCGCAAGGCATCATCTCCGGCAGCTTCAATCAAAAGAAGGTTCAGGAATTGGTCACAATCCTGCGATCGGGAGCGCTGCCGGCCACGCTCAAACACGAACCCGCCAGCGAAAACAGCATGGGCCCTACGCTCGGAAGCGACACCATCTTCAAGGGCACGATGTCGGTCGGACTCGCCTTCGCCGCCGTCCTCGCCTTCATGTTGTTCTATTATCGCTTTGCCGGTATCGTCGCCTGCGTCGCGCTGTTGGCGAACTTGTTGTTGACGATTTTCATCATGGTGCTGGTCAACGCCACCTTCACGCTGCCGGGCTTGGCCGGACTCGTCCTCATGCTCGGCATGGCCGTCGATGCCAACGTGCTGATTTACGAACGTCTGCGCGAGGAACGCGAACGCGGGGCCAGTCTCGCCCTCGCCATCCGCAACGGTTACGACCGCGCCTTCCCGACCATCATCGACACGCATCTGTCGAGCATCTTCACGGCCATCGTGCTGTACGTCGTCGGCAACGATCAACTCAAGGGCTTCGGCATCAGCTTGACGATGGGCCTCCTCATCAGTCTGTTCACGTCGCTCTTTATGACGCGAACGATGTTCGAGTTTTGGCTGTCGAAGGGTTGGATGCACAAACTCAGCTTCTACCAAGGTCTGGTGCGGGCGCTGCATCGCCATCACTGGGATTTCATGGGCATCCGCTACTATTGGTTCACGGCCACCATCGTACTGACGGTCCTCGGTGCGGGTCTGTTCTTGTGGCGGCTCGCGCCGGACGCCAAGGGGCGCAGTGTGATGAATATCGACTTCATCGGCGGCACGGCTTATACCGGCAAGCTTTCTAAGCCAATGACTATCGAGGAGCTGCGCGAAAAACTGGAGCGCGACGTTCCCGTTCCAGGTCTGACGAAGGAGGAGAGCGAGTTGGCCGATATTACCGTCGAACAAGTCTTCTCCCGCAACGACACCGGAGGCCGCAGTTCGTTTTTCACTGTCCGCACCGCCGACAAGGACGCCCGGAAAGTGCAGAAAGTTGTCAACATCCGCTTGGGCGACGATCTCGAACACATCGAGTTGCACAAGGTCGATCTGGACAAGGACGGGAAAAGTGCGACCTTGGAGTTTACCAAACCAAAGACGGACGAAGCGGAATACGCCTCGCGCGCTCAAGTGCAAATGCTGTTGCGCGAGGTCAAGGACGATCTCTACCCGAGTGAGAATCGGTTGGGGTTCACCGTCGAAGCGCTCGGCGAGGGCGAGAACGGCCGCTTTGCCAAAATGAAGATCGAGCCGACGGAAACATTGGGCCGCGAGCAGTTCGAGAAGATTCTGGCTCAGACCAAGCAAGCGTTCGACACTAGCCCGCAACCGGAGCGCTTGGAGAACTTCGACGCTCAGCTTGCGGCCAACACACAGGAACGCGCGCTCTACGCCATCTTGGCCAGTTGGGCCGCCATCCTCCTCTACCTGTGGTTCCGCTTCGGCAACTGGACCTTCGGCGCGGCTGCCGTGTTGTGTCTCTTGCACGATCTGTTCTTCACGCTCGGCTTCATCGCCGCTTGCCATTACCTGCACGGAACCTGGCTCGGCAATTTGTTCATGATTAGCGATTTCAAGATCGATCTGCCCGCCATCGCCGCATTGCTCACCCTAGTAGGTTACTCGGTCAACGATACCATCGTGGTCTTCGATCGCATCCGCGAAGTGCGCGGCAAGAATCCGATCCTGACCGCGACGATGATTAACGACAGCGTGAATCAAACGCTGACACGCACCATCCTGTCGTCGATGACGGTATGGCTCGTCGTCATCGTGCTGTACATCTTCGGCGGCGAAGGAGTACATCTGTTCTCCTTCGTGATGATCGTCGGCGTGATCGTCGGCACTTACAGTTCCATCTACATCGCCAGCCCGCTGCTGTTGATTTTCGGCGAGGGGATTCCCAGCGCCCGCGAACGCCAGCGCCAAGAGTTCCTGGCGGCTGCCGAAAAAGCCTAAGCGCTTGCAGAGAAGCGAACGCCTCGTAGGCGTCAACGAGAGTTGTTCTCGATGACGCCTACGATTTCCGTATGTTCGCACATCACCGATTGGCCTTGCTCGATCCAATTCCTTCGCTATAAGCGGCACATTGAATCGAAATTCCCACGCGGAGAGGCGAACGCGCGCTCCGCGGCGACTTGATACTCACGAATGAGTCCGTCTCGCGCCGACTTAGGAAAGGGCGGCCGCGCAACGTAGGGTAGGCGTCCGTGGAGGTGATCCATGCGTTTCGCTTCATCGATCGTCCTAATTACTGGAATTCTCTGTGTCCCGGCTTCGCCTGCCGCCGAACCCGCGCCGGACGTGCGAACCGTCGTGGTACCGCAAGCCCAAGTTTGGTGCGGTCCCAGTACCTCGAGCGGGCTGTATCCGACCAACATGCTCCGCCTGGGAGAGCGCGTGCAAGTCGAGCGCGAACTGGAAAGCGGCTGGTTGGTCGTTCGCCCGCCCGCCGGTTCGTTCAGCTGGATCAACAATCGCTTCGTGCAGTACATCAGCAGCAAATACGCCAACTATGTCGTCACCTACGACGGCAATGATGTGCCCGTGTTGATCGGGAGTAGTTTGAAAGGGGAGCGTCCGTCGAAGATTGGCGTCAAGCTGCCGCGCGGTGCGCAGGTACGAGTGGTTGGCAGAACGATGACCGACGAAGAGGGAACTTGGTTGCCGATCGAGCCTCCCGAAGGCGAAGTACGGTACATTCGCAAGGAGAGCGTCGCCAAACCCGACGATCTTCCGACCACCACAGCTTCCAAGCCCACCGTCCAGGCGGCGGACGGCGATACCCTGTGGCGCGACGCAGAGAAAGCCGATCTCGCCGGACGGAGCGGCGATGCCGCTCGTCTCTATCGTTTGGCCGGCGACGCCAACTTGTCGGTCAATCCCCCGCGTGCCGACGAAGCCTATCGCCGCGCCCGCTGGATCGAGCAAAACAACAGCGGTATCCATGCGCCGCGCGGTTCGCTCTACTATCCCGACGGACAAACGCCACCGACTCCGAACACTGTGCCTATACACCTTCCGGTTAATCGTGTCGGTGCGAATGTCGTCCAGCCCATCGGCGGAGCGAATGGCGGCTCACCGAATGGTCTCCTCGTTTCCACGGGTCCGAAACCGGCGATGGGAGGCGCGGCACAGCAAGTCTATTACGAAAAGGGACGGCTCCAAAGCGCATATAAAAGCGAAGTGACACGCCGCTACCACCTTCTCGATGCTCAGGGACGTCCCTTCCGCTCGGTCACCGCCGCGCCGGGTGTGGACCTGACGAGTTACGAGAATCACAACGTCGAACTGTGGGGCCACCTCACCTACGATTTTGAACGCCGCAATTATCTGCTCACCGTCTCTCACGTCCGCGAACTCCAATAATCACGTCTTAGGTGAACCGGCCAGAGTAAGTTGCCGGGTGAACCGATCCGTAGCGGGCTTGTGCGCGAGGGAAACATCTCGGTACACTCAGAGTCTGTTCCGAAAGCTCCCCTCTCCCCTGTACTCAGAGGAGAGGGGCTGGGGGTGAGGGGTGCATTTTTCCGTGGCTTCTCGCCCCCTCACCCCAACCCCTCTCCCCCCAAGTACAGGGGGAGAGGGGCTTCTGGAACAGACTCTCAGTAATCTGAAGTGGCGAGGAAAGCTCCCATCGTCCCGCGGTTCACGGAGGACCAAGCATGTGCGGCATCATCGGCTATACCGGATCGCGCGAGGCACAACCCCTTCTCCTGGAAGGGCTTCATCGTCTGGAGTACCGCGGCTACGACAGTTCCGGCCTCGCGACACTTAGCAACGGCGATTTACACCTGCGCAAACGAGCCGGTCGCATTCAAGATCTGGCGCGACATCTCCATCAAAACGCCGCGCCCGGAACAACCGGTATCAGCCACACGCGCTGGGCGACACATGGACCGGCCAACGATCGCAACGCCCATCCCCACGTCAGTGGCGACAACCGCATCGCCATCGTCCATAACGGTGTCATTGAAAACTACGCACCACTGAAGCGTCAATTGGCCGACGAAGGGGTGGTATTCCACAGCGACACCGATACCGAGGTCGTCGCCCAACTTATCGCCCGCCGCTTACCCGCCGAGGAGGAGTCCCAAGCCGCGTTCATCGATGCCGTGGCGCGGACGCTGGCGTTGTTGAAGGGAACCTATGGGCTTGCCGTCCTCAGCCGTCGCCATCCGGGATTGCTTCTCGGCGCGCGCTTGGGCAGCCCTTTGGTGTTGGGTATCGGAGAAGGTGAGAATTTCTTAGCCAGCGATCCCAGTGCCCTGGTCGGCAAGACCGAGCGCGTCGTCTACTTACAAGACCATCAAATGTGCGTATTGACGGCGAACGATTGGCACATTCTCGACGGCGATCGCGCCCGCGTCGAGGCAGCCGTCCATACCATCGAGTGGGATGCGAGCGACACCGACAAGGGCGCGTTCGAACACTACATGCTCAAGGAGATTTACGAGCAGCCCGAAGCGATCGAGAACGCCCTGCGCGGCCGGCTCGTCGACTCCGACGCGACCTCGCATTTCGGCGGCCTGAACCTCGATACGCAGCAGCTTCGTCGCGCCGAGCGCATCATTCTGACGGCGTGCGGCACGAGCTATCACGCAGCCTTGGTCGGCGAGTATCTGTTCGAGGAGTTCGCGCGCATCCCGGTCGAGGTCGAGTATGCCAGCGAGTTTCGCTATCGCAATCCGCCCATCGACCGCAACACCATCGTCATCGCGGTCACCCAATCTGGCGAGACGGCGGACACCCTGGCCGCACTGCGCGAATCGAAACGCAAGGGTCATCCGACATTAGCACTCTGCAATGTAGTTGGAAGTAGTATCGCCCGCGAGACCGATGGCGGCGTCTATCTGCACGCCGGCCCGGAAGTAGGCGTCGCCAGCACCAAGGCGTTCACCAATCAAGTCGCCGTCCTCGCCATGCTCGCGCTCTATTTCGGACGCATGCGCCATCTGTCCAGCTTGCAAGGCGCGCAAATCATCCGCGAACTACGCGCCATTCCCGACGCCGTGCGCCGCGCCTTGTCTTGTCACGATGCCGTGCGGGCCATCGCCGAGCGTTATTGCCACGTTGCCAATTTTCTGTATCTGGGCCGGCAGTACAACTATCCGGTGGCACTGGAAGGCGCACTCAAGTTGAAGGAAATCAGCTACATCCACGCCGAGGGGTATCCTGCCGCCGAGATGAAACATGGCCCCATCGCGCTGGTCGATAAAAATACGCCGTCCGTGTTTTTGTTGCCGCGCGGCGCGATCTTCGACAAGGTGATGAGCAATCTGGAAGAAGTGAAGGCGCGGGGAGGACCGATCATCGCCATTGCCCACGAGGGCGACGAGGACGTTGCCGCCCGCGCCGATGAGGTCATCTGTGTGCCCGATGTGCCGGAGTATTTGCAACCCATCGTCTCGGTAGTGCCGCTCCAACTGTTGGCATATCACATCGCACTCTTGCGCGGTTGCGACGTGGACAAACCGCGCAACCTGGCCAAGAGCGTTACGGTGGAATGATGTCCGCGAAACGAGGTAACGATCGGGTGATTTCCATCGACCTTATCACCTCATTCCTGAGTACAGAAAGGGGAGAAGCGGCCTCCCTCTCCTCTCGGCGCGAAGGTTTGATTTCCCCCGTTGCGAGAGGCGTGAAGACCTGGTAATTTATTGAGATGAGGATGGCCGGACGGGCCGTCTTCCTCCTCACCCTAACGGCAGGATGCCTTTCATGCGTTTGTTTGTCAGCGCGGGAGAACCGAGCGGCGATCTGCACGGAGCCAATCTGATCCACGCTCTAAGGCAACGCGAGCCGAATTCCGCGATACACGGTTTCGGAGGCGACCGCATGGCGCAAGCCGGATGTCGGCTGCTCTACCCGCTGTGCGATCTCGCCGTCGTCGGTATCGCCCCGGTCGTCGCCAATTTGCCGCGTTTCTGGCGTCTCCTCGATCGGGCCGACCGCTTCTTCGCTCGGCAGAGGCCCGACGCACTCGTCCTCATCGACTATCCCGGATTCCATTGGTGGCTGGCGCGGCGCGCGCGCGCCCACGGCATCCCCGTGGTTTATTTCGTGCCTCCGCAGATTTGGGGCTGGCTTACCTATCGCGTTCACAAAATGCGCCGTCTAACCGATCGCGTCCTTTGCACGCTGCCGTTCGAGGAAGAGTGGTATCGACAGCGCAACGTGGCGGCGGAGTACATCGGCCATCCTTATTTCGACGAACTGCGCGAGCAGCGTCTGGATCAAGCGTTTGTCGACGCGCAACGGAACAAACCGGGCAATGTCGTCGCCTTGCTTCCCGGTTCTCGTAACACGGAACTTCAGTACAATCTCTCGTCGCTGCTGCGTGCCGCCGGTCTGATCCACGCCCAACGACCGGACACGCGCTTTCTCGCCGCCTGCTTCCGCGAACAACATCGCAGCCAAGTCGAGGAAAGTTTGCGAGGCAGTGAATTACCCATTGAGGTCCATGTGGGCCGGACGCCGGAGATCATCCATCTCGCTCATTCGTGCATGGCCGTGTCGGGGTCGGTGAGTCTGGAACTGCTCTATCGCGGCAAACCGACTGCGGTGTTGTATCGCCATCGTCGGATCAGCATAGTGTTGGCGCACCTGCTCAAGCGCGTGCCCTACATCACTTTGGTCAACTTGCTGGCGAACCGAGAGCTATTTCCAGAGTATTTCGGTGTGCAATGTCCGGCGGAGTCGATGGCCGGGTACCTCCTCGGTTGGTTGAACGATAGCACCGCCTACGAGAGCCGCTGCGCCGAGCTGGCGGCACTGCGCGACCAAGTCGCGGCACCGGGTGCTTGCGAGCGAGCCGCGGAGGCGATTCTGGCAATGGTGCGTGCGAGGATCGGGAAACATCCTCTCGCAGCCTGACGTTCCTTCATCGCTTCAGGCGTTGTGCCAGCGCTTCAATGCGATCGCGGCACTCATTGCGCGCTCGCGCATAGCCTTTCGGATCGGGTCGATCTGTTTTCAGGTAATCGAGAACCACCGACTCGGCGGCCATGAATTCACCGCAAGCTTGGGCGACGGCCGAAGCGATTTCCAGAGGGATGCGCGTGACGCCGTTGCGATCGCCGTGCAGTAAATCGCCGGGATGAACGGTAATGTTTCCGACATGGACCGGCACGTTGATTTGAGGAATGTGACAGTAGCCGTGGGCGCAAATGACGCCGTCGCAGAAAGTGGGAAAGTGTAACGCCTCGACCTGATCGAGATCGCGGCCCGCGCCGCCGGTGATGATCCCGACCGCGCCAAACGCCTTGTAGGTGCTGCACATCACCTCGCCGAACGTCGCGGCCACGACAGGATTGTCGAGATCTTGAAACACGACAATAGGCGGGTGGGCGCTGTGAGCGAACGATTCGACTTGTTCGACGAGGCCGGAATACGCTCCCCCGGTGCGTGGAGCGTCGGCCGCGCGAAAGGTCGCCGTGCTGGCGAAACCGACCATCGGCGGCAACTTCGGATAACACGCTTGAATGCGGCGATCCATGTAACCGTCCGTGCGCGGATAGAGGTCGAACAACTCCACCACGTTGCACACCGTCGGCGTGTCGAAGCGGCGCAGCAGATCCAAATCGGCGGTGGAAACGACAGGAGACGGCATGAGAAGCACCCCGTGGAAGAAAGGAAAAGATCAGACTGAGAACATAGTACGAGAAGCGGCGCTTGGACACCAAGAGAAAACTCCGTTGTCATCGGCATCGCGGAAGCAGACAATAGGAGCATGAACCTCTTTTTGGCATTATTCTGGTTGATCTGCGCCGTGGTGTTGTTTGCTTACGAGTTTCTGCTCGGCGGCGAGCGATTTCAAATCCAGATCGGCCGCTTCAGCTTTCCGGGCGTCTGGCTGATGTTGGCGTTGATGGTCTACAACCTCGTTCGTTGGTGGAGCTATCGTTCGCTGAAAGAGAAGCAGCGGATGGTGGAGTTCGCTCGCGCGCATAAGGAATGGGAAAGGCGGCACCGCCATTCTTCCAATCCCACGCAACCCGTCGATCCGAATTTCAATTTCACCGACGATTCGCCGCCGCCTCAGGGCATCATCGACCGTCCACCGTCCAACAATTGAATGGCTCCGAAACTGTCTCAGAAGCCCCCTCTCCCCTGTAATCAGGGGAGAGGGGGCTTCTGAGACGGACTCTCCGTCGTTTTTCGCATCCCTCGGTGGATCGGTTAACTTCCACGAGACCGTTGAGTTCGAGTGTGTCCGAGAGAGTCCTCCAGAGACCGTCTTCCTTCCCTTTGAGGCCGGATGGCGCGGACGCGAGCGGCAGGCATTGTGTAACATAAGGGAAGGCGAACGCGAGGCCGAGGATGGTCGTCATGGCGACAGAACCTATCTTTTCCATCGTCTATTGGGGAGTCACCGGAACCCTGACCGCTCCGTTGCGGCCTACCGAGGTTACCGAGAGGCTCGTCGCCGCCGTCAAACAGCTCATCGAACGCGGTCGCTTGGCCGATCTTCTTCCGGGGCCTGAGTTGGAAGCGAACATCCGCCGTCGAATCGAGGACGAATTGCCGTTTCACCTTCGCAGCGGCTACGGCGGCAACACCACTTGCGTCGAGGTGAAAACGCCGGACGCGCTGCTCATTCTCGATTGCGGCAGCGGACTCCGCGAACTCGGCGTCTCCCTCGCCGAACGCTGGCGCGACAAACCGCCTGGCCCGCAGCGCAGCGCCCACGTTCTGGTAACGCATCCCCATCTCGATCATATCTGCGGCACGCCGTATTTCTCCCCCTATTACGATGCGGATAATCGTTTTACTCTATGGGGATCGCCGAGCCTGATCCATCAACTCGGCGTTCTGTTCGATCCGCAATCGCGGATGAGCCGTCACTATTTTCCACCCACCTACGAGCAAATGAAGGCGATTGAGGAGTTTCGACCCATCGAGCCGGGCAGTTCCTTTTCCATCGGCTCCACGCACATTCGCACGCACGCGCTGACCCATCCGGGAGGCTGCTTGGCCTATCGCTTGGAGAACGCCGGCCGAGCCTTCGTATTCGCCACCGATCACGAACAAATCGAATCTCCCGATGCCGGACTGGCGGCCTTTGCACGCGGAGCGGACGTTCTGTACACCGAAGGCCAATACACCCGCGCCGAATACGAGGGGCGCGAGCAAATCGGAACTAGTTCAGCCATGCCGCGCCAGGGTTGGGGGCACAGCACGATCGAAGCCTGCGCGGCCACTGCTGTCGCCGCTGGAGTGCGCGAACTGCATGTGGGGCATCGCGATCCCGCGCGAAACGACGAGGGCATCGCGCGATTGGAGGCATATCTGCGCGAACGACTGCGCGAGGAACTCCGCCGCTCCGGATGCCCCGAAGACGCTTGCCGGGCGCGCATCGTGCATGAGGGATTAGCCGTTTCTTGTTGAGTCGAGTTAGAGGAGATCCTCCTCTTGCTTTAGCTGCTTCGCGCTTTCGTTCGCAAATCGTCCTCCATTCTCGACGGTCGGGTAAAATGTGCGTTCTTTTCCAAAAAAGCTCAACGGACTCATTGCATCGAACCGATGATGGACGAGGGATCGTTTGGCGCGGCAAGCCAGGGAAGCGAGGGGGATTCGACTCTGTCCGAATGCAGCCGATTCCGCTTGCTCACCGTCATGGTTTTTGGTTTGATGTGCCCGCATCCCCGCCGTACACCATCGCGTGAAGGCGAGTCGGGGCGTTGATCCCGACCTCACATGCTCCGTCGGGCTTTCCAGCTCGACCCATGAGGAAAAGAAGGTCCGTATGATTGTCTCCCCGATGCAGCAACTGGCCAACGCCCTACGCCAGAACGGCTTGATTCGCTTCATCGAACATTTCGCCGAGCTTTTCCCAACGACGCACATGAAAGACATGGTCGTCGGACGCATGGATCCCCATCGCGTCATTGAAGTCGGCGGCAAAAAAGTCGTCAACTTCGGCTCCGATAGTTTCCTGGGATTGGATCAGGATCCGCGCGTTCTGAACGCGCTCCACCGAGGCATCCGACGTTGGGGATCGCACAATGGCGCGTCGCGCGCCTTCTCAAGCATTCAAGCCAACATCGATGCCGAAGATAAATTGGCGGAGTGGCTGGGAACCGAGGCGACGTTGATTTATCCGTCCGTCACGCTCGCCAACATGGGGGCCATTCCCGGCTTGGTCGGTCGCCAAGACGTGCTAGTGGTCGACGAGCAAGCGCACAACTCGATTCAGGAAGGGGCCAAAATCGCCAAGGCCAACGGCACGCGCCTGTTCTCGTTTTCGCACTGCAACCCCGAAGCGTTGGCCAAGGTTCTCGACGAAGCGGGCGAGTATCGTTGTGCCGTGGTCGCGATTGACGGCGTCTACAGCATGAGCGGAGAGTTGCCGCCTTTGGAGCAACTCAATCGCGTCTGCTTGCAACGCCGAGCCATCCTCTACGTCGATGACGCGCACGGAACCGGCGTCATGGGCAGGCAAGGACGCGGCACCGTCTTGGATGCTCTGGGCGATTACGACAACGCGCTCGTCATCGGTTCGTTGTCGAAGGGCTTTTCGTGCATGGGCGGCTTCATCGGCTGCACCCACGAGATGAAGCGCTTGCTGAAGATGCGTTCCAACACCTACATCTTCGGCGGTCCTGTGGCTCCGTGCTATCTCGAGGCGATTTGCACCGTTTGCGACATTCTCAATTCGGCGGAATACGAACTGCTCTCGGCCCGGCTGCATCGAAACATTCGGCAACTGAGCAAGGGATTGATCGACCGGGATCTCGTCGTTTTGGGAGGTCAAACGCCGATCTTGTCGGTTCTGATCGGCGATGAGGAAGACACGCTCAACGGAGGCAACTACCTCTTCGAGCAGGGCTACTACGTCCAATCGGTGACATTCCCCGCCGTGCCGTATCATGCGGGAGTGTTGCGCATCCAGGTCAACGCCAACCATCTCACCGAGTCCATTGCGGGACTGCTCGATGCGATTACGAAGCTATCGAAAGTGATTCGTCTGCCGGGGCCGGAGACGGTGGCTCGGCGAGCGGCATGAGGGACTGTCCGCGAAACGATAAATCGAAGGGATTCGACTTGTCGTTTCGCGGACATCCGATTTTAGGCGGCGGACTTCGACGAGGTGTCGGCCAACTTCGCTTCCAGCAAATCCAACACGTCGGACACGGCGACGAGCTTCTCCAATTCTTGATGCGTCAATCGAATGTGAAAACGGCGTTCGATCTGCGAAACGATGCTGACGACATCGACCGAATCGAGACCTAGCCCCTCGCGCAGATTGACGGATTCATCCAGATCGCTGTGATTTTCGCCCGTGTCGGCTTCCAATAACTCGATGAGTGTGCGACGAATAAACGCGCGGTCCTGCATGGCTTCACCTTCCTGGCTTAAGACTTTCCGTTGAGGAGAGAGCCTCGTGGCCGAGATCGCGCCTGGATCGGCGGTCGAGGTCGCTCGAATGCGGTCTAGCTTAGCCTCATCGACGTGTTTTTGACAAGATCGTTTCGTCGAGAACGCATCCCGCCGGGCCAAGCCTGGGAAACCTTTTGAGCGAATCGTCTCCTCTTTGCCGTGATCGCTCGCAGCTTTACCCCACTGCCGACACGCGCCCGCGCTCTTCGCGCGCCAACCATTTCTGCATCTTCGCCAATTCTTTCGACCACTGATCGCTGGCGCGCTTGGAGGTGAACGCGTCGTACAGCAGATCGAGTGTCTCCAGGAGATGGCGCACTTGCACGATGCGCTCCTCCAAGCGTGCGCGTTCCTCGCTCGCCTCCGGCGCGGGCAGCTTCGCTCCGCTCACGGCCAGCGTCTCGGCTTGTAGCGTCAGTTCGTACTGGGCATCGTGGCGAACGACGAGGAGACCGACTTTGCGCGGCAGTTTCCCGGATTGAATGGCTCGGCGTGCCTCCGGCAAGCGCGTCGGGCCGTCGCTACTGATGCTCTGGCGTCCTGTCTGGCCGCGCGGGCATTCTAGCATTAGCGTCCGCGTCAACATCACAGCGGCTTCGCTGCCATCGCTTAATCCCACCGTGTCGGACTCGGCATCGAGCAGGTACCACAACCAAAGCAGATACTCATTGCCTAAAAAATCGCGGCTGTTCTCATCGACAATCCACGCCACCTCAGCGGGAGACGAACCTGGCACGAACGAGGCCGGCGCGGCGTCGTCGATGCCGCGTGTCTGCTGGCGCGGCTCGGCAAGGCGAAATGCTTGTTGTCCCGCGCTCAACGGCTCGAACCCACAGCCGAACGTATCCTCGAACAACAGATGTAGTCGATCGAGCGCCGTCACCGAGGTGGTTCCGATCAGCAGTTCGTTCGAAGGCGCGTCCCATAGAATCGGAAAGACTTTGCGTTTGATAAATCGACCGTCGCGCGCTTCTTCTTCCAGTTTCTCGCGCGCTAATTCGCGCGCTTCGCGTTTTTGCTTGGCGCTAGGGATGCCGCTAGGATTGGATGCGGCCAAGCCTTGAAGCTCGATCTGAGTGTAAGCGCGCAACAAATCGTTGGGCAATCGCATGGTATCGACGCGCAGACAAAAATGCAGTGCATCGTTGACGATATTCTTGGCGAGATCGAACGAGGTATCGAGCAGGTGATCTCCCGCCGTCCAGCCGCTCTCCACGCCGTCCGCGGAAACGACTTTCTGTTTGCCGATGGCGTGCGTTTGGAGGCGTTGCAGATGTTCCGGCCCGAACATGCCCGGAGACGGACCTTGGACCCGATACCGGCCGAAGGTGACGCGCCCGGAGAAAAATCCCATTCACTGCCTCGCTTCCCGCATCGCTGGACGGAATGTCCCCCTCAGATCTATCGGCGCGAGGCAGTGGGGCAATTCAGGCGGATTCGGACCACAGGGAAGATTCCATCGATCAGATGCCGGAGGCGAGGGGGGCTTCAAGGGCGGAACGAACGCGCTCCAAAAGGTTTCGATCGCCAAAGAACACGAATGGCTCCACGATCAAGCAGTTCTCGCCCCAGAGTTCGGCTTGAACGGTCAAGTCCGCATCCCTTGGGCTGCGCTCGCAATAGAGCGTGTTATTCCAAAGATTCATGTGCTGCGACGATTTTGGAAGGAGATTCAGTTCGTGCCAACTTTGATTTGTGGCGGTCAAGAACGCGGATTGCTCGATTCGGCCGTCCTTCCGCGTGGAGACGACTCGTAGTTCCACGCCGGACTCTTTCAATTGCGAGAGCATGTCGGCAATCGACCATTCTTGGACCTTCGTAGCGCGCGCACCGTCCTGATCCATGCCCGGAAAGGCCCAGACAGTTAAACCAGCGGCGACGGCAATCAACGACAGCCCAAGCCCATGCGAGAGCGTAAACAGCTTATTGAGACAGAGCATGGAGAGATTCCTTCGCTTTCGCAAAAAGTCGTGCCGTCCGTAAAGTAGACGAACGACCTTGCCGTTCCCAACAGTAAGATCCATCATGGATTGCTGGGACGGAGCCATCCGTGCCGAACTCGAACCTTGGTGGTGTTCGTATTCTCAACGCTTAACCTCAAACTCGATCGAGGACTAATTCATGCTACTCGCGCGCTGCGGACTGGTGGCGTTGTCTCTTCTCGTTCCTGTATTGCCTGGGCGCGCCGACGGCGCGCCGCGGAAACCGCCAAATATCGTTCTGATCGTGGGCGAGGACATGGGACCGGAACTCGGCTGTTACGGCGATACCAGTGCCGTGACGCCGAACATAGATCGCCTCGCCGCTCAGGGCGCGCGCTTCACCCGCTGTTTCACGCATGCCCCGGTGTGCGCTCCCAGCCGATCTGGTCTCATCACCGGTCGCTATCCCACGAGCATCGGCACGCACCACATGCGTTCGAAATTGCTTAAGCCGCCCCCCATGTTCACCGACTATCTCAAGAAGGCCGGCTATACCATCGCTTGGCCGACGAAGACGCCCTACGGCAAAACGGATTTCAACTTCGATCTGCCGCCCAAAGCCTTCGATATCACCTCGGATTGGACGAAAGAGGTTCCCAAACAGCCTTTCTTCGGCTTCTACAACATCTTTACCAGCCACGAAAGCCAAATCCGCGCCCCCGCCACCCGTTTCGCCAAGAACACCGAACGCCTGAAACCTTCGGAACGCCGCGACCCCGCAGGGTTGAAACTGCCCGCATACTATCCCGATACGCCGGAGGTTCGGCGCGATCTTGCCAACTATTATGAGTTGGTTACAGCCGTCGATTATCAGGTCGGCGTCGTCCTCGACGCCCTCGACAAGGCTGGCGTAGCAGACAACACCATTGTCTTTCTGACGGGCGATCACGGTCGCGGTCTGCCGCGCGGCAAGCGGTGGGTTTACAATCGGGGCATCCATGTGCCGCTGCTCGTGCGTTGGCCGGGTCACATAAAGCCCAATACGGTGCGCGACGAACTCGTTTGCTTCCTCGATTTCGCGCCGACCATGCTGGCATTGGCCGGGATCGAGGTGCCGAAACAGTTGCAAGGACAAGTCGTTCTCGGCCCCAAGAAGACCGCCGAACGCAAGTACATCTTCGCCGCGCGCGACCGCATGGACGAAACGCCCGACCGCATCCGCGCCGTACGCGACAAGCACTCTCAGTACATTCGCAATTTCCACCCGGAATGGTCGCACGCCCAGCGCATCGCCTACATGGAGTTGATGCCAACGATGCAGGTATGGCGGAAGTTGCACGCCGAGGGCAAGCTGAACTCCGTCCAGGACGCTTTTTTTGCCGCAACCAAACCGCGCGAGGAACTGTACGACTTGGACGCCGACCCCGATGAAGTCAAGAATCTCGCCGACGATCCAAAACATAAAGAGAAGCTCATCGAACTGCGCGCCGCGCTCGACCGCTGGATGAAAGAGACGAACGACCTCGGTGCGGTGCCCGAACGCGAGCTAATCGAGCGCGGTTTAATCGCCGACAGCTTGTCGCAGTACGAGAGGCGGAAAGAGGATAAACGGAGTAAATAGGTCGATTCAATCGCGCCCACAATTAGCTTCGGCTTGCCGCGAAGCCTAGCGCGTCGCTCTCGCGCTTGGCTTCGCAGCGAACCTTGGAGGAAGTTGACCCGCAGTCCTCGATCTCTCACCCGCCCGCAGCGGGCGGAGAAAGCGAGTATCGACTTTATTGAATAGCCTTCAACTCGAATCGATGTGCCTTCGGCTGGGCCGCCTTATAGATTTGCTCCTGCATCGAGTCGATTTTGTGCATCAACTTCTTCAATTCCAGAGGCTTGCGCTCTTTGGCCGCATCGGCAAGCCAATCTGGGGCGTTGAACATGACTACGCTTCGGAAGCGATGATGAACCAGCTTATTCTTCTCGGTTATCATCTGATGAACTTTCTGTCCGCGATCGAAAATCGGTCCTTCGTTGAGGTTTCCTAGATTGACGCCTTTGTCCAGCTGCTCGCCGCTATACTCGCCGACTTTCTTGTCGTCGATGCTCAGGGCGTACTTGCTGTTGCCGTTGAGGCCCTTTACCTTCAGGCCATAGTAGTTGAGATCCTTCAGTTCGTGGACGTAAGGCAAAATCGGCAGCCAGTCCTTTTGAACTGGCATCGGCAATGCCTTGTCCTTGCGCTGGAAGGACACGCAGTCGCTGCTCACGGCCAACTCTTCGACGGTACAATCGGTCGGCTTGACTTTCTTGGCGGCGGCGTCAATCTCGACATCACTGACGACGGCAGGCGCTTTTAAGCCGGTGAGGATGGTATGGGCCATCAGCAGGCCGCCGGGGCCATTGGTGTGAACGCCGTCGGGAAACGGATGCACGTCCGCATTGTCGGCGGCGATCTTATCCAACACCTTGCGCGTCACGGCGTACTGATCGACGAACGGCACCTTGTACTTCTCGGCCAACTCCTTGAGAGGAGCATAAAACTTTTGCTGCGTTTCCAGGTAGAGTTTCAACTGCGGCCTGGCTCGTATTTCGACGGCGTTGGGCGAGATGAGAGCGACGCGGAAACCGGCCTTTTGTGCGGCCTTGAGCATCTCCTCGGTTCTCTCGATGTAGTTTTTGGCCGCGGAAGGATTGAAGCCGCCGTAGCCACCGTCGTTCATGCCGAAGTCGATGGTCAACGCGGTTGGTTTCTCGGCCAAGACGTGTTCGGCAAAGCGCCGCGCGCCGCCGGTGGCCGTGTCGCCGCCGATGCCCGCATTGATGAATGTCATCTCACCCTGCGGGAATCGCGTCGTCAGATACAATTCCATATACGAGCTGTACTGATATTGCTCGGTGATGGAATCTCCCAGGTAAACGACGCGATCTCCCTTTCGGAAGAAAAAGTCGTCGCTCTTCTCCGCTGCAACTGCGGGGATGGAGGCCAAGACGAGAGACAGAAGCGAAAAAAACGAGACTCGGCGTAGCATGATAGGAACTCCGGTTACGGTGGGTTGATCCAGTCACGTTGTAACGGCCGCGCGATGGGTCGGCAACTCAATTCGGCAGGATTGCGAGAAGAGTGCATCCCGACTCGGGAAGGTAGGATGGTGTTGCGGTCGATCCGAAACGCTAGGCGAAGGGAAATTGCGGCGGATTCAGATGGTGCGGTGTTCGAGTAACTCGCTCTTCACCTGGAGAACCAGAAATGGCTCCGTCTCAATTTCAGCGGACGGCGCGCCTCCTGGTAGAAGGCGCGCCGGGAATAAAATCATCGCCCGCCGAGGATGGGACGTTTGCCTACCGCCAGCGTGATTTTGGCCAGAAAAAGGTGCTGTCTGTCGCCGCGCTGATAGAGGTCGTCCAATAGTACATCCAAGCGAGGCGTCACCTTCTGACGCCAGGGAAGCGGGGCGAAAGGATGGCGCACCGTAACGGGCTTGTCGAAATCAATCGTGTCTTCACCCTTACTATTGCGACCGAGCCAGATCGTTAAGTCGCGCACACCCGTGGCCTTGACCACGATATCGTTGGCCTCATAGTTGACGCGGGCATGAAGGGCGGCCGGCTGAACGCGGCCACGATTCCACGTTTCGAGAGTTCGGGCGACGCGGATGTCGTTGCTGCTGAGCCAATAGAAACGATTGTCGCAGCTGCGCAGACTGCAAAACTCGTCGCCGAATGTGCCGCCTCGTCCGTCGGTCCCCAACTGCCGAAGGGGAAAGGCGCGCCGCTTGTTTCGCATCCAATCGAAGGCGTTCGACACTTCGCCGCCAAACCACTCGACACCTCGTCCCTTGTACTCGACCCATAATGCCGGATAGTGGCGGTGGACGATCCAATTGTTGAACAGTTCGTGAATCTTATCGCCGTCGGGCGATTTGAATCCGCAGGCAAAGTACATCGGGAGATACTGGGCATTGCGCCAACAGAGCGAGGCGTGGAACAGGGGTACGCCCGCCATCGGCAAGATGCCCGCGAACAGATCGGGATGCCCCAGTCCTACATCGAGAGCCATGTTGCCGCCCTCCCCAAGCCCGAACAGAAACACGCGATCGTCGTCCACGTTATAACGCCGCTTGACATCGCGCAGGGTGTCTATCACGATGGCATGTTCGGCCGCGCTGTAAGTGTATCGGTTGTTCGCGCCGTCGTTCCACTTGGGAGCGACGAGAAGATAGCCGTTCTCCGCCGCCGCTTCCGACCAGCGAACGAGCATGTCTCTGGCTCGCTCGCCCGCTTGATGCAGCACGATCAAGACTGGATAGGGGCGTGTGTGACGATATTCTGGAGGTGCCTGCAACAGGTAAGGGGTATGGCCGGATTTATGTTCGACTTCATCCGTGGAAACTTTTTTCTCCGGCTCGGCAGGAGGCAGCGTGCGTAGGATTTGGACCATCTCGTCGACGGAAGCCGCATCGGTGTGCGAACTAGCCGCGTGCCGTTTGAGCATCAGCCGTCGTTTCTCGTCGTCGTCGCTGCGCAGATAAGCCAAAGCCAGATCGCGCCCACGCCAGAGCCTGCGAGCCGTTTCCACGCTTTTCTCCGCCGAGGCACTACCGAGCAACCAGCCGGAAACGGCCAGGCTCAACAGTTGATCCGCTTCAACTTCGGATTTTTTCCCCGCTTTCTTCAAGCGTTCGTCTTGACGAGCTTGGCCCAAGAACGCATCGAGCCGGGCCACGTTCTCGAAGTTGAGTTCGGATTCTATCAGCGCTGCCGCATCGCGCAGCACCGATCCAGGAATGCCTATAGATGCCTCGCGCGTCCGTTTGAGTTGTTGCGCCGTCTCGGCAATTAGCTCGGACGCGCTCTTGTATTCGTGGCGCAGCACTTCGACTTCGGCTACTTGATCCTTAGTTGCCCCCTTCGTGGGAAAATCTGTCAGGAGGGCGACGACGCGCTTGTCTTGAGCTCCCGCGCGGCGGCGTTTAATCTCCTCAATGCGATCCGTTGCGCGAACTTTCAAGAGCATGGTGCGCGCCGCGTCAAGGCGTTCCTTCTGTTCGGGCAGGTCGTCGCGGGCGCGGTCGATTTCTTTTTCGGCCAGATCGAGCCAACCGGCTTGAACGTAGAAATCGGCCTTACGCAAGCGAATGGAGAGGCGCTGTTCGGGCTTGAGATTGGATTTTTCCTCGAAGTCCGGATGCGTGTTGAGCAGCGCTTGAACCGTGTCCGATCCAAGTTCGCGCGTCAAGTAAGCGCACGACCACCAGTATTTTCCAGGCGAGTCGGCTCGCATCCAATAGGGAGTCAACAGGCCGATGTGTTGAGGTACGTCGATCAGGCCGTCCGCACTGCGGAATTGAAAGCGCCGATTCCAGTCCGGATCCCAATCGGGAGCGCGAAGGACTTCGAGAAGGGGCGGCATGCGCTTGGGATTAACCTGAATGCCGCGCGGATTGGGACGAACGATCTTCACTTCGCCGCCCGTGTCCTTCTCGTGTACAAAACGGACCTGAGATGGGTTGAAATAGATGCGGCGCGGGCCGTCGTTGAGGAAGAAGAACCCCTTGGGCATTTGGAATACGTCGCGCGCCACTTCGTCGAACTCCAGTGTCATTTCGCGTTTGACCTGGCCTTCGATGGCAAACCCGTCTTTGAAAAACAGAATGTCGGCGGAGGCTTCGGGCGAAGCGACCGTCCAATAGAGAATCGCGCCGAGGAAAACGGAACCCCATAGTCCACGACGCCACGAGGCGCGGTTCGCGCTGTGCATAAGACATGCTCCCTTGATCCGTGAGATAGGCACCAACCTCCCCGGACGGCCCTTTCGGCGTAATGGTATTGTGACGGCATTGAGGCCGCGCCGTCAAGTAGGAGTTGGTCGATGGGCGTCGATTCTCGTTGCGCTCGTTCCGGTTGCGCCGTCGGTGATCCAAGGCGCTCCCACCGCAACATCGTTCAAACCCGAAAGATGCGCTCCACATTGTCTCGAAGCAGGCAGCGCGCCAGGCCGAGCGCTCCAGACTCGTCGAGGACGCCGGGGCGCACGAAATCGTCGGCCAGCACCCGCGCCAGCAGCCGGCGATACATATTGAATTTGGGAAGGCCGAACTCCAGCTTATACATATCGCTATAATAGCCGATCTGTTTTGTCTTCGGTACGGCCTGGATGCGCGCCCGCAGATCGCCCTCGATGTACGCTGGGACGTTCGAGTACCACCAATGGCCGTTGGTTATGATGTTAGGGAAGATCCAACTGAAGGCGGCCAACTCCTGATTTTGCCCGCTCGACAACACCGAGACGCAAAACGTGACCTCCGGGAAGGCGTTGAACAACTCGCCGTATTGCATCAGAGAGGTGCGGCCATCGAACAAATCTTGCCCTTGATGGACGCCGGAGCGATAGACGCGGCGGTTGACGCCAATCATAAGATCGAAAGGCAACTGAAACTCGCGGCAATGCTCGGCCAGCATCCAGAAGGGGTCTGTACCGGGACGCGGTGAGAAATCCGGCGGCAGCGAGATGGCGCAAGCCTTCACTCCGTGCGCAGTGAAATGCTCGAAGAGTTTGCGGATCGCTTTACGAACATTGATCGCATCGGTGCCTTCGATGCCGGTAGCGTCGACCAAACGTCGGCGAACTTCGGGCTTGTCGAGATGAAAAACGAGATCGTCGGTGCGCAAGCAAGGAATGTAGCGAGTGGTATCGAACCCTTCGAGGGGATCGTCGAAATCGTTGGTGAGGAAAACCTTCTCAATGTTCGAGTGGCGCAGAACTTCGTTCTCCCAATCCGGGCGCGACATCTTGCGTTCGGCGGCGCTCCACAGCGCGTCGGCATCTCCGGCCGAAAGGCGTTCGCCCTGAAAGTCGAGAAACGTACGCGCGATCTCCAAGAACCAGGCATATTGGGCCGTATTGTCGAAGCGATCCATGTGGGCGAGGATGGCGCGAACGCGCTCGCGCGGATCGAATTCCGGAGCCAAGCATGCTCGATCCATGCCGCAGGAATGCGCCAATTCGGTGTAATAGTGATAGCCCAAAATGTCGTCGAGGGTGCGCGAGGCGGGACGATGCGGATTGATGTGCGAATGCGGATCGATCAGCGGAATGCGGCCTATCTCGGCGAATAAGTCCCGAACGAGTGCGTCCACTAGAGATCTCCCGGTTCCTTGCGTTTGCGGCGAGCGTACAGTTCGACCGCGCCGACTTGTTCTTCGGTTTCGATCGATCCAGGGCGCAGGCGGCGGATGCGCGCGACGGCGTTGGCGGCATTGAGTCCGCGCGTGACGAAGTAGGCGGCGAGAACGACGCCGGTTCGCCCCAGTCCCGCACCGCAGTGAACGGCCACACCCATTTTGCGCTCGTTGGCGCGCACGATGGCCGAAACGCAGCGGTCGATCTGTTCCTGCGCCGGTGGCTCCATGTCCTCCATCGGTTCGTGGTACACCAACAGGTTCGCTGCTTCGATCCAATCGCGGCGCGGCCGATCCTCTGTCAACGACAGCAAGACCTCAATCCCGTGTCCGCGCAGCCAGGCGAATTCGTCCGCTCCCGATGGGCGCGCCATGGCCGCCAACAACGGTTTATCGATCCACGAAAATCCAGAAGGCGCAGCCATGATCGTTCATTCCCGTTTCGTCGATCCTCGCCGGCGCTGCGGGCTAGATCGCTCCTAACGGAGCGACTTTTGTCCGAATCGCGCTCGCAACTGGTTCGCTTGCTCCCAAACCTTCTCGTCGCCTCGCAAGAAGTCAATGAGATTGCCCGTCGAAATGCCGAGCGAATCGGCGGCCTCGCTCACCCTAGCGCCAGTTGCCTGCAACACATCGAGTACCAATCCGACGATGGGCCAGAATCGCGCGTCCTTAACGCCCACCCGAAGTCTGCCCTCGCCATCGCGAGCCGAAGCGAGTACCGAATTGTCTCGAACCGTCGCCAACTCGACCGGAGACAAGTCGTCTCGTAATTTAAGATAGAGCGCGCGACGGAGACGGCGAAGGGCGCGGGCACGATTTTCGTGCTGCGAGCGGCTCTCCTCGGCGATTACCAATAACCCGCTGGGCGGATGACGGAGGCGCACGGCGGAACTCGTTTTGTTCCGCTTCTGTCCGCCGGGACCGCTGGCGCGATAGGCGTCCACCGCGCACTGTGCCAACAGCTGCGCGTCGGTCAAATCTGTCCAAGTGCCACGTTGAGGGGTCTTCATGGGATTCAGTGCATAAAAACGGCTATTTCTCGGAACGGACGAGTGCCTCAAGACGCGCGATGCGTTGTTGCAACGGCGGATGGCTGGCAAAGGCGGACTCGGCGCGAGCCTGAAATTTTTCGATGGGATTGGCGATGAACAGATGAGCCGTACCTCGATTGGCCGACTTAAGGACGGCCGTATCCGCCTCCAACTTTCGCAAGGCGTTGGCCAAGCCTTGCGGATAGCGCGTCAACTCGACTGCGGAGGCGTCCGCCAAGAATTCGCGCTGTCGGCTGACGGCAAATTGAATGATCTGAGCGAGGAAGGGAGCGATGACCGCCAAGCCGATCGCCAAAACGAGAACGACGAGGACAAATAATCCACCGTCTTTGCCCTCCTTGTCGTTGCTTTTGCTTCGATTGTTCCCGCGGGTGAGTTGCCAAAAAATATCGGAAAGCATCACGATGGTGCCGACCAATACGGCCATCAGAAGCATGAGGCGAATGTCGAAGTTGCGGATGTGCGACATCTCGTGGGCGATGACGCCCTGTAATTCGTCGCGTTTCAGCTGACTTCGTAAGCCGGTCGTGACGGCAACCGACGCATGTTGCGGATCGCGCCCAGTGGCCATCGCGTTGAGGGCCGGATCGTCCATGAGATAAACCTCTGGCATGGGAACGCCTGCGGCAATCGCCATTTCCTCGACGACATTGAACAATTCGGGATCGTCCCGATGACGAATGCGCCGCGCACCGCTGGCG
The DNA here is from genome assembly GCA_021807595.1 of Planctomycetota bacterium. Taxonomy (GTDB): domain Bacteria; phylum Planctomycetota; class Planctomycetia; order Gemmatales; family Gemmataceae; genus JAJPHU01. The sequence goes on along the minus strand of JAKBCS010000009.1, from coordinate 12,202 downwards.
GCCAACACGAAGCGATCGCCGCTATAATAACCCAAAAGAGATAGAAATAATGACAATCCCGTTGCGACTCCACCCCACAGGAGCGCCTCGCTCCAATTCAGATGGGACACCGCCTGCGGTGCGAAAGCGGCGGCCACGCCCAAGGATAGAATCAAGGCGACCGCGACGACGAACGAGCAGAAACCTGCCACGAGAAGCACGCTGTTGCGTTTGTTCTCGGCAATTAATTCACGAAACGTGGTTGTCATGGCTCCCCCTCGCGGATTCTTTCCAACCTTAAGGCTCTACCCTCGGACTCTGCCGTACGCAGGACTGAGGAGTCTGAAATCCGCCCCTACTCGCAACTTCTCTTCCCTAAGTACTGTACTCAGGGGGCAGGGGATGGGGGAAGGGACGAGAAATCTCGGTAAGACTTGCTCCCTCGCCCCCAGAGCGTTCGTGTCACGAACTCATGATTTCGCCAGGTCGTCGCGGATCTTTTTGCCCTGTTGCAAGAGCGTCTCGATAGACCGGCGATCGTGATGCGATAAAGCCTCTCGGAAAAGTCTCAATTGCTCTTCGAGAACATCGAGGGCGGCGAGGAGATGCGTTCGATTGGCGTGAAAGATGGCCGACCACAGACTCGGTTGTCCGGAGGCGAGTCGTGTGGCATCCCGGAAGCCCGTGGCCGTGAGAGATTGCAACTCGGAGGGCAAGATGCCGGCCAGGGCGGACGACAGCAGATGCGGTAAGTGGCTTGTCAGAGCGAGGGCGCGATCGTGTGCTTCGGCATCCATGATCCGAACGGTTGCTCCGAGTACCGACCAGAACGCGCCGATCGCCGACAGGGCGTCGTGCGGCGCGTCCGCATCCGGCGTGAGGAGGACGAGCCGCCCTTCAAACAGTTGGGCGCTGGCGTGTTCGGGACCGTGTTTCTCCGAACCGGCCAAGGGATGACTGCCGACGAATGTTACCCCGCTGGGCAACCGTCCGCGCACCTCGCGGACAATGGCTGCTTTGGTGCTGCCGACATCGGTGAGCAGCGTGCCCGGCCGGCAATGCGCTGCCGCTTCGACGACCTGCTCGGCGATACAATCGACCGGCGTACAAAAGACGAGAAGATCCGCCATTGAGGCGGCAGCCCGAAGATCCGTCTGTGCGGCGTCGAGAATTCCCTCGGCGACGGCTCGAAGCAGAGTCTCTTCCGTCCGATCGACGCCGACAATTCGCTCGGCTACGCCGCATCGCCGCGCTGCCAAGGCAATGGAGCCGCCCAACAATCCCACGCCCACAACGGCGAGTTGAGTGATTCGCATCGTCTTATTCCGTGCGAGGCCGGGTGAGGCGATAGCGCTCGGCCATTTGACGGGCGATGCGGTCGAGAATAGCCTTGTCGCGCAGTCCGTGCGTTCTGCCGGGAATAATCTCCACGTCCGCGTCGCTGCCGAGCCGTCGCAGCGACTCTTTCAATAGCTTTACCGCGCCTTCGAGATAAAAGGTATCCTCGCCTCCGGTCCAAATGTGTAATTTCCCGGCCAGCTTCGGGCCAAGCGTCTTCCAGTTGCGTTCGAGTACAATACGGATGTCATAACGATCCCAACTCTTGGCGACCTCGGCGTCGATGGCCCCGGTGGCGCGATCCCAGAGTTTGCGCGGTCGGCCATCCTTGCCGCGCGCCGAGAACACCGCCTCGAACGACGCCAACTGCCCGCCGTGGCCCATCACTTCTTCCATGTCGGAAAAAGGACGATAGTAGAGAATCGGTTTGCCTCCCGCTCGTGCGATGGGACGGCGTTCTCCTTTGGCGTCGAGAAACATATTGGCGTCGGGTTTGGTCAAGTCGATGCGTTGAAAATCGCGGAAATCGATAGGGTCCGGCGAAGTGGACCAGACGCCGTTAAAGGAATCCGGATAAGTCACCTGCAACCATAGGCTGCTCCACCCTCCCGAGGAATGGCCCGTTACGAAGCGAGCCTGAGCGGTGCCCATGCCGCGATATTTCGCTTCGAGATGCGGAATCAGTTCCTCGATCAACGCTCGGCCGCACGGACCATTGTTGGCCGAGTCGGCGAAAACGTGATGGCCAAGCGGACAATCGGGATCGAGAACGACGTAAATCATCTCCACCCCGGCGACGTTGGTGGCATCGCGCTCGGCCGCGCCGTGCGCCCCGTAGTGCCTGCCGCCGAATCCGGGGATTTCATAAACCACGGGATAACGACGGCGCGGTTCCGAGGCATACGATCGTGGCAGAACCACGCCGGCGCGCAGGCGCGTCGAACGACCGTGAAACGCCGTCAGCAACTTGCTCTCGATGTCCACCAACTTCACGCGCTCCGTCTCAACGAACGGCTTCGCTTTATACACTTGGTCGATCCGCAATTCCACCGTGCCGGTAGTCGCTCCGTCCAACTCGCGCCGGATCGTTCGGCTGTAGCCGTTGCCTTCCGATGTGCTAAAGCTGCGGTCGCCGCGGTTGAAATCCATTACGGCCTGAATGGAGTACGTTGCTTTCGCCACCTTGTCCGTTGCCACGGGAAAGCTAAGCGCCTTGGCATCGAGGACGAGCGGTCGATCCGGCTGCCAGTCCTTCACGTCCACCGCAAAGAAGGGATCGGTGCCGATCCAACTGGGTCCAGGGCGCAATTCCTTCACGTCTTGCTTGAAGAGCATGACGTAGACGCGCCCGGTGAACGGCTTTTCGGACAGGCGTCGATCGTGGCTGAGGTGAAACTCCAACGGACGCGGTTGCGCGGCGGCGGTGGCCGGACTGAGAAGGAGTAGATACCAAGCGAAAGGGAGTCCACGGCGGAGCGACTCTGCAAGCATGAATCATCCTCGAATGGAGAGCCGTAGATGGAAGACAGGGCGTCTTTCAGGAGTGTAAATGGCCCCGTTCACGAGAACAAGGGGGAATCGAGCGCGAGGCAAGGATCGTTACGCATCTCGTTTGACAAACTTCACACCGGCACGCATTCGATGACATCGACGTGGGCCGCCGTCGGTACGATGCGCGAGAGGTGGAAACCGGCACTCGCCAGCAAGGCGCGGTACTCCGACTCGGTGCGCTCCATTCCGCCGGGAATGGTCAGCATGGTGAGATCGAGCATTTTGGCGAAACATGGTTCGTTGCCCGGTGGAATCACACTTTCGACGAGAAGTAATTTCCCAGTCGAGGGCACGACGCTGCGACAGTTGCGCAAGATGGTTCGGCTCTGTTCGTCGTTCCAATCGTGAATGACGTGCCGCATCAGATAAACATCGCCACCGGAGGGAGCGGTCTCAAAGAAGTTGCCGCCTTGCAGGGTGCAACGATTCTCCACCCCAGCCGCTTCGAGGTAGCCTTTGGCCCTTTCGATGACATCGGGTCGATCGAACAGGAGTCCGCGAAGCGAGGGATGGCGTTGCAGCGTGGCGGACAGGAGACTACCGTTGCCACCGCCGATGTCCGCCAAGGTACCGATGCCGTGGAAATCGTAGGCATCGAGCATGGCCTTGGTTTCCGCACCGTGGACGCCGACCATGCCTTCGTCGAAAATGCGCGCCTGGCGCGGATGCGAAGCGAGGTAGTCGAAAACCGGCTGGCCGTACAGTTTCTCGAACGCCGTCCGCCCCGTCTGCACGCTGTACAACAACTCGCCCCAGCAGCGATAATGTTCTTCGCCGTTCATGATCGCCAACGAACGCTGCGAGTTCGGCGCGTCGCTTCGCAGACAATCGCCCAGCGGCGTCAGGGCAAAGCGTCCTTCTTCATCTTCGGCGAACACGCCTTCTCCGGCGAGACTGCGTAACAGTCGATACAACGAGCGCTCGTGGGTGTCGCAGGCTGCGGCGAGTTGGGCCACCGTTTGCGGGCCGTCCTTCAACAAATCGGCGATTCCGAGATGAGCGGCGACATGCAGCGCCTGCGACATCCAATAGCCAGTGAGCAAGCGCATCATCACGGCTTGAGGCGAGGGATAAGCAGGTTGGCTGGCTGTCATGTCTCATTTCCTTTGGAGATCGCTGGATAAGCCATCGAATCGAAATCGGTTGCGCCTACCGCAATCGTCTCGTCCTGATTACCAAAATACGACTGATTTGGCGAACCGGCGAGGGGAGGCGATTGGCGTCTCTCGGATTCGTGACCTAGGCTTGCCGGGAGGACGAACATGAATAATCCGGCTTCGACAGAATCAGAACGCCGCCGCACGCGGCGTCAACGACCGAAACCGAGTACGACCGCTTCGTGCAGCACCGGCGACACCGTATTCGTTGGCGCGAAGGAGGCCGCTACCGTACTCGACATCTCGGCAGAGGGCATTCGACTCACCGTGAATTTGCCAATAACCGTAGGGCAAAAGATCGAAGTCGATCTAGACGGAATCGGCTATTGTCAAACCTTGAAACTGAACGCCGAGGTCGTCTGGTCGTTGAAGACCGCGGAAGGGATGTGGTGCGTCGGAGCGAAGTTTTAAGCGAACGGGTTCGTTAGCCCTCGTTGTTGCCATCGGAGGGACCAACGAACGCGCTCGCCAGGAGCATTTCCGTCGACTGTCAAAACATGAACTGTAGTTCAATCTGCGGGCCGAAGTAGAGGATCGTTCCGTCGTTGTTGACGCGACCGTGTTGGATGTTCCCCTGAGCATTATTAATCTGCGAAAGATTTCCGTTGCTAAGTACGTTGTTGAAGTTAGCCTGGCCGAAAGCCCGGACGGCTTCGGCACCCAACAAGTTGAAATTGACCTGCGACGGAGCGTCGGCGACTCCCATCAGCCACGTTGAGGTATAGCCCAACCGCAATCGCATCTTTCCAGAGGGCGAATTAAAATCGGCGAAGGCACCCAATTCGTAGATCTGGCTGAAGACCGTGGCGTGACGGATCGAATTGAAGCCAATCAGTCCGTCGTTTCGCGTCAGGTTCACTTCGCTCGTCAAATAGTTTGCACCCCATGCTCCCTTGCCCATGCAGGATAGAGTAAGCCAGGCGAAGGGGTTGTAGGCGTACTCGAGACCCATCTGCGGAGCGACGATGTTGTTGTGGGTAATGACCTTATAAATCGAAGCGTCCTGACCGATGCTGAGACCCGGCGGGGGCAAGATTGTCGATGTCCCCTGCGAAAGGATGCTAAGGAAATCGTTCTGGCGAACGTAGCGAGCCCCGATCAGGAACTCCATGCCTGGGAAGACCGTGTTGAGCTTGCGATAGTTCGCTTCGGCGTTGAACAGGCTTGATCCCTGCGTGAGTTGCACGGTATCTGCCAATCGATACAACCCCTGACCGAGGAAGGCATAGGGGGGATTGTAAAACAAGGTGTCGAGCGAATGCGGATCGTTGGCCGTCGCCGATACGTTGTTCTGCCAAACGTAGAAGCTGGAAAACTCGATCGCCTGATCGTGCCAGAGGTAGCCAACCGTTCCGCGAATACCCATCGAGAGCGCGGGATTGACGCTGTTGAAGTTCAAGGCGCTTGCGGTTCCAGGTGGCGGAGGCGCGAAATCATTGGGCAACAGATGCGGAGGGAGACCTTGGACCGCCGCGTTATTGACGGCGATGTCTCCCGCTCCGAGTTGATTGCGCTGCAGAGCCATCGGGCCGACGTGTAGATAAACGCCGGACTCTTGGACGTAATTCTCCGTCTGAAACGCGCTCGAATGGTTTTCGGGCAGACTGAAGGAATCGTCGGGCCCCATGGGTGCGGCGAGAGGACTAATAGGTCCAGGCACCAAATTCGGCGCGGGGGGGATCGACGACGGATCTGCCGGGATCGGTACCGGCATCCGCGCCGCTCCCACTGGACTTGGATAAGTGCCTACTTGAGCCTGGGCCGGCAAGGTCAACAACCCATAACCTACCAGCAGCGCCAAGCCCTTCCAGCCTCTGCACATATTCGCGCCCCCCTAGAACACGCCGTTCATCGCAGCGGATGCCGGCGTGAATCGTCCCCCACCAACGGCCAGCAATCGCTGGACACGTTCTCTCATCCGTGATCGTATCGGTCGTTAGAATCCTCCTTCTTGAATTATTCGGCACGTTCGGCAAATCCGTTGGCGAACCGGCAGCTTACGCTTCACCCGGCAGCTTACGCTTCACCCGGCAGCTTACGCTGCCGGTTCGCTTGCGGGTTATGCAATTCACCCGGCAGCTTACGCTGCCGGTTCGCTTGCGGGTTATGCAATTCACCCGGCAGCTTACGCTGCCGGTTCGCTTGCGGGTTATGCAATTCACCCGGCAGCTTACGCTGCCGGTTCGCCTGCGGGTTATGCAATTCACCCGACAGCTTACGCTGCCGGTTCGCTTGCCGGTTATGCAATTCACCCGGCAGCTTACGCTGCCGGTTCGCCGGCCTCGCCAGACTGCAAAATAGCTCGCGCCTCCTCGTGCAGTTTGCCGTTGCTGACAATTACGTCGGGTCGATGAATCGAGATTCCGCCGTCCCAATCGCTGAAGCGCCCGCCCGCCTCTTCGACAATCGGTTTGATGGCCGCCACGTCCCAGGCATGGACGCCGTGTTCGACCATCAATTCGCCGGCCCCCTCGGCCACCAATACGAAACCGTAGAAGTCGCCGAAACCACGGCTGCGCTCGGTTCGCCGGATCAACTCCAAGAAGGTTTTTTGCCGGCCGGCTTTGACGAACCACGACAAGCTGGAATAGAAAATCAATGCCTGCGACAACTCGCCGACCTTGGAAACGTGGATGCGTCGGTCATTCCGATACGCACCGTCGCCGCGCAGTGCGCGGTAGCTGTAGCCAAGCGCCGCCGCCTCGGCGATCCCGGCTATCTGCTCGTTCTTGTACTCCAAACCGACCAGGGTGGCCCAAAGGGGTATGCCGCGCACGAAACTGCGCGTGCCGTCGATGGGATCGATAATCCAACGGTAGCCGGACGTGCCCGGACTGTCTCCGTACTCTTCGCCGAGGAAGCCGTCGTTGGGAAAGGCATCGAGCAGCTTGGCGCGCAACAGCTGCTCGGCCTCGCGGTCGGCGACGGTTACGGGACTGAGATCGGCCTTCCATTCGACCTCGAAAGACCCGTCGAAATAGCGCCGCGCCAGCTGACCGGCTTGGCGCGCGGCTTCTACCGCGATTTCATAGCGATTTTTCCATTCGGATTGCACGAGATAGTCTCCACGGAGAAGGGAAGCGCGGATCGGGAATAGCCGTCGATTCGCCGCTCGCCATTGACCCTTCCTACAATGATAGCGATGAATGTTGCTTCTGCTGCCACCGATGCCTCATCCGCGCTGGCCGTTCTCGTCAGTGGCGGTCTCGATAGTGCTATTCTCCTTGCCGAATCGCTGCCTCGACATTCGGCCGTTTGGCCGTTGTACGTCCGTTTCGGCCTCTTCTGGGAAGAGACGGAGTTGAGCTATCTACGTCGCTTTCTCGACGCAGTTGCCACTCCCACTCTTCAGTCGCTGACCATCCTCGACGTACCAGTAACCGACCTCTACGGCGAACACTGGAGTCTGACGGGTATCGACGTTCCGGCGGCCGGCACGCCGGACGCAGCCGTCTATCTGCCTGGGCGCAATGTCTTGTTTCTGTCCAAGGCGATGTTGTGGTGTCATCTGCGCTCGGTGCCGACGTTGGCGTTGGCTCCCTTGGAGAGCAATCCGTTTGCCGATGCCACGGCGGAGTTCTTCGCGGACTATCGGGCGGTGGTCAATCGAGCGATCGACGGGACGGTGTGCATCGACCGCCCGTACTGTGGAATGCACAAAGAGGAAGTGCTTTGGCGCGGCCGTCTTCTGCCGTTGCAGTGGACTTTTTCGTGCATGAGGCCCATCGAGAACAAGCATTGTGGAGTTTGCAACAAATGTGCCGAGCGCCGGATCGCCTTCCTTCGCGCCGGCCTGCCCGATCCAACGGTCTACCATCGAGAGCCACCATGTTCAGCGTGACGCGCGAGATTTCCTTCTGCTACGGCCACCGCTTGCTCGATTACGACGGCAAGTGCCGCCATCTGCACGGTCACAATGGCAAAGCCGTCATTACGCTGGTCGCAGAGACGCTCGACAGACTCGGCATGGTGATGGATTTCACGCGCCTCAAGCGCGTCGTCGGCTCCTGGATCGACGAACAGCTAGACCATAAAATGATTCTGCACCGAGACGATCCACTGTTGCCCTTTTTGCGACAACAGGGCGAACCGATTTTCGTCCTCGAGGCGAACCCCACCGCCGAGAACATCGCCCGCCTCATCTTCGATTATACGGCCTCGCAAGGCTTCCCCGTCGTCGAAGTAAAACTATGGGAGACGGAAAACTGCTTCGCCACCTACGGATCGACCGTGGGCGAGCGAGGGGCGTCAACCCCCTGATATGGCTCTCGAATCAGCAGGCCGATGCCCCCGGCTCGCCAAATTCTTCCCTCAACATCCCAAGTACCTCGTCCCATGTCCGAGGACGCTCCAACAAGATGCGACGACCCGTGCGCCGCGTTGCCTGGCGTTTCTCTTCTTCGGGCAGATAATCCACCGGACTCGTCCCATCAATGCGCGCCAGCAGGCAAACACCGCAATGCTCGATGCCGCGTCTTTCGCATTCCATAGCGGTTAAAAATGTCGTTTCCGCCCGGTATCCCCGCCAGAAACGGTGCGTCAGTTCGAGGAGGCGTTGCCGATCGTACGAACGCTTCAGCGCTTTGAGTAAAAGATGGCTCAGGAAGAATCCAATATCCATCGTCGGATCGCCCCAATGGGCCGTCTCGTAATCGACGAGGGTAAAGCCGTGTTCGTGAGTGAGAATGTTCTTCGGACTGTAATCGCCGTGGCATAGCGCCTCGCGCGCCGTCATCATCCGTTCGACGAGCGGTTCGATGACATCGGCCACTTCGGGAATGCGTTCCTGAATTCGGCGATAAAAGGGATCGACTCGCAGTTGCACGAACACATTTCGATCTGCGAACGGTTCGACGAGGTGCGGACAGCGTGCCGTTGTCTCGTGAATGCAGCCGAGGATGCGTCCCACTCGTTCGCCGATCGCACCATCGATCTCACCATCGAGCAACTGTCGTTTCCATACTTTGGCTTCGCGCGGCGCGTGTGCCATGGCGAAGACGAAATTGGCGCGATCGACGAAGAACACTTCGGGAACAACGTGGTTCGGCAATAAGGGCGCGAGCATTTGCATGACTTCCTGCTCGCGGTAGACACGCTCCAGATCGCTGAACCACACATCGCGCGTGCGCAACTGAGGCCGCGATTGCTTGAGGACGAACAATCGATCCGGAATTTCCACGCGCAATACGATGTTCGACACGCCACCCGACATCGTCTCGATGCGCGTTGGTCCCTCGTCGATCCAGCCGCGTTTTCGCATGTAATCGGCGGCATTGTCGGCGGTCAGCTCAATCATCGTATCCTTTCGGATGGCTGCGATGCCAATTCCACGCCGTCTCCAAAGTAGCGCGCAGATCGGTGTAGCTCGGCTTCCATCCTAACTCGCTTCGTATCTTCTCCGCCGAGGCGACGAGGACTGGGGGATCGCCGGCACGGCGCGGTCCTTGTTGAACCGGAACCCGCTTGCCCGTCACTTCTTCGACGAGGCGAATCACTTCGCGCACACTGTAACCGCGTTCAGTACCGAGGTTGTAGCGCAGATGCTTGCCGGGCGAGAGATTCTCCAAGGCCACGAGATGCGCCTCGGCCAAGTCATCGACATGAATATAATCCCGGATGCACGTGCCGTCCGGCGTCGGATAATCGTCGCCGTATACGGTGATGGCCGGTCGCTGTCCCATCACCGCTTGCAGAATCAGAGGGATCAAATGCGTTTCCGGCTCGTGGTCCTCGCCGATGTCGCCTGTGGGACTGGCTCCGGCGGCATTGAAGTAGCGCAGCGCGGCGAAGCCCCAGTTGTAGGCGGCAGCATAGTCGGCGAGAGCGTACTCGACGGCCAGCTTTGTGTTGCCGTAGGGATTGATCGGCTTCTGCTTCTCGTTTTCAGTGATCGGCACCTGCTCCGGCACGCCGTAGGTGGCACAGGTGCTAGAGAATACGATCCGGTCGATGCGCAGTCGGTGCATGGCATCGAGCAGGTTCAGCGTATTGACGAGATTGTTCTGATAGTATTTGGCCGGCTGCAAAACCGATTCGCCGACGTAGGCGAATGCGGCAAAATGAACGACGGCTTCGATGCGGTGGGTGACGAGCGCTTGATCCAATCGAGCGGTTTCGGATAGATCGCCGAGGATCAGCCGTTCGGCGGGGATGGCGGCGCGATGCCCCATCGAAAGATTGTCGAAGATCCAAACGTCGTGGCCGCGCGCGAGGAACAGCCGAACCGCGTGACTGCCGATATAGCCTGCGCCGCCGATGACGAGAATGCGCATAAATGGTCCTTCTTGCCGTTCGTTGGGCGATCGCCCTTCACGTTAGGCGTCGACCGAACAAAAGGCAAGATTGGGACGGAACCCGACTCGGCGAAGTCGAGAATAGGCGTCAAACTCGCTTGCTATAACGTTTGATGGAACGCCCAAAGACGGGTTGCGACGCTCTCGGCGTATCCCCATCGGGGCGAGCCCGCATTCGGTACGTCTGAAATCCGGATATTTCCTCACACTCGATCTGCTTATTGATAAAATGTTCGATCGCCGTTAGCTGATCGCCCTGTTCGGGGGTGATGAAGGCGATGGCGATGCCATCCGCGCCGATGCGGCCCGTGCGGCCAATCCGATGAACATAATTCTCGGGGTCGATTGGAATATCGTAGTTGATGACGTGAGAGATATTCTTCACGTCGATGCCGCGACCGACGACATCGGTGGCGACGAGATAGACGATTTTGCCGTCGCGGAACCCCTGCATGATGCGGTTGCGAAGCGATTGCGGTAGGTCGCCGTGCATCGCCGCCACGCGCTGGCGATGCTTGCGAAGCATCCGATACACGTCTTCGACCCAGCGCTTCCGTTCGCAGAAAATGATGCACTGGCGCGGTTCGTCGCGCTCGAATACCTTTAAGAGCAGGTCGAACTTGCGGTCTTCATCGACGGTGAAATAGGTTTGCCGGATGTTCTCGACCGTCACCCTGGCCGGCGAAAGATTGATATTGAGTGGCTCGACCATGTAGCGCTGGGCGAGGCGCAGTACGGGCGGCGGGAGTGTGGCCGACAGCAACAATGTTTGTCGTGGCTGCGGGCAACGGCGCAGGATTTTTTCGATGTCCGGACGGAAACCAATGTCCAGCATTCGATCCGCCTCGTCGAGTACGACGTAGCGAACATTTTCCAGCGAGAGTGTGCCGCGCGATAGGTGATCGAGTACACGGCCCGGCGAACCGACGGCGATGTTGCAGCCGCGCTGAAGCTGTGTCAACTGCTGACGAAAACGCTGCCCGCCATAGATGGGGACGGCGCGGCAGCGGCTATGTGGCGATAGTTTGGCCGCTTCCTCGGCAACCTGCACGACCAATTCGCGCGTCGGTGCCAGAATGAGAGCCTGAGGGCCGGGACGATTTTCGTCCCGCCATTGATTGAGGAAGGGCAAGAGGAAAGCGGCCGTCTTGCCGGTCCCGGTCTGAGCTTGGCCTATGACATCGCGTCCGGTGAGTGCTTCGGGGATGAAAGCGGCCTGAATTGGTGTGGGTTCGCGGTAGCCAGCGCGTTCGAGCGCTTCCAACAAAGGTGAAGAGAGAGCTAATTCGTGGAAGCCGCTGCGCGGCTCCGCCATCATTGCGGTCGTCAAACAAAACCTCCCATGACAAAACTAAATCCGTATTCTCGAGTGTTACTTACTCTTTGTGTCTGTAGTTAGCAGCTGTACAGCGACTCTCGGTTACTTTCCTCTCCCCTAGGGTCAGGCGAGAGGGTTTGGGGGTAAGAGACAAATGGAGACGTCGAATCCACTCGTTTTCGGCAAACCCCTCACCCCGGCTCCCCCCTGAATACAGGGAGAGATGAGTGAAGCTGTATTGTTAGTCTAAAGCCTTCAGGAAATCCTGTCCAGAGAATTTCCCCCGTCAATAGTGTACATATGACAATTTTGCTCTGTCGAACCACTGATACCGAAAACTCCTCGTCTCCTCGGCGTCGGCATTCCGGAAACGACTCAGAGTCTGTTCCAGAAGCCCCTCTCCCGCTGTACTCGGGGGGAGAGGGGAGCATTTTAGAAGCCCCTCTCCCCCTGTACTCAGGGGGAGAGGGGTTGGGGTGAGGGGGCGAGAAGCCACGGAAAAATGCACCCCTCACCCCCAGCCCCTCTCCCCTGAGTACAGGGGAGAGGGGAGCTTTTTTTGGAAG
>JAKBCS010000256.1 GCA_021807595.1 Planctomycetota bacterium | reverse complement strand
CGTTGCTTGTGGCGTCGATTCCATGAAATGCTCCAAAGGCAGACGACGCAGATAGGCCCGTTCCGCTTTCTCGTAGTCGATCTCCATCAGCACCCGAGGCATCTCTTTCGGCATGGCATTTCTCCCATTATCCATGTGGAACAACGCCCACTTTACCAATTCGCCTTCGCTTGAGGTAGCCGAACCGACGCGGGTAGCGAGGGAAACTCCAGAGCGACGCGCCACTGCTTCCAGCTCCCGGTTCGCTTCGACGATCCTTGCGTCGTGGGCGGCGATCGCGCTCACAAAGCAGGCATGGTCTGGAGAACGGAATTCAATCTTCACCAAACATTTACTGGACGCTCTCGCCGAAGTAAGGACAATAAGCATGATTTCGCAGAGCCTGAAGCGCGAGCGTGCAGACGCCTCGTCCGCTTCCGACTGCGATCGATACAACGGTTCCCTCGCCACCATCCGGAGAGATTCGCGTGCCTACTCGAAAAATCATCGTGTCCCTTGCCGCTTGCTTCTCGGTTTTCGCTTCGCTTTGGGCTGAGGAAAGCCCTTCGCGGCCCGGAGCCACCGACAAGGGTTTCGTGCTTCCCAACGGTTGGACGATCGCGCCCGCCGGACGCCAAGTCCCTCTCACGGATCTGCCGTTGAACATCGTACCGCTGGCCGACGGCAAACACGTTCTGACGGCCACCAGCGGCTACAACAAACACGAATTGTCGCTTATCGAATTAGAGAGCGGGCGAGTCGTCGATAAACAGACCGTGCTGCAAAGCTGGTTCGGCTTGGCGAAAACGGCGGACGATAAACAAATCTGGTGGTCCGGAGGCGGCGCGGGGATGTTGCATCGCTATCGGCTGAACGAAGGCAAGCTCCGTCGCGTCGGTCCCGATGAGCCGCCCCTGCCGAAGTCGGAGGACAAAAAAGACAAGGAAAAGAAGGAGCCTACTTTCAAGAGTGGCATACTGCTCGATGAGAAGTCGCATACGCTCTATTCCCTGGACATCAACGCCTCGACGCTGACGGCAATCGATCTTGAGGAAGGCCAAGAACGCACGGTCAAATGCGGCGGCCGCCCCTACGATGTGGTGCGGGGACGCAATGGAGCGCAGCTCTTCGTTTCCGATTGGGCCGGTCGCGCCGTTGTGGTCGTCGATGCCAAAAGTCTGCGCACGGTGGGGCGGATCGCGGTCGGCGAACACCCCAATCAGATGGTGCCGCACCCGAAAGACGATCGGCTCTTTGTCGCCTGCGCGTCCAGCAACACAGTTAGCGCGATCGATACTCGGCGCGGCGTGGTGGTGGAGACGATTTCGACCAGTCTCTTCCCGCGCGCTCCCGAAGGCAGCACGCCGGACGCCCTGGCACTGTCGCCCAATGGCGAGACGCTGTTCGTCGCCAACGCCGACAACAACTGCGTTGCCGTCGTCGACGTGTCCGCCGCCGGCAAAAGCCAGGTCAAAGGGTTCATCCCAACCGGCTGGTACCCCACTGCCGTCGCCGTGACTCCGGACGGGAAAAATCTGCTCGTCGGTGTCGGCAAGGGCAATCGAACGAAACCCAATCCCATCGACAAAGACACAACAAACGACAAAACCATTCCGGATTATCGCCGTCTGCCGTTCCCGTATATCGGTACCACGCTGAGCGGCGCGCTGTCCATCGTGCCGATTCCGGACGAAAAGCGGCTGGTCCAATATACCGCTACTGTCTATCGCAATTGTCCCTATTCGGACAAACTGCTCTCCGCTTCTTTCCACGCCGATAAGTCCGTCGTCCCCGGCAAGCCCGGCGATCCGTCGCCCATCAAGTACGTCATCTACATCATCAAAGAGAATCGCACCTACGATCAGCTGTTCGGCGACATTAAAGAAGGCAACGGCGATCCGTCGTTGGTGATGTTCGGCGAAAAAGTAACGCCCAACCATCACAAACTGGCTCGCGAGTTCGTTCTGTTGGACAATCTGTATTGCAACGGGCAGGTTTCGCGGGACGGCCACCCGTGGTCCACGATGGCCTACGCCACCGATTACATTTCACGCGACTGGCATTTGACCTATTCCAAGCGCGCCGGCGTAGACGACGACGACGACGGGCATCTCGGCAAAGGACCGTCCGGCTATCTTTGGGATGCCTGTAATCGCGCTGGATTGAGCTATCGCAGCTACGGCGAGTACGGCAAGCGCGTCAGCACGGGCGACGGCGGCAGCAAGATGGAGGCGCGCGTGCCGGGATTGGTCGGCCATATGTGCCCCGAATACGGCATCGCCAAGGTCAAGGACAAACGCCTGCGCGACACCGAAAACGTCGAGGTCTTCCTGAAAGAGTATCGCCAGTTCGAGAAAAACGATAAAATGCCTCGCTTTATCGTGATGAGCCTGGGCGAAGATCATACCACCGGCACGACGCCGGACACCTACACGCCGCAGGCATGCGTCGCCAGCAACGATTTGGCGCTGGGTCGGCTCATCGAGGCCGTCAGCAAAAGCAAATACTGGAAGGAGACGGCAATCTTCGTCATTGAGGACGACGCCCAAAATGGTCCGGATCATGTGGACGCCCATCGCACGGTCGGTTTGGTTATCAGCCCTTATACCAAGCGCCATTCGGTGGACAGCACGCAATACAGTACGGTAAGCATGATCCGCACCATGGAACTGATCTTGGGTCTGCCGCCACTGAGCCAATACGACGCGGCCGCCCGTCCGATGACGGCCTCGTTCACGGACAAAGTCGATACCGCGCCGTATGCCCACGAAGCCGCCCGCATCGACTTGAATGCAAAGAACACGAAGAAGACCTACGGCGCGCAGCGCTCCAGCCGGATGGATTTCCGCGAGTACGACCTGGTGGACGATTTCGAGTTGAACGAAATTCTCTGGCGGAGTATCAAAGGCGTCGATGCGCCCATCCCGCCGACCGTTCGCCGGGCCATCGCCAACCGCCCCGTGTCCCGCCGCTGATTCTCGTTATCTCAAAGAAAAAGAGGCATCCTCGATACCACTCCTAAATCCCCGAATCGCCCTTCGCCCCGTCACCTCACCTCACGAGGGCCAACGTGATAGAATGACGCCGCGTTCGGCCCTCAATTTGTATCGATCTCTGCGCGAGGTTTACACATGAGTGCTTCTCGATGGACGTGGTGTCTCGCTCTGGTTGTCATTCTCTCCTCGACCGCTCGCGCGGGCGATGGCAATCGATTGACGTATTTACATGAAAGCGATCCGTATTATGTCTCGCGGACGTTTCCGCGCCTGACGACGCCGCAATGGGTCGGCGAGGAAGGCGTCGAAGCGGTCGTCGTGTTGGCCATCGACGACATGCGCGAGCCGGAGAAATACGAGAAGTTTTTGCGTCCGATTTTGCAGCGGCTCAAGAAGATCGATGGCCGCGCGCCGGTCAGCATTATGACGAATCGAGTCGATCCGCGCGACGCACGCTTGCAAGGCTGGCTCAAAGAAGGGTTGAGCCTGGAGACGCATACGCTCGATCATCCCTGCCCGTTCTTCAAGGGCGGCGACTTTGCCAAGGCGAAGGCTACCTACGAGGGTTGTGTCGATTGGATGAACGGGATCCCCAATAGTCGGCCCGTCGCCTTTCGGATGCCGTGTTGCGATTCGCTCAACACACCCAGCCCGCGCTTTTACGCCGAGATGTTCAATCGCACGACCCCCCTCACCCAACCCTCTCCCCCAGCGGGGGGAGAGGGCAGAAAGGATAAACCCTCTCCCCCAACTGGGGGAGAGGGCAGAAAGGACAAACCCTCTCCCCCAGCGGGGGGAGAGGGCAGGGTGAGGGGGGGCAATTTCCTCACCATCGACTCGTCGGTGTTCAACCTGCTTACGTCGAACGATCCGGAATTGCCGCGCGACCTGGTGGTGGACGACGACGGACAAGATCGCTTTCTGAAGTATCTGCCCAAGGATCGCACCTTCG